>DAIPIQ010000032.1:0-24751 GCA_036770745.1 Opitutaceae bacterium | reverse complement strand
TCTCCGCCTTGCGGCCTGCCGGCACGGCCCTCAACGCAGACCCCGTCGGAGAATTCAGGACCTCCCTCAGGCGAAGAGCGGCTGCAGTTCCATTTCCGGTACCTTGACGAGGCCCTTGTCGGTGAGGCGCAGCTCCGGGATCACCGAGAGGGGCAGCAGGTTGAAGCCCATGTAGGGCAGGGTGCAGCCGGCCTCGATCCAGGCCGCCTTGAGGGCGGTGGTGGCCGCCGCGACGCCGGTCGCGCGCAGGTCCGAGATGAGGCCGGCGATCGGCAGGTCGACCCGGGCGACGATCGCGCCACCGCGCACGACCACGACGCCGCCCTGCGTCTCGCGGATCGCCTCGAGGGCGACGCGCATGTCGGCCTCGCCGGTCCCGGCGACGATGACGTTGTGTGCGTCGTGGCCGACGCTGCTGGCGACCGCGCCCTCGCGCAGCCCGAAGTTCTGGAGGAACGAATGCGCGACCGCACCGGACTTTCCGTGGCGTTCGATCACCGCGAGGTGGCAGAGGTCGTTGGCCGCGAGGAACGCCGCCCAATCCCGACAGGTCGCCGGATCGAAGGCGGCGGTGCGGTGGAGCGTGACGATCCCGGGGAGTTCCGTGCGGATGAAATGCACCGTGCAGGGTCGCGGCGGGAGATTCGGAAGCAGCGCCGGGGTCGGCGGGAGCCGGACGGTGGTCCGCGCCGCCTCCGGGTAGACGTAGCGCCCGCGGGAGAGTTGCTCGTCGAGCGCCGAGGTGATGCGGCCGTCTTCGACGACCGGCACGCCGCCATACCAGGTCGAGCGCACCCGGAGCGAATCGTCGAGCAGGACGATGTCGGCCCGGCGGCTGTGGCCGAGCGCGCCGAGCTCGCCGTCGAGGCGGTAGCGCGTGGCCGGGTGGAGCGAGCCCATGCTCCACGCCGTCCAGGGCGGCACGCCGGCGTGCACGGCCTGGCGGGTCACCCAGTCGAGCCCGAAGAGGAAAAGGTCGTCGGCGTCGCGGTCGTCGGTGCACACGCAGACGCGCTTGGGCGACGCTCCGAGCTGGGTGACGACGCGGATCGCCTCGGGCAGGCTGTGCCACGGGGTGGTGGGCGGGCCGCCGCGCAGGAAGACCCAGAGGCCGGCCTCCAGGAAGTCGTCGGCGATCCCGCGATCGATCGCCTCGTGCGTGTCGGTCACGCCGCTCGCGGCGTAGGCGGCGACGAACTCCCGCCCGTAGACGTGGCCCGAGACCACGCGGTCGCGCCGGTGGGCGGCGGCGAGGATGGCGTGGCTGCGCTCGTCGCCGAGACACACGGGCACGAAGTCCATCTTCTCGCCGAGCGCGACGATCTCGGGCCAGCGGTCGAAGAGTGCGCCCGCCTTCTCGGCGGTGAGGTCGCCGCCACAGGTCTCGAGCCCGTCGTGGGTGGCCGGGATCGTCGAGGGGAGGGTCAGGAAGATGTTGAGCGGGGCGCGGCGGGCGTCCTCGAGCATCCACTCGATCCCGCGCACGTCGCAGACGTTTCCGATCTCGTGGCTGTCGCAGAAGATCGTCGTGGTGCCGTTGAGGAGCGCGGCCTCGGCGTAGGCGCAGGCCGTCATCATGCTGCTCTCGATGTGGATGTGCGGATCCACGAGGCCCGGGGCGAGGATCCCGCCCGCGACGTCCTGGAAGACCGTATCCGGATGCCGGAGACACGTGCCGGCGGGCTTGATCGCGGCGATGCGGCCGCAGGCGATCCAGACCTCGCGACCGTCGAGGATGCGCTCGGTGTAGGTGCTGAGGATCCGCGCGCCGGTCAGGACGCGTCCGGGCGGCCTCCGGCCCGAGGCGACGGCCGCGAGTTCGCGGGAGACCGAGTGGAGCGGGGGCACGGAGAAGCGGGTGAGGGCGGTCATCGGCGGGGGGTCAGAGGGTGAAGGGGAAATGCGCGCGACCGTAGCCATGGGTCGTGGCGGGCACGGCGGCGAGCCGGCTGCGCCACGAGGCTCCTTCGAAGCCCGCGGCGAACGCCTCCAGCGCGCGGTCGTGGTCCGCGAGGAGCTCCGCGCGCTCCGTCTCGTCGAGGAAGGCGAACTCCAGGCTCCAGCGTCCGAGGGCGACCAGTTCGGACCAGGAGAGGTTGAAGCGCGAGACGGCGACGAAGTATTCGTCGGTCAGGTTCGACGACCACATCCCGCGGTCGTCGGTGTTGAGGCAGCAGGGGATGCCCTGGCGGAGGTAGATTGGAAACGGGTGCCGCGCGGGGTCGGGCACGTAGCCGAGGAGGTGGTTGGAGATGAGGTTGATCTCGAGGAGGAAACGCCCGCAGCGCATCGCGCGCAGGGTGTCGGGATCGAGGATGAGGTTGCAGGCGTGCCCGATCCGCGTGGCCCCGAGACGCAGCGTTTCGGCGATGTGGGTGTCGCGCGTCTCCGATTCGCCGGCATGAATCGCGAGGCCGATCCCCGGGTGGGTGCGGAGAACTTCGTCGAAGACGTCGGTGAAGCGTGCGGGGTGGCCGCGGTTGTCGTCCTCGCGGCCCGCGAGGTTGAGCCCCCGCCAGAGGTCGCGGTGCGATGCCAGCCAGGCGCTTTGGCGGCGCACGTGCTCCTCCGCGTCGGGGGCGAAGCGCAGCACGACGGTCTGGAAGCGCACCCGCACGCCGGTGGCGCGCGCGGCCTCGCCGTCGAGGAGTCGCTTGAAATGCGCCTCCGCGGCCTCCGGGCTCATGGTCGTGCCGTCGGTCGCGCGGAACCCGAAGGGGCCGCTCATGATCTCGAGGTACCGCACGCCCTCGGCCGCGAAGCGCCGCAGGTTGTCGAGGAGCACCTCGCTGATCACGGTGATGTCCTGGAGCAGAGAACCGAGGCGCGGCCAGTGGTACTCAAAGAACTCGTTGCGGCCCTCGTCGGCCGAGTCGAGGACGATGGACGACAGCCACGCACGCCGCTCGTCGGCGTCGAGTTCGGGCAGCGGTTTGAAGTCCGCGCGCAGCGCCGGCTCGAGCGTGTCGAGGAGCGCCTGGTGGATGGTCAACCAGCGCACCGAGTGCGGCCCGGTGCGGGCGCGCAGCTCGGGCGGCAACGGCGCGTCGCCGAGCCGGTGGCGGGTGTGGAACACCTGGCCGCCGTTGCGCGCGGA
Source organism: Opitutaceae bacterium (assembly GCA_036770745.1). GTDB lineage: Bacteria > Verrucomicrobiota > Verrucomicrobiia > Opitutales > Opitutaceae > DAIPIQ01. The sequence goes on along the minus strand of DAIPIQ010000032.1, from coordinate 21,654 downwards.
GTCGGTCGCCACCTCCCACCACACCTCGGGGAGGACCGCGCCGCCCATGTGGTGGTGGATGTCGCCGCCCTTCGGCAGCGCGTAGAGGAAGCGGTAGAGCTCGGCGGGCGAGCCCTCGCGTTTGACCGCCTCGAAGGTGTCGGCGATCGAACGCCGCCGGGCGTGCGGGCGACGGGTCGCGGCCGGGGCCTGCGCGATCGCCGGGGCCGGGCGCGGGTCGGCGGCGACCGCTCCGAGGGCGAGGCCCGTCGCGGCCCCGGCTCCGAGGAAGGCCCTCCGGCTGAGCCCGGCGGCGCGCGATCCTTCGGCGCCCGCGCTCATCGCAGGACGTAGTAGAGGACGAACGCCCCGGCGAGGCCGTAGGTCAGCGGCGGGACCGCCCGCGCGCGGCCGGTGCACGCCATCATGGCGGACCACGTGACGAGGCCCAGGCCGATGCCCTCGGTGATGCTGAAGGTCAGCGGGATCATCAGCATCGTGAGGATCGCCGCGGTCGTCTCCGCGAGGTCGTCGTAGCGGAGGTCGCGCAACCCCTGCGCCATGAACACGCCCACCGCCACCAGCGCCGGCGTGGTCGCCATCGCCGGGATCGCGGTGATCAGCGGCGTGAAGAACAACGAGAGGAGGAAGCAGCCGGCGACCACGACCGGGGTGAGCCCGGTGCGCCCGCCCGCCTCCACGCCCGCGGCGGACTCGATGTAGGCGGTGGTGGTCGAGGTGCCGAGGACCGCGCCGGCGGAGGTCGCGATCGCGTCGGCGGAGAGCGCGCGGCCCATGTCGGGCATGCGCCCCGCCGCGTCCATGAACCCCGCGCGCCGGGCCAGGCCGACGAGGGTGCCGATGCTGTCGAAGAGGTCGAGCATCAGGAGGGTGAGGAGCACGGTGAGCGTCTGACCGCTGAAGTGGTTGAATGGATACAGGAGGTCCAACTGCCCGAAGACCGGGCCGATTCCCGGAGGAGGACCCACGATGGCGTCCGGCAGCGACGTCACCCGGCCGCCCTCCGGCGTCGGCACGAGGAGGCCGAGGGCGGTGAGCAACACGATCACGAGGAGGATCGCGCCCGGCACCCGCCGGATGGTGAGCACGCCGATGAGGACGACCCCGACGAGCGCGAGGATCGAGGCGGGCGAGGTGAGGCTGCCGATCGTGACGAGCGTGGCCGCGTCGCCGATCACGATGTCGACGTTCTGCAGGCCGATGAAGGCGATGAAGAAGCCGATCCCGGCCTGGATGCCGATCTTGACCCCGGCCGGGAGCGAGTCGGCGAGCCGGCTCCGGATCCCGGTGACGGAGAGGAGCAGGAAGATCACGCCGTTCCAGAACGTGAGCGAGAGCGCGGCCTGCCAGGGCACGTTCATCCCGAGGCAGATCACGAAGGCGAAGTAGGCGTTCGTGCCCATGCCCGGGGCGAGCGCGATCGGGCGGTTGGTCAGGAAGGCCATCAACAGGCACCCGGTCGCGGCGGCGAGCGCGGTGACGGTGATGAGCGGTTCGCGCGGCATCCCGGCGTTGGCGAGGATGCCGGGGTTGACCGCGATGATGTAGGCCATGGCGGCGAACGTCGTCAGTCCCGCGAGGACTTCGGTGCGCACGGTCACGCCGCGCTCCGAAAGCTTGAAGAGGCGTTCGAGCATGAGAGGGAAGGGTGGGGAGGGAAAGCAGGCGAGGCGCCAACGGCGGGACGGATTCCGGCGCCCGCTGGCACGAAACCTGTTGGTCGGCGGCATGGTCCCCACGATCCTGCGACGGTTCCCTTTCCTCCTGGCGGCGGGTTTTGCCGCGCTCGCCCCCGCGCACGCCACGATCCCGATCCGCGCGGTCGTGGTGGCGATGTTCGAGATCGGGGAGGACACCGGCGACCAGCCCGGGGAGTTTCAATACTGGGTGGAGCGGTGGCCGCTCGCGGAGCGCCTCGCGCTTCCGCAGGGTTATCGGGATCTGCGCTACGATCCCGCGACCGGCGTGCTCGGGGTCGTGACCGGGATCGGCACGTTCCGCTCCGCCTCGACGATCATGGGGCTGGGAATGGATCCGCGCTTCGACCTCACCAAGGCCTACTGGCTCGTCGCCGGGATCGCCGGCGCGGATCCGCACGACATGTCGCTCGGCAGCGCGGCCTGGGCGGAGTGGGTGATCGACGGCGACCTCGCGCACGAGATCGATCCGCGGGAGATGCCGGCCGACTGGACGACCGGTTACCTGCCGCTGCGGCGCACCCGGCCCTACCAGCAGCCGTTGCCGCAGGACGTCGAGGGCGTCCGCTACCGGCTCGATCCGGGGCTCGTCGAGTGGGCGTATCGACTCACCCGGGACATCCCGCTGCTCGACGGCGAGGGCGCGGCGGAGCTGCGGGCCCGCTACGTCGGGTTCCCGGTGGCGCAACGGCCGCCGTTCGTCCTCAAGGGCGACCAGCTCGCCGCCATGACCTACTGGCACGGCGCGCTGCTCAACCAGTGGGCCAACGACTGGGTCGACTACTGGACGGAGGGCGCGGGCGAGTTCGTCACCTCCGCGATGGAGGACACGGGCACCCTGCAGGCGCTGACCTTCCTCGCGAACGCCGGTCGCGTCGACGTGAGCCGCGTGCTCGTGTTGCGCACCGCGAGCAACTTCGTGATGCAGCACGAGGGCATCACCGCCGAGGAGAGCCTGAGCGGCGAGAAGAAGGGCGGCTACTCCGCCTACATCCCCTCGCTGGAGAACGCGTGGCGCGCGGGCGGGGCGGTCCTCCGCGAGCTCACCTCGAACTGGGACCGATACGAGGCAACCGTTCCCAAGCCCGACGGTGAGTGATCCCGGCGCCCCGGGGCCCGCCGCCGCGGCGCTGATCGCGCGGTTTCGCATGGAGAGGATCCCGCACGAGGGGGCGTGGTTCGCCGTGACCTACCGGAGCGCGCGGACCCTGCCCGCGGCCGACGGTCCGGGCCGGCCGGTCGCCTCGGCCATCCTCCTGCTCCTCACCCCGCGCGACTTCTCGGCGCTGCACCGCCTCGGGACGGACGAGATCTGGCACTTCCACTCGGGCGCGCCGGTCGACCTCCTGCTCCTGTATCCGGATGGTGGACACGCCTGCATCCGGATCGGTCCCGATCCGCTCCGCGGGGAGACGCCGCAGCAGGTCGTTCCGGCGGGCGTGTGGATGGGGGCGCGACCGGTGACCGGGGATCCGGCGGCGTACTCGCTCCTCGGCTGCACCCTCGCGCCGGCCTTCGACGCTTCGGAGTACGAGCCCGGGCGGCGCGACGAGCTGCAGGCGGCGCATCCGGCCTGTCGGGACGCGATCGCCCGGCTCACGCGGCCGGAGGCCGAGACCCGCGGCGGGTGAGCGGGTCAGTGGTGCGCGGAGTCGAGGAAGATCCAGTCGACCACGTCGAGCCCGTTGCGGACGATCGAGGCGGCGTATTCGATCTTCGAGACGAGGCTGTTGGGCGAGTTCATGATCATCCGGATGCGGGCGCCGGGGAGGTGGAGCTTGAGCACGGCGAAGATCCCGTCGTAGTCGCGCTGGTCGAAGCCGATCCCGAGTTTCGCGTAGGATTCGGCGCTGCTGTAGCTCTGGCCCTGCTCGAGCATCATCCGGTCCATCGCCATCGCCCCGAAGCCGGCGCCGCGCCCGTCCTGATAGACGAGGGCGATGACCCCGACCCCGTGGGCCACGATGTGGCGCACGGCCTCGCGGTACTTCGCCTTGTTGTCGTCGGCGATGATCGGGAAGCGGTCGAAGATCGACTCGCTCTGGATGCGGACGACGGGCACGTCGTAGCTTTCGGTGCGGCCGTGGGTGAGGATCACGACGTCGTGCCCGCTCACGATGTCGTAGTAGACGTGCACGCGGAACCAGTAGGGCCGGTAGAGCAGCGAGGTGAGCGGGTGCGCCGGCTGTTCCCGCGCGAGATCCGCGAGGCGCTTGAAGTCGACCCGCACCAGCAGCCGGTTGCCGCGAAGGGCGCGGTGCCCGAGGACCACCCCGCCGCGATCCTGGAGGTGGCCGGCGATCGGACCCTCGGGGAAGAGGTCGCGGATCTCCCTTTCGGAGACGAGCACCTCGTCGTCGATCGGGCGGATCGGGAGGAAGTAGTCCGCCATGTGGATGAAGCGGCGTGCGTTCTCGAGGATCCGGGGCTTGAAGGGCACGACCGGCTCGGGCGGTTGGACGCTGCGCAACGGCGAGCCCTGCGGGCGTTTCAGGGCGTGGCCGGAGTCTGCCTTCGACCTCAGGTAGAAGAGATTGAAGGGGCCGGGCTCGTACTCGAGCGACTCGGTGCGTTCGACCTCGAGGCCCTGACGGCGCATCGCCTCGGCCTTGTCGGGATTGTTCGTGAGCAGGACCCAGCGGGCGCGCAGCCCGAGGATGCGGACGATGTCCCCGACGTTGCGGTACTGGCGGTAGTCCTTGCGCAGGCCGAGCAGTTCGTAGGCGGCGAAGGTCGAGAGGGTGTCGCCGCTGGCCTGGACGAGCATGCGGTCCCGGGCCTTGGCGGCGTAGCCGACGCCGCGACCCTCCTGGAGCAGGTAGAAGAGGACGCCGACCCCCTCGGCCGCGATCTTGGCCATCGCGCCCTCGAGCTGTTGCAGGCAGTCGCAATCGCAGCCTCGCAGCGTCTCGGAGGTCACGCAGCTCGAGTGGATGCGCGTGTGAAGGACCGCGGCCTCGCGGATCGGCCCGTGGGCGAGGGCGATCACGTAGCCCTTGTGGATGATGTCCTGGAAGATGTAGGCGACGAACCGCCCCAGGCGGGTCGCGAGGGTGGTCTCCGCGAGGAAGACCGTCGTACCGAGGGCGGCGCGCTCGAGCGAGTCCGGCTCCGTGTAGTCGGCGGCGTGGCGGGCGTAGCGGGCGAGCTCGTCGAGGATCGTCTCGGGCGGCGTCGGCCCGTGGTCCACCGGCTTCGGCTCAAGCCTCGTGGTCGAGTTCACAGACGAGCTGGATCTCCACGGTGGAGTTCTTGGGGAGACCGGCGACGGCGACCGCGGCGCGGGCGTGCCGGCCCGCCTCGCCGAAGACCTCGACGAGCAGGTCGCTCGCACCGTTGATCACCTGCGGGCTCGCGTCGAAGCCGGCGACCGCGTTGACGTAGCCGCTCAGCGAAACGATCTGGCGCACGCGCCCGAGGCCGCCGGCCCCGAGGCGCATCGCGGCGAGGGCGTTGAGCGCGCAGAGGCGCGCGGCCGCCCGGCCCTCCTCGATCGAGACACCGCCGCCGACCCGCCCGGCGCGGATCGAGCCGTCGCGATCGGTGGCGATCACCCCGGCGAGGAAAAGGAGACGCCCCGCCCGGCGGAACGGAAGGTAGTTCCCCCCGGCCTGCGGCACGTCGGGGAGCTCCAGCCCGAGGCGGGCGAGATTGGCTTCGGGATCGGACATGACGGACCACTGAGCAGATTCCCGGCCAACGCGCGAGGCCCCGGGCGCCCGGCCGGGTTCGTGCCATGAATCCCGCGACGCGTCCCCGGTTCGTCGACGAAATCCGCCAATCCGCGAAGCCGGTTGGTATGAAAGGCGCTAAGGGGTTCGGCATGAGTCGATGGATCGTGTTGGGAATCGCGCTCGCGGCCCCGTGGCCGGCATCCGTCGCCGCGGCGGCGGACGGCCCGGCGGCGCTGCGCGGCGTGTATCGCGAGTGGATCGAGGTGCGGAAGACCCTGTCGGCCGAGGCCGCGCAGTGGATCGAGGAGCAACGGATCCTCGCCGATTCGATCCGCCTGCTGGAGGGCGAGATCGCGACCCTGGAGGATCGCATCCGCGAAGGCCGCGAAGCGGGCGCAAGCGTGGCGGGGAAGCGCGACGCGCTCACCGGGGAGCGCGACGGACTCGTCGCGACGGCCGGCGCCCTGCGCGCCCTGCTCCCCGAGCTCGAGGCCCGCGCGCTCGCCCTCCACCGACGCCTGCCTCAACCGCTTCAGGAGGAGCTCGCCCCGCTGGTGCGACGGATCCCCGAGGATCCCGAGAAGACGCGGGCCCCGCTCGCCCAACGCTTCCAGGCGATCGCCGGGATCCTCTCCCTCGCCGACAAGTTCAACAGCGGGATCAGCGTGGACACCACCGTGCGCCCGCTCGCCGACGGGCGTTCGGTCGAGGTCACCACGCTCTACTTCGGCCTCGCCGGCGCGATCTACGTCGACGCGACCGGGGCCGAGGCCGGGGTCGGCGCGCCCGGCGCCGACGGCTGGGCCTGGACGCCCGCCCCCGAATCGGCGCAGGCGATCCTGCGTTCCGTGGCCGTGCACCGCGGCGACCGCGCCGCCGAGTTCGTCGCGGTGCCCGCGACCCTGGACTGATCCATGAGAGCGAAACTTTCGGGACTGTGCCTGCTGGTCGGAACGTTCGTGGTCGCACCCGTCGTGGCGGATCCCGTCGCCGATGCGCGACTGGCCGCGGCGCTGGCCGACCTCTCGGCGAAGCGTCGGGAGATCGCGGAGGGGAAGATCCCGCTCGCCACGCGGATGCTGGAGCTGCAGGCGCGGGCGTTGACGCTGCGCGAGGAGGCGCGGCGGTATTCGCGGCTTGGTGACAACGCCGGCGTCGAGCTGGCCGCGCTGGAGCAGGACGTCAAGCTGCGCAACGACGAGATCGACTACCTGGAGAGCCTGCTCCTCGAGTACCTCACCCAGCTCCCGGCGCGGGCCCATCCGGCCGAATACCAGCTTCACGGCGCGAAGTGGGACGCGCTCACCGCGCGCCTCGACGCCGCCGACACGACGGTCGAGGCCCGCTTCGAGGCGCTCGTCGAGGGCCTGCGCGAGGGCTTCGCGAGGACGGAGCGGCTCCTCGGCGGCGATCACTTCGAGGGCCGGGCGATCGGCCCCCGCGGCGAACAGGCGGGCGGCCGCTTCCTGCTCTTCGGTCCGGCGGCGTATTTCGTTTCTGGAGACGGCGCGGTCGCCGGGCTCGCCACCCAGGGCGCCTCCGGCCAGCCGGCGGTGCTGCCGTTCCGCGGAGCGGCGACCCTGCGCGAGGTCGCGCCGGGCACGCCGGGCCTCCTGCCGGTCGACACCACCCTCGGGCGGGCCATCGCGCTGGAGTCGACCGACGAGACCCTCGTCGAGCACATCCGCAAGGGCGGCATCTGGATCTACCCGATCCTCTTCTCGGCCCTCGTCTCGCTGGCGGTCGGCGTCTACAAGACCATGGAGATGTCGGGAATCCGGATGGTCGGCCCCGAGCAGGTGCCGAAGCTCGTGCGGCTGGTGCGCGCGGGCGACCTTCCCGAGGCCCGCCGCGAGGCGCAGAAGATCGGAGGACCCGCGGGCGACCTGTTGCAGGCGGCGGTCGAGGCCGCCCACGAGCCCAAGGAGTTGTTGGAGGAGATCTGCCTCGAGAAGATCCTGGAGACGCAGCCCAGGGTGAACCGGCTCCTCTCGGTCATCAGCATCACCGCGGCGGCGGCGCCGCTGCTCGGTCTGCTCGGGACCGTCACGGGCATGATCAACACCTTCAAGTTGATCACGATCTTCGGCACGGGCGACGCCCGCCAGCTCTCCTCGGGCATCTCCGAGGCGCTCATCACCACGGAGTTCGGCCTGATCGTCGCGATCCCCGCGCTCATCCTCCACGCCTTCCTCGCCCAACGGGCGCGGTCGATCGTGGCGCGGATGGAGACGATGGCGATCGGCTTCATCAACGGCGTCTCGGCGGCCCGGCCGCCGGCGGGGGAGGAGGCCTGAGTTCATGCTCGAGTTCCTCAACGAGGAGGTCCTCGGCCTCTGGGTCTCCGGAGGGTTCATCATGATCCCGTTGGCGATCCTCGGCGTCGTCCTCTACGGACTGCTCGCCGGGGTGCTGCTGGAGTTGCGCGGGAGCGAGTTCGCGACCACGCCGGCCGACGAGTGGATGCACTGGGTCGACCAGCCGCGCGAGGCGCGCGGGCTGGTCGGCGAGGCCGTGCGCTACGCCCAGGATGCGGTCGTGGACGAGGATCAGATCCGCCGGCGGGTGGAGGAGATCCGCGCGATCCACCTGCCGGTCTACGAGCGGTTGATCGCGCTCGCCGCCGTCCTGGTGGGGGCGGCGCCGTTGCTCGGCCTGCTCGGGACGGTCGCGGGGATGCTCAGCACCTTCTCGGGACTTTCCAACGGTTCGGGCGGCGCCACCGTCGACGTCGTCGCCGGCGGGATCTCCGAGGCGCTGATCACCACGCAGACCGGTCTCGTCCTCGCGATCCCCGGCTACGTGCTGCTCAACGCCGCCCGGCGACGGCTCGATCGGGTCGCGCTCTTCTTCTCCCAACTCGAGATCGCCACCGTGCAGCGGTTCCACCGCGGGAGGGCCGCCGCATGAGCCTGAAACGCCGTTTCTCCGACGTCGCTCCCGGGGGCGAGGAGATCAACATGTCGCCGCTCATCGACATGGTGTTCATCCTCCTGATCTTCTTCATCGTCACGACCGTCTTCGTGGAGGAGACGGGGGTCGAGGTGAACAAACCCGAGGCCGCCTCGGCCGTCGACCTCGAGAAGAACAGCATCCTCATCGCCATCACCGAGGGCGGCAAGGTGGTCTACGGCGGTCGCGAGATCGGCGTCGCCGGCGTGCGTTCGATCGTCCGGCGCCTCGGCCAGCGCGAAAAGCTCCCGGTGATCGTCCAGGCCGACCGCCTCGTGACGACCGAGCTGCTCGTGCGGGTGATCGACGAGGCCAAGCTCGCCGGGGCGCTGACCGTCAATGTCTCGACCGAGTGAAGCCATCCCGGCGGGCGCCCTGCTCGCGCGCACCCGGGCCCGGCCGCTCCGGCTGCTGCGCACCTGCCTGCTCGGGGCCGGGTGCACGCTCGCCATCTTCGTCGTCCTGACCTTCACCCAGATCCTCAGCCGCTGGGACACCTCGCCGCGCAAGCTGACCACCTTCGACGTCGCTCCGCCGCCGCCGCCTCCTCCTCCCGAGATCGAGGAGCCGCCCGAGCCGGAGCGCCAGGAGGAGCCGCCTCCGCGGATGACCGAACCGCCTCCGCCGATGAGCCTCAGCCAGCTCGAACTCGCGCTCAATCCCGGCTTCGGGGACGCCCTGTCGGGCGCCCTCGGCTTCGGCGGCTTCGACGTGCAGGCCGACGCGGTGGCCGACATGCGGCTCTTCGACGTCGAGGACCTCGACGAGCCGCCGCGCGCCCTCCAGCAGGTGAAGATGGACGTGCCGATGCGCTTCCGCCGCGAGCGTGTCTCGGGCATGGTGCGGCTCGAGGTCATGATCGACGAGCGCGGGGCCACCACCGTGCTCGGGGTCGTGGAGAGCTCGCACGCCGAGCTCGAGGAGGCGGCGCGCACGGCCGCTTCGCAGTGGCGCTGGTCGCCGCCCAGGAAGAACGGCGAGGTCGTGCGCGCCCGCTACATCCTGCCGATCGGCTTCAGATTCTGAACCCATGAAAAAACCGCTCCTGCTTCTCGTCGCCGCGTCCTGCGCCGCCGCTCCGGCGTCGGCGATCCCGTCGGTGTATCCGCTCACCGAGAACACGTGGTCGAACCCCGAGTTCGTGAAGCGCTTCACCGGGACCTACGGCTTCGATCTCACGATCAACCCGCGGATCACGAGCGAGGAGGGCGAACTCTTCCAGAAGGTCGCCGCGCTCGCGGCGACGGATCCCGGGCAGGCGATCGCCCTGCTTCGCACCGCCCTGAAGCCCGACTCCAGCGCCGCGCTCGACTTCACCCTCGGCAGCTTCCTCCTCCAGCAACAGAAGACCGCCGAGGCGATCGCCCTCTACGAGACCGCGATCCGCAAGTTCCCCAACTTCTTCCGCGCCTACCAGAACCTCGGCCTCGCGCTCATCCAGACCGGGCGCCACAAGGAGGCGATCGTCCCGCTCACCCAGGCGCTCGAGATCGGCGCCGGCAACGGCGGCCTCTTCGGCCTGCTCGGCTACGCGTTCCTCAACACCGGCCGGCCCTCCGAGGCGCTCGACGCCTACCGCGAGGCCCTGATCCGCCAGCCCGACAGCCGCGACTGGCAGATGGGCAAGCTCAACGCCCTGATCGCGCTCCAGGCCCACCCCGAGGTCGTCGGGATGATCGACGGCCTGCTCCAGGGCGACATGGACGACACCGGCCTCTGGCTCATGCAGGCCAACGCGCTGCTCGGCCTCTCCCGACCGCTCGAGGCGGCCGCGAACCTCGAGGTCGTGCACGGCAAACAGGCCGCGACCGCCGCGACCCAGGCGCTGCTCGGCGACATCTACCTCAACGGCGGCCTGCCCGACCTCGCGCTCGAGCCCTACCTCGCCGCCCTGCGCTCCGGCTCGCTCACCGCGGTGCGCGCCCTGCGCATCGGCGAGGCCCTCGGCTCGCGCGCCGCGCCCGAGGCCGCGACCACGTTCCTCACCTTCCTCGACCGTTCGGACCGCTCCGGGTGGAGCCCGGCCGAGGAGGTCGCCCTGCTCAACCTCCGCGCCCGCGCCGCCCTCGCCGCGGGCGACGGGGTCGGGGCCGCGAGCCTGCTCGAAGAGGTGGTGCGGCGCGATCCGATGAACGGCCCCGCGCTGATCACCCTCGGCGACCACTACCTCGCCTCGGGCCGCAAGGCGGAGGCCGAGTTCTCCTACGGCAACGCCGCCCGCGTCGAGGCCTCCCGCGTGCGCGCCTGGCACGCGCTCGCCCGGATGAAGGTCGAGCAGGGCGACTACCGCGCCGCGCTCACGTTCCTGGAGGACGCGCAGAAGCTCGAGCCGCGCGCCTTCGTGGCCGACTACATCGACCGGCTCCGCCAGGTCATGCGCTCGCGCGACGGCTGAGCGCGGGGACGGCACGCGATCGGAAGAATCCTGGCGATGGACGGTCGTGGGCCGGGGTTCATCCCCGGCTTCTGCGGCGTCTTTCGGTCGGAAGCCGGAGATGAACCCCGGCCCACGAGGGCACGCGAGGGTGGTCGCAGGCCCGGACCGCGTCGTGCCCGGTTCGCTCGCGGGAAACGCCGTCCGGAGGCCGGCGTCCACCTTCCGGCCGCGTCGTCACGGCCGAGCCCGAGGAGACGCCCCGGGCTCAATGCCGGCGGCCGTCGCCGGCCTCGCGCCGGGCCTTCGCCTCGGCGATCACACGGGCCTCGAGCTCGGCCGGCATCGGCTCGTAGTGGCTGAACTCCTCCGCGTGCGAGCCCCGGCCGCCGGTGAGCGAGCGCACGGTCGTGCTGTAGCGGTGCAGCTCCCGCTGCGGGACGAGCGCCCGCACGACCTGGAGCCGGCCCTCCGTCTCCACTCCGAGGATACGACCGCGCCGCGCCCCGATGTCGCCCAGCACGTCGCCGAGGTGCTCGTCGGGCGCGGTGACGACGACCGTGTGGACGGGCTCGAGCAGGCAGGGGGCGGCGTTGGCCGCGGCCTCCTTGAAGGCGAAGTAGCCGGCGATCTGGAACGCCACGTCCTTCGAATCGACCGGGTGCATCTTTCCGTCGAAGAAGTCGACCGTCACGTCGACGACGCGGTGGCCCGCGACGATCCCCTCGCCGCAGGCGGTGCGCACGCCCTTCTCGACCGAGGGCACGAAGACGCGGTCGACGTTCGTGCCGACGAGCGACTGGCGGAAGTCGATCCCGGGCCCGGGGGCCGCGGGCTCGACGCGCATCCAGACCTCGGCGAACTGGCCGGCCCCGCCCGTCTGTTTCTTGTGGCGGTAGCGGGACTCGGCCCGGCCGCGGATCGTCTCGCGGAACGGGACGCGCGGCTCCTCGAGGTCGACCTCGACGCCGAAGCGCCGCTTCAGCCGCTCGACGATGATCTGGAGGTGCACCTCCCCCTGGCCGGAGAGGATCGTCTGGCGGACCTCGGGGTCGACGCGCCAGAGGAACGTCGGGTCCTCCTCGTGGAGGGTGGCGAGGCCGATCGCGATGCGTTCGTCGTCGCCCTGGTTGCGCAGTTTCAGCGCGGCGTGGATGTTGGGCCGGGGATACGTCACGCGGGGGAGCGAGACGGGCAGGCGGGGCGAGCAGAGCGTGTCGCCGGTGTGGGTGTCGCGCAGTTTCACCGCGGCCCCGAGGTCGCCGGCGGCGAGCGCCGGCACGGGCGTGCGCTCGCGACCCTGGAGGAGGAAGAGCTGGCCGATGCGTTCCGTCGCCTTGCGCGAGGTGTTGAAGAGCTCCGAGCCGCTCCGGACGGCGCCCGAGTAGACGCGGAAGAAGGAGAGCTCGCCGACGCCCGGCTCGTTCATCGTCTTGAAGACGTGGCACACGGGCTCGGCCCCGCCGAGGGCGAGCTCGACGGGCGCGCCGGCCTCGTCGTGCGCCTCGACGACGAGGCGGTCGACGGGCGAGGAGCCGTACTTGGCGATGAAGTCCATCAGGCGGGCGACGCCGACGTTGCGCTCGGCCGCGGTGGCGAAGAGCGGGATGAAGACGCCCTCCTGCACCGCCCGGTGGATCCCCGCGCGCATCTCCTCCTCGGAAAGGCCGTCCTGCTCGAAGAACCGCTCCATCAGCAGCGGATCCGATTCGGCGACGTACTCGATCAGCTCGCGATGGAGGGCGCGGACGCGCGCGGCGAGCGCACCCGTCGCGGCGGCTTCCGTGAACCTTCCGGAGCCGTCGGTCGCGTAGACGACGACCTCGCTGCGCAGGACGTCGAGCACCTCGTTGAAGCCGGGCCCGGCGTTGATCGGAAGCGTGAGGGGGAAGACGTTGCGGCCGAAGTGCGCGCGCACGTCGGCGAGCACGGCCTCGAAGTCGGCCGTCTCCTTGTCCAGGGCGTTGACCACGATCATCCTGGGCAGGGCGAAACCGCCCGCGCAGGACCAGACCTTGTCCGTGCCGACCGCGACCCCGTGCATGGCGTGGACCACGACGAGGGCGAAGTCGCCGACGCGCAGCGCCCCAAGCCCCTCGCCGAGGAAGTCCTGGTAGCCGGGCGTGTCGATGAGGTTGAACTTCACCCCCCGCCACTCCGTGTGGAGGAGCGAGGCGTGCACGGACATGCCGTGCTGTTTCTCGCTCACGTGGAAATCCGAGACCGTCGTGCCGGAGGCGATGCTGCCGAGGCGGCCGACCACGCCGCTGCAGGCGAGCATGGCCTCGGCGAGCATCGTCTTGCCCGAGGAGGCGTGGCCGACGATCGCGAAGTTGCGGATCTCAGACGGGGCGCGGGTCTTCATGGAGCGAGGATTCCTGGGACGGGGAAACCCGCGTCGCGAAGGCGTGCGCGGGTTTGTTTCGTGGGAACCTCGTCGTCGTCGGGGGCCGGCGGCGGGGTGTGCGGCGCCCCGGACGGATCACGATCCCCAAGCCCGATCGCCGCGAGCGATCCGGGACGGGGATGTCCGAACGAGGCATGCGGAAGACCTAGCCCGACCGGGGTGGGGGAACAACCCCTTTGTGGACGGTGCACACGGCGGCACGGATGCCGCCGCTCCTTCGGCCGCGCCCCGGCGCGGGGGTGGCCGGCTTGCCAGACCCGGGCGAACGGGCATGGTCGTGCCCGCTCCCGGGCCGCATGCACGAACCGCTCCCGCTTCCTCGTCTTGATCCGCCGCCGGCGTCGCTCCCCTCCGGGGCTCGGGCGGTGGTCGCGCGCTTTCGCGGCCGGCTCGACTGGGTGCTGACCGTCGCGGACTGGGAGGGATTGTTCGCCGTCGGGGTGGAGGCGCTCGGCCTGCCGGGGCGGCGGCAGGGCGTCGGTGGGCGGGCGGCGCTGATGGCGCTGCCGCTGGAGCACAAGCACACGCTCGTCGCCTGGGCGTTTGCCCAGGTCCGTGGTGGTCTCGGGAGCGCGATCGCCCAACGGCTTTGCGCGGTCTGGGACGTCGAGCGGTTCGCCTTGGGCGAACTCGACGCCGTGCTTTCCCAACGCCAGTGGTCCGACCTGCGCCGTCGGCTGGCCCCGCGCCTGCGCGCGGAGTATCGGCGCTACAAGGATGCGCAGCGCGAGCTCTTCGATGAGCACCTCGGTCTCGTCCGGCGGATCGTGGGGCGGACCGTCCACGACTCCGGGCAGCGGTCGGATTGTGCGCAGGAGGGCGCGCTCGCCCTGCTCCAGGCGATCGACCGCGTCGATCCGTCGGCGGCACACCCGGAGGCCTATTTCGCGGCGTGGATCACCCGGCGCGTTCGCAACCACCTGCTGCGCGAACTGCTGCCGGTCCATGCCCCGGTCAACGCCGTGAGCGCCGCGCTCGCGGGCGGGGCGTCACCTCCCGCGGCCGGGTTGCTCGCGGCCCGGCACGCCGCGGCCGACGAGCAAGGCGAGTTCGCACTCGTCGCCGCGCCGGAGGATTCGCCGGCCGTGCAGGTCGCGGCGCAGGACGATTTCGCGTGCGTGCGCCGGGGTTGCGCCGAGCTCACGGCCAAGCAGCGCGCGGTCGTCGAGGCGCGTTTCGGATTGTCTGGCGGCGGATCGCGGACCTTGGCAGAGGTGGCGGCCGATGAGGGGATTTCGGAGCAACAGGTCAGCCGGCGGGAACGGCGCGCGCTCGGGCGGCTCCGGGAGATGTTGTGCCGCCACCTGGCGCCGTGAGCGGCGGAGCGGGCGGGCGCCGCATGAGCCTGGGAAAGGCGGTCGGAATGGACACCGAGGCCACAGAGCTTCCAGGAGAGCTTCGCAGAGTGGTGTTTCGGAGAGTTCCATGCTTCGAGTGTCCGCCCACCTCCCGGGGGAGACGAGAAATCGCACGAAAGTGAGGCAACGCTCCGTGGACTCCATGCTCCCTCCGTGCCCTCCGTGGTCCAACTGCTCCCGATGGGATGAGTGACTCCGCGCGGCCTCGGATCGGCGTGCTCGGCGGCAGCTTCGACCCCGTGCACCTCGGGCACCTGACCATCGCCCGGGATGCGCGCGAACGGATGGGGCTCGATCGCGTCGTCTTCATGCCCGCGGCGCACGCGCCGCTCAAGGAGCGCGAACCGGGGCTGGCCGCTCCGCTGCGCGTCGAGCTGCTGCGGGCCGCGCTTGCGTCGGAGCCCGGGATGGAGGTCTCCACGCTCGAGCTCGAGCGCGGCGGCACGAGCTACACCATCGACACCGCGCGCGCCCTGCGCCGGCTCCACCCGGAGGCGGAACTTTTCTGGATCATCGGGGCCGATCAGGCCGCGCGCCTCGCGGACTGGCGCGAGATCGGGGCCCTCGCCGAACTCGTCGAGTTCATCGTCCTCGATCGCCCCGGCGTCCCCGCCCCGACGGCCGGGCCGGCGCGCCTCCACCGGCTCGAGGGCCATCGGATCGAGATCAGCTCGAGCGAGATCCGCCGGCGGATTTTGCTCGGACTTCCCGCGAGACATTTCCTGCCCGCACCTGTCGCAGACCGGATCGAGAAGGACGAACTGTACCGCCCACGCATGCCCACCAAGACGAAGAAGAAGAAAACCGACTCCGCCACCACGAGACTCGTCGAGCTCCTCCGCCGGGCGCTCGACGACAAGAAGGCCGAGGACATCGTGGTCCTCGACGTCAGCGCGCAATCCTCGATCACCAATTTCCTCGTGATCGCCTCGGCGACCTCGGAGCCGCACCTCCGGGCGTTGCGAGTGGAGTTGGATCGCGTGCTGAAGGAGGCGGGCACGCGGCTGGTCGGCATCGATGCGGAGACGGGGAGCGGGTGGAGCGTGATCGACGCGTTCGACGTCATGGTCCACCTGCTGACCCCGGAAACACGCGATCGCTACCGGCTGGAGAGCCTGTGGGGCGACGCGCGCCCGGTGGCGGCGCGAAAGTCGCCGGCGCGGAAGCCGCGCAAGCGGGCGGCCCCGACCTCCGGTCGTTGAAGGAGGTCCCCGTGGGCCGGGCTTCACGCCCGGCATCCCGGCTTCCGGTCGACGCAAGCCCGGCCGGAAGCCCGGCCGATTCGGATGCAACGACCATGGTGACCTTGCATGCCGTGGTCGTGGGCCGGGGTTCAACCCCGGCTTCCGACAGAAAGAGCCGCAGAAGCCGGGGGTAAACCCCGGCCCACGACTGCGGGTTGCCACAGCTTTCAATCACCCCCGTCCTGAGGCCCGCGGCCACCTTGCAACCGCAGGTCTACGCCTCAGAAGGCGTAACCGACAGAGGTGACGATGCGCTGGCTCTCGCGGGCGTCGGGCAGCAGCGTGCCGTCGTACTCGAACTCGTAGCGCATGCTCATGCTCAGCGTGTTGGTGATCTTGCTGCTGAGGGCGGCGTTGAGCTTCACGAGGTACTCGTTCTCGTTGAACGGCGCGAGCTGCACGGAGAGGTCCTGAGTGACCTTGAGGCGGCTGTTGAAGGCGTAGGAGAGGTCCTGGAAGGCGTCGACGAGGTAGTTCCAGTCGCTGTCGTCGATCCGGGGATCGCGATAGCGCGCGGCCCCGCCGGCGCCGAAGGCGAGGCGAAGGTTCTCGCGGTCGATGAGGTTGCGCCCGAAGCCGAGGCTCTGGGTGAGGTCGTGGTCGATGCGCTTGATCCCGTCGGATTCGTAGCGGGTCTCGGCCTGGGCGAACGTGCGTTTCGAGAGTTCGCGCCTCGCCCGCGCACTCGCGAGGAACGAGTCCGTGGTGCGCCGATCGTCGGCTTCGCCGTAGAGGTAGCGGCCCTGGACCCGGACCTCGGTCGCGTCCTTTCGGTAGTCGAAGTTGGCCCGGGTGGAGACGTCGAGGCGGTCGCGGCGACCGCTCTGGCTGGTCAGGCCGAACTCGAGCCGGCGCGTCCACGGGGACTTCACCTTGGCGGCGGCGTCCTTGGCGACGGCATGCGCGGCGGCGGGAGGTTTCGGCGTCTCCGCCTTTTCGGAGGACACGGGCGCGCCGGCCTCGGGTGCGTTGGTCGCAGCGAGCTGGAGGTCGATCTCGGCCTCGGTGGAGCGTTCGATCGTCGCCTTCGCCGCATCGATCAGGAGCAGGCCGAGGATCTCGGAGCGGAAGTGGAGGACGCCGTTCTCCTCCTTGAGGACCCGGCCGGAGAGGCGGTCGCCGTTGGCGAGCACGACGGTCTCGAGGGCGGGTGCGGCCGTGGCGACCCCGGCGAGAAACAGCGCGAAGATCGGGAGAAGAAGGAGGCGGGGAAGGCGCATGGTGGCGGAGAGCGGCGTTTTCGTGAGGAGAATCCCCCGTCTGCATCGGGAGATCACCCAGGCCGCTTGAGCGAATCGGCGAGTCGTCTGAGCGCAAGTCCTCGGTCGCGGTGGCGAGGGGGTGGGATTCGCAGGATTTTCGCCGGCCCCGCACTCAAGGCCCCGCGGCGGGGCGTCGTTGCTCCCACCCAAGCGGCTCAGCCGTCCAGAAACATCAACATCGGAAATCATCCATCATATGAAGCATCAGAACAGCAAGAAGGGTTTCACCCTCGTCGAAATCATGATCGTGGTCGTCATCATCGGCCTCCTCGCCGCGATGGCCATCCCGGCCTTCCAGAAGGTCCGCCGGACCTCTCAGGACAAGACCATCACCAACAACCTTCGGCAGCTCAACGCCGCCGCCCAGCAGTACTTCCTCGAGCAGGGCGCGACGTCGGTCACTTCGGCCAACCTCGTCGGCACCGAGACCGACAAGTACATCAAGAGCGTGGCCACGGTCCGCAGCGAAACGTATCCCGCGACGATCAACGCCACGGATGCGACTCTCACCGCCACGAGCGGTCAGGGCGACGTCGTCTACACGCCGTAAGCCACGGTCGGTGGTTTCTCAGAGAGCCGTCCGGCCTGGTTCCGGGCGGCTTTCTTTTTGAGGACCTCCCTCGCTCCGCCACCCGCGGTCGAGGCGGGGCTCGAAAGGGGCGGGTCCGGTCGCTTCGACCGCGAGGCCGCCGTCCACCCGCGACCGAAACCAACCCGAATCCAACATGACATCGAGGAAAGGCTTCACGTTGGTCGAGATCATGATCGTCGTCGTGATCATCGGTCTTCTCGCCGCGATGGCCGTGCCGACCTGGCAGAAGATCCGCACGCATTCGCAGGACAAGACGATCACCAACAACCTGCGCCAGCTCAACGGCGCCGCCCAGCAGTACTTCATGGAGCAGGGTGCGGACTCCGTGGCCTCGGCCAGCCTCATCGGCACCGAGACCGACCGCTACCTCCGCAATGTGGAAACGGTGCGGGGCGAGGCCTATCCGGCGACCATCAACTCGACCGACACCCAGTTGGTCGCGGTGAGCGGCGTCGGCAACGTCTCGTACTCGCCCTGAAGCGAGGGGCATTTGTTTGGCACAAGCCGCCCGGTCCGCCGGGCGGCTTTTCTTTTCCGGCGTGCCAGTCCGCCGTGGTGGCAAGCGTCCCGCTTGCCGCTCCTTCGAGGGGCCTCCCGGTCCTGCACCGGCAAGCACTCGGCGTGTGTCCCCAGAACCGTGACGATGCCGTCGAAAGGTGGCCGCCGGCCTCTGGGCGGCGTGTTGCGCGAACGCGCGCCGACCAACCGCCCCACGCCTCTCGGCGAGAGGCGTGCCACCTCGGACGTACGAAAAGCGCCTGCCCGGTAGCGTGCCTTTCGCCGAAAGGCACGACCGCACGAAGCGGTCCTGAGGCCTGCGTCCACCTTCCCGTTTCGCACCTCCCGTCTCGGACGTCCGCGCCTGAGGTGAAAGCCCCGGCGCCGGATGGGAAATTTCCTTCAGCGCCGGGAGCATCGGCCGTTTTGGGAGAACACACACCATGCGTCCCGGGCTCCTCATCCGCCTGGCCCTCTTCGGCGTCCTCGCGATCGCCACCACGGCCGCCGGCTTCGTCCTGATCCCGTCCTCCGCGGCGCTCGGGATCGTCCAGCATTTCGGGTACTACCTGATCGCCGCCGCCGCGCTCGCGTTCGCCCTCGCCCTCGTGCGGCTGGCGCGCACCGACCGCGGTCTCGGGATCCGCGAGCTCGTCGACTGGAGGCTGCTCCTTCTCGCGCTTGCGGTCGCGGTGCTCTGGCAGGTGCACGGGCCGCGGGGTTTCAAGATCCTGATGGACGAGTTCGTCCTGAGCACCGCGGCGATGAACATGCACTTCGAGCGCGAGGTCTTCGTGCCGCTCAAGACCCACGACCTCAACGGCGTCTACTCGACCCTCGGCGGAGTGCTCGACAAGCGGCCGCTCCTCTTCCCGTTCCTCCTCTCGGTCCTCCACGACCTCACGGGCTACCGCGTGGGGAACGTCTTTCTCCTCAACGCCGTCGTCTCCTACGCGCTCCTCGTGGCCGCCGGGATGGTCGGCGCGCGCCTCGGGCGCGCCCGCAACGCCGGTCTCCTCGTCGTGCTCCTCCTCGGCGGCCTGCCGCTGCTCGCCGGCAACGCGACCGGTGCGGGCTTCGAGATGCTCAACCTCCTCCTGCTCTGCGTCGTCCTGCTCCTCGCCTTCCGTCACCTCGACGAGCCCGGCGACGCCTCGCTTGACGCGCTCGTGCTCGGCGCGGTGCTGCTCGCGCAGGTGCGCTACGAGTCGGCGCTCTTCGTCGCCGGCGCCGGGGTGGTCCTCGCCTGGGCGTGGTGGCGCGAGCGGAGGCTGCGCGTTTCGTGGGCGATGGTCGCCGCGCCCGTGCTCCTCTTCGCGATCCCGCTGCAGAACCGGATCTTCGAGGTCAACAAGGGCTACTGGCAGCTCGAGAGCGGGATGGAGAGCCCCTTCGGCTTCTCGTTCCTTCCGGCCAACCTGGGGCATGCGATCGAGTTCCTCTTCGTGGTCGACGGCTACCAGCTTGGTTCCCCGGTGCTTTCGGCGTGCGGGCTCGTGGCCCTGCTCTTCTTCCTGCTCTACGCCTTGCGCCGGGTGCGGGCGCTCGGGACCGAGCCCGAGGTCGGTGCGACCGCCGTCTTCGGCGCGCTCGTGCTCGTGAACTTCCTCCTCCTGCTCTGCTACCACTGGGGTCAGCTCCACGACTACGTGGCGAGCCGGCTCGCCCTTCCGCTGCTGCTCCTCTTCGCGCTCGCTGCGGGTTTTGCGGCCGGGCGCTGGATCCGTCGCCCCGCCGTCTGGCCGCCGGTGCTGGCGACGCCGCTCGCGTGGCTGCTGCTCGGGGCCGTGCCGATCGCGGCGAGCGCGATGGCGACCGAGACCTTCCTCTCGTTCCAGGAGGTGCGCTGGCAACAGGAGTTCGTCCGCGAGCACCGCGACCGTCGCAACCTCTACATCCTCCCGTCGCCGTTGCCCGCGGTGCTCGAGCGCCGGCCGGCGATGTCGGTCGAGGTCTTCTCCGAGCGCGCCGAGCAGATGGCGTTTCACCTGCGCGAGCGCACCTACCGCGAGGTCTACGTCTTCCAGCGATTCGAGCACGACCCGGCCACGGGCGTCGTCGCGGCCGTGGACCGCTCGCGACTCGGACCCGAGTTCCTCCTCGAGACGATCGAGGAGCGGCGTTTCCGCCCCGGCTTCACCATGCGCGCAAGCCGCATCGCAGGGATCGACCTCGCCCTGCGGCCACCGCGACCGGAGGGCTGGAAGCCGAATTTCCCGCCCTTCGAGTTCACCGTGCCCGAGGCCGACACCACGGCCGCCGGGGCCTACATGCGGGAGTTCCTTCGCAACCTGCCGTGAAGACGCCGCCCCCGCGCTCCGCATCCCAAGGCTTTCCGCGACCGCTCGCCGCGGAGCGTGCGAACGACCCCTCCCCGGCCGCGCTCGTGCGGCACTTCGACCACGTCGCGGCCAACGACGCGCGCGCCCGCCGTTTGCAGGCCGGTTTCCATCGTCAGCTCATCGCCTGGCACCGGCAACGCATCCCCGAGGGCGCGCGCGTGCTCGAGCTCGGTTGCGGGGCCGGCGCGCTGCTCCGCGCGCTGCGACCCTCGCGGGGGCTCGGGGTGGACTTCAGCCCGGCGATGATCGCCCGGGCCGTCGAGGCCAACGACGATCCCGCGTGCGAGTTCCGCGTGGCCGACGCGGGCGCCTCGGAGACCGCCGAGGGCTTCGACCACATCGTCCTCAACCACCTCATCGGCTACCTGCCCGACATCCAGGGCGCGCTCGAGCGGATCAAACGCTCGGCCCACGCGCGCACCCGCCTGCACCTCACGACCCTCAACACCCCGTGGCGCTTCGTGCTGCGCGCGGCCGAGGCCTTCGGCGCCGTCATGCCGCAGCCACCGAGCAACTGGCTCTCGCACGAGGACCTCGCCAACCTCCTCGAGCTCGCCGGTTGGGAGGTCGTGCGCAAGGAGACGCTGCAGTTCCTCCCGTTCGACCTCCCGCTCCTCACACCCCTGCTCAACCGCATCGCGGTGCGGCTGCCGCTCCTGCGCGACCTCGGGATGACCGTCGCGCTCGTCGCCCGGCCGCGGATCCCCCCGCGGCTCGACGGCGACTGCACCTGCACGGTCGTCGTGCCCGCCCGCAATGAGGCCGGCAACATCCGCGCCTCCCTCGAGCGCATCCCCGTGCTCGGTCGGCGCACCGAGGTCGTCTTCGTGGAGGGCAACAGCACCGACGACACCTGGTCGGTCATCGAGCGCGAGGTCGCCGCCTATTCCGGCCCGCACCTCGTGCGCGCGATCCGCCAACCGGGCCGGGGGAAATGGGACGCCGTCCGCGCGGGGTTCGCCGTCGCCCGGGGCGAGGTGCTCGTGATCCAGGACGCCGACCTGACCGCGCCTCCGGAGGACCTCGTCAAGTTCCTCGAGGCGATCGCGAGCGGCGCGGCCGAATTCGCCAACGGCAGCCGCCTCGTCTACCCGATGGAATCGCGGGCGATGCGCTTCCTCAACCTGCTCGGCAACCACTTCTTCGCAAAGGCGCTCAGCCACGTCCTCGGGCAGCCGGTGAAGGACAGCCTCTGCGGTACGAAGATGCTCCTGCGCACCGACTACCTGCGGGCGATGGAGCGCATCCGTCGTT
>DAIPIQ010000210.1:0-5910 GCA_036770745.1 Opitutaceae bacterium | reverse complement strand
TGGCGGGCGCTTTTCGAGTGGCCGAGGTGGCACGCCTCTCGCCGAGAGGCGTGGGCACGTTCGCGTGCGAGGCGTCCACGGGCAACGCCGTCCGAAGGCCGGCGTCCACCTCGTCAACCGCAGGGGTCCGGCCGGGGCCCGCCCGCCGCCGGCTCGCGCCCGGCGTCGAGGAACGCCCGGAGCTCGGCGGCGAGTTTCGGGCCGATGCCGTCGACGTCCTGGAGGGCGTCGAGGGAGGCGGCGCGGAGTTTCTCGATCGAGCCGAAGTGGTCGAGGAGGGCGCGGCGGCGCACCGTCCCGAGGCCGTCGAAGCCGTCGAGCACGGATTCGCGGATGCGCTTCGAGCGGAGCTCGGCGTTGAAGGTGTTGGCGAAGCGGTGGGCCTCGTCGCGGACGCGCTGGAGGAGCTGGAGGCCGGGGTGCTGGAGCGGGAGGTTGAGGTCGGGGCGGCCGTCGCTGAAGACGATCGTCTCGCGCCGCTTGGCGAGGCCGACGAGGGGCGGGGGCGCGAGCTCGAGCCGGAGGAACGCCCGCAGGGCCGCGCCCACCTGGCCGGCCCCGCCGTCGATCACGACGAGGTCGGGAAACGCCCGGGCCTCCTCGGCGAGCCGGCGGTAGCGGCGGCCCACGACCTCCTCCATCGCGCGGAAATCATCGTTGCCGACGAAGCCCTTGATGCGGAAGCGCCGGTAGTTCGCCTTGTCGGGCCGGCCGGCGGCGAAGTGCACCACCGAGGCGACGACGAACGTGCCTGAGATGTGCGAGATGTCGAAGCAGTCGATCCGCGCCGGCGGGCCGGGGAGCGCGAGGGCCTCGCCGAGGAGGCGCAGCGCGACCTCGTCGCCCGAGGGCGTGTGGGGGGTGCGGAGAAACCTGCGGGTGCGCGAGTGTGTCTTCTCGAGGGCGAAGACGAGGTCGCGGAGCACGGCGGCGCGTTCGAAGTTCCGGCTGCCGGCGGCGCGCTTCATCTCCTCGGTCAGGGAGGCGAGCCACTCGCGGCTGCGGCCCTCGAGGAAGTCGATCGCGGGGGCGAGCCGGGCGCGGTACTCCTCGCGCGTGACCTCGTTGGGGTGGCCGAAGATCTCCTGGCGGACGTCGTCGTAGAGCCGGTGGCGGCCGTCGGGCAGGCGTTGCGGGCGGGCGTCGCCGAGGATCACGCCGAAGCGGCGGCGGAGCTCGGCGAGCGTCTGGCGGAGCGGCCCGGCGTGGGCGAACGGCCCGAAGTAGCGCGCGTGGTCGTCGCGCTTGAAGCGCACCAGCCCGAAGTGCGGGATCTCGGCCGACTCGTCGAGGCGGACGAGGAGGAAGCGTTTGTCGTCGACGAAGTCGGTGTTGTACTTGGGCCGGTATTGTTTGATCAGCCGGCCCTCGAGCAGGAGGGCCTCGGTCTCGGATTTGACCTCGAGGATCTCGAAGTCGCGGATCATCGTGAGGAGGGCGCGGATCTTGGGGTGGGAGATCGTGCGGCGGGAGGCCTGGAAGTAGGTGGAGACGCGGCGCTTCAGGTCGCGGGCCTTGCCCACGTAGATGATGCGGCCGAGCCGGTCCTTCATGAGGTAGACGCCGGGGGTGTGGGGTAAGCGTCGCACCTTCTCTTTGAGGTCCACCGGTTCGGATGCTGGCATTTTCCGCAAACTAGCCTACCTTGCCCGCTTGCCAAGCACGCCGCCAGACCACCCCGACCAGGCGTCACTCCGACGGCACCTCCGACACCCTGCCAACCCATGCCCGCCGCCAAACGCGTCGAACTCATCACCACAGGCGAAGAACTTCTCATCGGACTGACGGCCAACGGCCACCTCACCTCCATCGGGCGCGCGCTCAACCGGCGCGGCCTGGCGCTCCAGCGCAACATCGTGGTGGGCGACGGGGCCGAGGCGATCGGCCGGCAGTTCCGCGAGAGTTGGGCGCAGGCGGACCTCGTCCTCACCACCGGCGGGCTCGGCCCGACCTGCGACGACCGCACCCGCGAGGTGATCGCCGAGGCCCTCGGCCAGCGGCTCGTCCACGACCCGGCGATCGAGGCGGCGATCCGCGAGCGTTTCGCCCGGCTCAACCGCAAGATGACGGCGAACAACCTCAAGCAGGCGCAACGCCCGGAACGCGCCGAGGTGCTCCCCAATCCCCACGGCACCGCCCCCGGCCTCTGGGTCGAGCAGGACGGGCGGATCCTCGCGATGCTCCCCGGCCCGCCCGGGGAGTTGCTCCCGATGTTCGAGGAGCAGGTCGTGCCGCGCCTGGCCGCCCGCGGCTTCTTCCGCGGCGAGGAGGCCTACGTGCAACTGGTCACCGCGGGGATCGGCGAGTCGGCGCTGGAGGCGCTGCTCCAGCCGGTCTTCGACGAGACCCCCGGGCTGGAGGTCGCGTTCTGCGCCCATCAGGGGGCGGTCGACGTGCGGCTGAGCTCGCCCTGCGGGCGCTACTCGCGCGCGCAGTTGCAGATCACCGCCAACCGCTGCCGCGAGCGCCTCGGCCCGGATTTCGTCGCCTTCGGCGAAACCTCGCTCGTCAAGGTCGTCGCCGAGATGCTCCGACACGACAACCACGAGCTGGCGATCGCCGAATCCTGCACCGGCGGACTGCTCTCGAACGCCTTCACCGACCTCTGCGGCGCCGCCAAGGTCTTCGCCGGCGGGATCGTCTGCGACGGCAACGACTGCAAGGTGCAGCTCCTCGACGTGCCGGAGTGCCTGCTCAAGCAGCACGGCGCGGTCAGCGCCGAGGCCGCGGTCGCGATGGCCTCGGGCGTGGCCGAGGCGCTCGACGCCGACTACGGCCTCTCGGTCGCGGGCTGTGCCGGCTCGTGCACGGGCGGGAAGGATCAGCCGGTCGGCACGATCTTCCTCGGGCTGCACACCCCGCGCGGGGTGTGGTCGCGCCGGCTCAACCACCCCGGCCCGCGCGAGGCGGTGAAACGCCGCACGATCACCGCCGCCCTCGACTGGCTGCGGCGCGAGTTGTTGCGCGCCCGCTCCGGCGCGCTCGCCGGGCCGGCCGCGGTCGACGAGGCGATCAACGCCCCGGCCCGCCGCGTCGCCTCCCGCTGATCAACGCAGCGGCATCCCGCCCATCGCGGGAAACCGGCCGAAGACGAGGTTCATGCCGTCGGCGGCCCGATCGGCCCGGCCTTCGAGGCCCGCCTGCCGGGCCTTCTTCGGGACCTTCGGCGTCATCCAACCCACCCAGACGAGCCGCCGCGTCGCCGTCTCGTAGACCTCGGCGGCGACCATGCCCTCGCGGTAGGCGTCCTCGGGGAGCGTGCCCGCGCCCAGGGCTTCGGCGAGCGGGTAGCGCCGCAGCCAGTCGCCGCCGGTCGCGGGTTCGGCCGCGGTCTTCGGGAGCCCCGAGCCGTGCACGATCACGAGGAGGTCGGCCGCCGCGGGGTCGGCGGCCTCGACGAACCCCTTGAGCGCCATCGAAACCCGCGCCGCCTGGGTGAGCGTCGGGCCGAGCCGCTGGACGAGGCCCGGGTCGACGCCCGGCGCGAAGGTCGGGGCCGGATGGATCGCGAAGGTGCGGTAGCGGGTGAAGTCCACCCCGCGCCCGTACTCGCTCCGCGGCTTCGGGCCGGAGCTGCAGCCGGCGGCGAACAACACGGCGAGGAGGACGAGCGGGCGGAGGAGAGCGGGAAGGCTTCGCATGGGGAGGATCGACAGGACCGGCACTCTAGAAGGGCTCGCGGCGAAAACTCAACCAACGCGTTGCGCGCGCCTTGCCTCGACCGCGACGTTGTGGATTCGTCTCCCCCTCCGCCCCGACCATGCCCGCCGCCTCGCCCAAGCCCTTCCGCTTCCTCTGCGGGTCCGACGACTACCTCGTCGGCCGGATCGCGCGCGAACGCCACGAGCGCGACGCCCGGGGGATGGACGAGTTTTCCCGCGAGGTCATCTCGGGCCACGTCGGAAACATCGGCGAGTTGGAGGTCGTGATCCGCCGGTTCCGCGAGGCCGTGCAGACCCTCGGCCTCTTCGGGGGCCGGCGCGCGGTGTGGTTGAAGGACGTCAACTTCCTCGCCGACACCGTGACCGGCCGCGCCGAGGGCACGCTCAAACTCGTCGACGACCTGCGCGAACTCCTCGAACGGATCGACCCGGCCGACGTCGCGGTCGTGGTGAGCGCCGCGCCGGTGGATCGGCGGCGGAGCTTTCCGAAATGGTGCGAGGCCCACGGCGACTTCGAGCTCGTCGGCGAGAGCGGGGGTCGCGGCGGGGCCTCGATCGACTGGGGATCGCTCGCGACCGAGGAACTCTCGCGCTGGGACGTCGTCCTCGCGGCCGACGCGCTCGAGCTGCTCGTGGGCAAGACCGCGGGCAACGCCCGCCTCTTCATCGGCGAGCTCCAGAAGCTCGCCACCTACCTCGGCGAGGACGAGGCGACGATCACCCCGGCCCTGGTCGAGGCGCTCGTGCCGGCGTTCGGCGAGGGCGACTTCTTCGAGGCGGCGGAGGCGTTCTTCGCGCGCGACCTCCCGTGGGCGCTCGACGCGGTGCGCCGACACTTCTTCGCGGGCCACGACGCGCGCCCGCTGCTCTCCTCGTTTCAAAACCGCAACCGCCTGCTCATCCAGGTGCGCGCGCTCATGCTCGGCGGGGAGGTCTCCGTCGGCCCGCGCGGGGTCGACAAGGTCGGGCTGGAGCGGGCCGCGGGCGCCTTCGGAGAGCTCTACGGCGAGGCCGCCGCCGAGAAGTCGAACCTCAACGTCTTCACCCAGAACCCCTGGTACCTCGGCAAGCTCCTCGGGCCGCCGGGCAGGCTCCCCGGCCTGCGCGCGCTCATCGACCACCAGCTCGAGTTCGCCCGCGCCTTCGAGGGCATCCTCTCCCGCCCGCGCGAGCAGGAGGAGGTCGTCCGCGGGATGGTCATCCGCTGCCTCGCCTGAGCCGCGCCTCCGCCCATGAAGATCCACGCGCTCCAATACGACATCACCTGGGAGGACCGCGAGGCGACGCGCGCCACCGTCGAACGCCTGCTCGAGCGGGCCCGGCCGGCCGCGGGCGACCTGATCGTGCTCCCGGAGATGGGGTTCACCGGATTCAGCATGGATCCCGCGCGGGTGGCCGATGGCGAAGCGCGGGAGACCGAAAGCCTGCTCGCCGCGCTCGCCCGACGGCACGGGGCGTGGGTGCTCGGCGGCATCGTGACGCGCGCCGCCGACGGCCGCGGGCGCAACGAGGCCGCGCTCGCCTCGCCCGACGGCGCGCCCGCCGCCCGCTACACGAAGATCCACCCCTTCAGCCCCACCGGCGAACACCGCCGCTACGAGGCCGGCGGCGAGGTCGTGGTCGCGCCGTGCGGCGCGTTCGGGCTCGCGCCGTTCATCTGCTACGACCTGCGCTTCCCGGAGATCTTCCGCACCGCGGCGCGGCGCGGCGCGACGCTCCTCGCGGTGCTCGCCAACTGGCCGGAGGCGCGCCACGCCCACTGGCGCGTGCTCCTCCAGGCGCGCGCGATCGAGAACCAGGCGTGGGTCGTGGGCGTGAATCGTTGCGGGAGCGACCCGAAGTTCGTCTACGCCGGCGGCACCGCGATCGTCGACCCCTTCGGCACGGTCGTCGCCGAGGCCGGTGACGGCGAGGCGGTCGTCACCGCCGCGGCCGATCCGGAAAGCGTCGCGGGCCTCCGCGCGCGCTTCCCCGTGCTCGACGACCTCCGCCCGGAATGGACCCGCGAGTGAGACCCGCGGGACCCGGTGCCGGAAGGCGGGCGCGGGCCGCCGGACCGAGTCTTGTGGCTCGCGCCTTTCGGCGAAAGGCGCGCCACCGGGCGGCCGCTTTTCGTGTGGCCGAGGTGGCACGCCTCTCGCCGAGAGGCGTGGGGACGTTCGCGTACGAGGCGTCCGCGGAAAACGCCGTCCAAGGCCGGCGTCCACCTTCCGGGAGGTCCTAAATTCTCCGACGGAGTCTGCGCGGC
>DAIPIQ010000209.1:0-5940 GCA_036770745.1 Opitutaceae bacterium | reverse complement strand
CCTGAAGGCCATCGGCTACGACGGCATCGAGATCTTCACCGGGCAGGAGGATCCCGCCGCCTACCGCCGCCTCGGCGCACACCTTCGCGACACCGGACTCGGCATCACCTGCGTGTCGATGGTCACCGCCGAGACCAACCCCGCCAGCCCCGACGCCGCCACCCGCGCCCGCGCACTCGATCGCCTGAGGTGGACGATCGACCGCACCGCCGAGTGCGGATCCTCCATCCTCGCGGGGCCGCTGCATTCCGCCTTCGCCACCTTCACGCGTCAGGACATCGAACCCGACGAATACCGGCGCAGCGCCGAGGTCCTCCACGGCGCCGGCGACCACGCCCGCGCCGCCGGCGTCACCTTGTGCCCGGAGGCCCTCAACCGTTTCGAGTGCTACCTCTGCAACACGATGGCCCAGCTCCGCCACCTCGTGGAGCTCGCCGCCCACCCGGCCGTCCGCGCGATGTTCGACACCCACCACGCCAACATCGAGGAGAAGAACCTCTCCGGAGCGATCCGCACGATCGCGCCGCACCTCGCCCACGTCCACCTCAGCGAGAACGACCGCGGCACTCCGGGTTCGGGCCATATCGACTTCCCGGATACGCTCCGCACCCTCGCCGGGATCGGCTACGACGGCTGGCTCACGGTCGAGGCCTTCAGCCGCGCCGACCCCGCCTTCGCCAACGCGATCAACGTCTGGCGCGAGTTCTCCCCCGCCTGGGAGATCGCCGAGGCCGGCCACGCCTTCCTCCGCGCCGCGATCCGGGCCGCAGGCTTTCCCACCGCCACATCCTGACCTCCACCCGTGCGCAACCTGCTCCGCCTCGTTCCCCTCTGCCTCGCCTCCACACTCCCCCTCCCCGCCGCGGCGCCCGAGGGCTTTCGCGCGCTCTTCAACGGTCGCGACCTCTCCGGCTGGGAGGGCGACACCGCGTTCTGGAGCGTGGAGGACGGCGCGATCGTCGGCCGGACGACCGCCGAGCGTCCGACCCCCGCCAACACCTTCCTCCTGCTCGCCGACGAGTCGCCCGCCGACTTCGAACTGCGCCTCCGCTTCCGCCTCACCGGCCGGAACGAAGCCGGCCGCGCCAACTCCGGCGTCCAGTACCGAAGCCGCGTCGCCGACGCCGCGACGTATCGCGTGATCGGATACCAGGCCGACATCGCGACCGAGGGGAAATACCTCGGGATGTTGTATGAGGAGGGCGGCCGTCGGATCGTGATGGCTTCGGGCGAGAGCATCCGGCTGACCCCGCCCGCGCCCGGCTCCGACGCCCGGGCGACGATCGAGAAGCGGGGCGTCCTCACCCCCATCGAAGGCGTGGTCGCCGCCTACCGGCCCGGCGATTGGAACGAGCTCGTCATCCTCGCGGAGGGCGACCGCCTCCGCCACTTCCTCAACGGCGTGCCCACCGCGGAGGTGATCGACGACGACCCCGAGCGCGGCGCGCGCTCCGGCCGGCTCGCCCTCCAGCTCCACACCGGGCCGCCCATGACGGTCGAGTTCCGCGACGTCCATCTCCGGACGATCGAGAGCCCGCCGCCGCTGCCCGAGGCCAGCGCGGCCGCCGATCTCGAAGTGGCGCCGGGCTTCAAGGTCGACCTCCTCTACGCCGTGCCGAAGGAGGAGCAGGGCTCCTGGGTCGCGCTCACGATCGACGCCCGCGGCCGGCTCATCGCCTCGGATCAGTTCGGGGGACTCTACCGCATCACCCTCGCGCCTCCCGGAGCCGCCGGCGTCGCAGGTGTCGAGCGCCTCGCGGTCACGCTGCCTGGTGGCCGGGAGGTCACGGATCGCCGCGGCTCGATCCCGGCCGACGCGATCGGCGCGCACGGCCTCCTCTACGCCTTCGACAGCCTCTACGTGATGGTCAACGAAGTCGCCGCCCACCGCGGGCTCTGGCGGCTGCGCGACACCGACGGCGACGACCGCTTCGACGAGGTGCGGCTCCTGCGCCGGATGAACGGGGGCGGCGAGCACGGCACGCACTCCCTCGTGCTCGCACCCGACGGCCGCTCGATCTGGTTCGTCAACGGCAACTTCACCGCGCTCCCGGAAAACCTCGACCGCACCCTGCCCGTGCGCTGGGGCGAGGACCACCTCCTGCCCCGGATGTGGGACGCGCGCGGCCACGCGAAGGAGATCTACGCGCCCGGCAGCCACGTCGGCCGCCTCGATCCCGAGGGCCGCACGATCGAGCTCGTCACGATCGGCAAGCGCAACGCCTTCGACATCGCCTTCGACGGCAACGGCGAGCTCTTCACCTACGACTCCGACATGGAGTGGGACATCGGCGCGCCCTGGTACATGCCGACGCGGATCAACCACCTCGTCAGCGCCGGCGACTACGGCTGGCGCAGCGGAGCGGGCCGCTGGCCGGCCCACTACGCCGACAGCCTGCCGGCCGTCCTCGACATCGGCCCGGGCTCCCCCACGGGCACGACCTTCGGCACGGGGGCGAGGTTCCCCGCCCGCCACCAGCGGGCGCTCTTCGCCGCCGACTGGACGTTCGGCACCCTCTACGCGATCCACCTCGAGCCCGACGGGGCGACCTTCCGGGCCAGTCCCGAGGAGTTTGTCACCGGAAAACCACTACCGCTCACCGACGTGATCGTGAATCCCCGCGACGGCGCGCTCTACTTCGCCGTCGGCGGCCGGCGCACCCAGTCCGCCCTCTACCGCGTGACCTACGTCGGGACCGGGGACACCGCCCCGGCGGCCCCGCTGCCGCCGACGCCGGCGGCGAAACTGCGCCGCGAGCTCGAGGCGCTGCACGCGCCGGGAACCCCGCCCTCGGCGATCGCCGCCGCCTGGCCGCACCTCTCCAACCCGGATCGTTTCGTCCGTTTCGCCGCCCGCGCCGCGCTGGAGCGGCAGCTCCCCGCCAACTGGGCCGAGCGCGCGCTCGCCGAACGGGATCCGCAGGCCGCGATCGAGGCCCTGATCGCCCTCGCCCGGGTCGGCGAGCCTCGCTTCCAAACCCGCCTTCTCGACGCGCTCGGGCGGATCGACTTCGCGGCGCAGCCGATCGATCGCCAGCTCGGCCTGCTCCGGGCCTGGCAGCTCGCGTTCACCCGGATGGGTCCGGGCGAACCCGCCGCACGCGCCCGGCTCGCCGCTGCGCTGGAGCCTCGGTTTCCGCACGCCGATCCTCGGGCCGGCGTGATGCTCGCGGAGCTGCTGGTCTTTCTCGAGTCCCCCACGATCGTCGCGAAGGTCATCCCCCTTCTCCGCGTCGCCGAACCCGAGGCCGGCGCCGGCGAGGATCTCGGAGGCGAGCGCCTGGTCGCACGCAACGACCGCTACGCCGCGGCCTTCCGCCGCGTCGCGGCGCACCGGCCCGACCGTCGGCAGATCGCCTACGCCTACCTGCTGCGCAACGCCACGGTCGGCTGGACGGCGGAGCTGCGCCGCGAATTCTTCTCGTGGTTCCCCCGCAGCGCCTCGTGGCGCGGCGGCATGAGTTTTCCCGGCTTCCTCGACAACATCCGGACGGAGACGCTCGCCCGCATCGCCGACCCCGCCGAGCGGGCGCGCCTTGCGGAGCTTTCGGCGAAGCCCCCGCACGCCTTCGTCGCAGGCGCGGTCGCCCCGGAGGGACCGGGCGCGGACTACACCGTCGAGAGCGCGATGGGGCACTTCGACCAGCGCCTCACGAACCGGGATTTCGCCCGGGGCCGCGCGATGTTCGCCGCCACCGCCTGCATCGCCTGCCACCGCTTCGGCGACGAGGGTTCGGGCGTCGGGCCCGACATCACCGGCGCGGGAAACCGCTACAGCGTGCGCGATCTCCTGGAGAACATCATCGAGCCCTCGAAGGTGATCAGCGACCTCTACGGTGGCGAACAGTTCGGTCTGCCCAACGGCGACGTGCTGATCGGCCGCGTCCTGCGCGAGGAGGACGGCATGCTCATGGTCATGACCAATCCCTTCGATGCGGACGACCTTCGCCGCATCGACCCGACGACGCTCCGCTCGCGCGAACCGCATCCGATCTCGACGATGCCGCCGGGCCTGGTCAACGGGCTCAATCCCGAGGAGCTGAAGGACCTCGTCGCCTACCTCCTCTCGGGCGGCAACCCCGCCGACCCGATGTTCAAACGCGCCGAGTAGTTCGCCCCCGGGATCGCACCTTCGACCCGGGTGTCACGCTCCGCGGCGGGTGGACCCCGTTCGATCGATGCACGGCGGCGGATTCGCGGTGCACCGGAACCCTTGGCGGCCTGCGCTTGACGCGGCGAAAACCTTGCCTCCATCCTCTCCGCTTTTTCCGCCGGAATCCGATCCCTTCATGAGCCAACAGCACCGCAAGTACGTCAAACGCGCCCGCCGCAAGGCCTACCTCCGTCGCAAGCACGACCTCGCCAAGGCGGGATCGTCCAAGGCGAAGAAGTGACGCGGGCCGCCCCGGCCCCCCGGCCCGCGGAGCCCGTCCGCCCTTCATGATCAAGGTGGGTCTCATCTCGCTCGGTTGCGCCAAAAACCTGGTCGATTCCGAGATCATGGCCGGCCACCTGCACCAGGCGGGGATGGCCCTGACTCCCGACACCGCGGAGGCGGACGTGGTGATCGTGAACACCTGCTCGTTCCTCAACTCGGCCAAGGAAGAGAGCATCCAGACGATCCTGGAAGCGCACGAGGAGCGCGGCCTGCGCAAGCGCCGGAGCGAGCAGAAGCTGATCGTCGCGGGCTGCATGGCGCAGCGTTTCTCCAAGGAACTGCCCGGAGCCCTGCCCGAGGTCGACGCGTTCATCGGGCTCGACCAGGTCACGAAGGTCGCCTCCGTCATCGAGGGGCTCTTCGCCACGGCGGCGGCGGCCCCGGACGCGGCGCCCAACCTCGTCGAAGGCCGGTCGACCTACATCCCCGACTACGACACGCCCCGCTTCCGCCTCACCCCGCGGCACACCGCCTACCTCAAGATCGCCGAGGGCTGCAACCACCCGTGCTCCTTCTGCATCATCCCGAAGATCCGCGGCCGCCACCGCAGCCGCACGATCGATTCGGTCGTGCGCGAGGCCCGGGCGCTCGTCGCGGAGGGCGTCCGGGAGATCAACCTCATCTCCCAGGACACGACCTACTTCGGGATGGACCGGTGGGAGGTCCGGCCGAATCCCCGGAGTCCGGTGGACTCGAGCCGCGGCGACTCGCTCGCGGCCCTGCTGCGCGAGCTCGACCGCATCGAAGGTGATTTCTGGATACGGATCCTCTACACCCATCCGGCGCACTGGAGCCCCGAGTTGATCGAGACCATCGCCCGCGGCCGGAGGATCGCCCGCTACGTCGACATGCCGCTGCAGCACATCGCCGACGGGATGCTCGGGACGATGCGGCGCGAGACCTCCTCGGCGCACATCCGCGACCTCGTCCGCGACATCCGCGCCGGGATCCCGGGCATCACCCTGCGCACGACCTTCATCGTCGGCTTTCCCGGGGAGACCGAGGCGGACCACGAGGAGCTGCTCGGGTTCATCCGCGACACGCGCTTCGACCGGCTCGGGGTCTTCGAGTACTCGCAGGAAGAGGGCACGCGCGCGGCGACCCTCGACGACCAGATCCCCGCGCGCACCAGGAAGCGGCGCCACCACGAGGCCATGGCGCTGCAACGCGGCATCGCCGAGGAGCTGGGCCGCGCCGCCATCGGCCGCACGATGCGCGTGCTGGTCGAGGCCCCGGGGGTCGCCCGCGGCGAGGGCGACGCGCCCGACATCGACGGGCGCATCCACGTGCCGGCCGACCTCCCCGTCGGCGGGTTCGCGGAGGTCGCGATCACCGGAGCCTCGGGCTACGACCTGCTCGCCGGGGTCGAGGCGCCCGGGCCCGGGAGCTTCCGCGAGCTCGCGGTCGCGCAGTGAGCCGCACCGCGACGGGTGTAATCGAAAGTGGTGGCAACCCGCAGTCGTGGGCCGGGGGTTATCCCCGGCTTTTCCGGCTCTTTCAGC
>DAIPIQ010000031.1:17088-25155 GCA_036770745.1 Opitutaceae bacterium | reverse complement strand
CAAGGGCATGCCAAGTGGCTGCGGTCGATGCATCCGACCCGGCCGCCGAGACGGCTGTCGGTCTTCAGGAGAACCGAGGCATGCCACCACTTTCGATTACACTCACCGCACGCGTCCGTCCCGCTCGGTGGTTGGATCCTTCCGGGAAGCCTGGGATGAGCGGCAACGCCCCCAAGCCACCCGAGGTGGCGGTCGACTGGCCGGAGGTCTTCCGGATCATTCCGAGCCAGTTCCCCCCGGTGAACGTCTTCGAGGGGATCTTTGACTCGCCCGAGGAGATGGAGGCGGCCTTCGCCGTGGAGGCGTTGACGAACCGGCGCGTCCGGCAGGAGGCCGGGCTTCTCCAGCAGGTCCCGCGGGCCGACTGGATCTGGGGCCCGGGTGCGTCGGTCGTCATGGCATGCTTCACCCACACCGGGCGGCCGTCGCGCTTTTCGGACGGCGCGCACGGCGTCTACTACGGGGCCGAGTCGATCGCCACCGCCGTGGCGGAGACGCGTTTCCATCGCGAGCGCTTCCTCGCCGCGACCGACGAGGACGACCTCGAGCTGACGATGCGGGTCTACGTCAACCGCGTCTGCCGACCGTTGCGCGACCTGCGCGGGCCGGGGCACGAGGCGTTGCTCGGCCCGGACGACTACGGCCCGCCGCAGGCCGCGGCCCGGCGGTGGCGGGCGGAGGGCGCGTGGGGCGTCGTCTATCCCAGCGTGCGACGGGCGCGGGGGGAGTGCGTCGCCGTCTTCCGGCCGCCGGCGCTCACGCTTCCGACGCCTTCGGCGCACCTGCGCTATGTCTGGAAACGGTCGGAGCGGCGGATCGTCGACGTGTTCCGCATCGAGAACCTTTCGCCCTGGTGAGCGTGCGGCTCACCATGAGGTGACGATGTCGTCCGGCGAGGTGTTGGCCCCGCGGGAGTAGAAGATCACCCCGGCCCGGATGCCGTCCGCAGGGATCGGCGGGGCCCAGCTCGAGCCTACGGTCGGGTAGGCCGCATAGCCGTCGCCGCCACTCCCTTCGGCCTTGATGATGCCGTTGTAGTCGCGGTCCATCAGCATGGCGATCTCGGGATTGCCGAAGGCGTCGACGAGGCGCGGCGGCGCGGCGTCGTCGAGGTCGTCGGTCGCGAACGCGTAGAAGCGGATGCGCTTCGTGTTGCCGGCGACATGACCCGGGTCCGTGTTCGCAAGCGCGCCTCCGGTGAGGGTGCGGCCGGAGAGGGTTTCGACGAACTGCCGCGTCTTGGTCGCGTCGTCGATCAAGGCCGATCCGAAATTCGGATAGAACCCGTATTCCTGCCGGAACGCCTCGATCGCCGCGCCCCACTGGCTGAACTGCACGCGCGTCTTCGCCTTCTTGGCGTTGCGCTGCACGTTTCCGACGACGGGGATGAGGATCGTCGCGAGGATCGCGATCACCGCGATCACCGTGAGCAGCTCGAGGATGGTGAACCCGGCGCGGCGGGCCGATCGGCCCGGAGTCTCCTGGTCGCGAGGCATGCCCGACCCTCGGCGAAGCGCACCCCTCACGCAAGCGCGCTCGGTCCCGGTGGCCGATGGAGAGCGGCTCGGAGTAGACCGCTTCGCCGCCGACGCAACCGGCGGAGGCTCATCCGCCGGACCGTCGATATCCCGCCGGCTCGAAGTCCGGGTGATCGATCCGGACGACGCGCCAGGCCCACGGGAAACCCGCGTCGCGCCGCCACTCGATCGAGAAGGGCGCCTCCAGGCGGTTGAAGAGTCCGACCGAATCGATCGCGAACGCCGAACCCGTGGCCTCGGCCCGGATCACCGCCTCGATCCGCGCGTCGTCGCCCGCGCGCGAGCGTCGCACCCGGGTGGCCGTGACCTGGAGCGTCTCGAGGTGGAAGAAAGCCATCCGCAGTTCGTCGCCGATGCTCTCGCGGTCGTGACCCCAGCGATCGGCGTAGTCCTCGGCGAGGTGGGCGCGCACCGCCGCGGCCCGCCGCGTCGCGAACCCCTCGAGGAAACCGTCCCACGCCCGGTCGAGCCTCCGGTCGGGTTGGAGGAGCCACCCGGCGAGGGTCCCGGCCGCCGCGAGAGCGAGCACCGCCAGCGCCAGACGGGCGCGATTCACCACGATCGTCATCGGCGACGCACCGCGATCGCGGGCCGCACGAGGGGGGTTGATTCGGCGGGGAAAACCACCATCTGTGTCTTCATGGTGCATTCGTCCCGCCCCCGCCAACTTGTTTCCTCCGGCCTCCTCGGCTTCACCCTCGCCCTCGCCCCCTGCCTGCCCGTGTTGGCGGTCGAGGAGGTGGTGGTCGCGGCGGACGCCCCGGTGGCCTCTCCGACCGCGGCCGACCTTCCGCCCGTGGTGGAGGTCGTCTCCGAGACCCCGGCCGCCAACGCACCCGACCCCGAGCTCGAGGCGATGCGCAAGGAGCGCGACAAGGTCTCCGCCGAAAACTCGCTCGCGCAGGAGCGGCTGCGGCGCGAGCTCTTCTCGCTCGATTCCGAACGCCAGCGGCTCTCGCTCCAGAACAGCCTCCGTTCCGAGCGCCTCAACGCCGACGTCGCCGAACTGCGCACCCGGATCGACCGGATCTCGCTGGAGACCGAGGCCGTCGCGAAACAGGCCGCGTTCGACGCCGCGCAACGCCGCGAAGCGATCGAGCGCGAACTCGCCGAACTCCGCGCCGAGGAGGAGCGCCTCAAGGTCGCCAACTCCATCGCCGCCCAGCGCATCGAGGGGCGGATGGTCGAGATGCGGTTGCAGGAGTCCGAGTTCAAGATCCAGAAGGCGGAGCTGGAGATGGAGGTCGGCCGGCTCCAGACCGAGCTGACCCGTCGCGAGAAGTCCGAGATCCTCCGCGACCTCGTGCCCGAGACGCGGGAGTACCCGCTCGAGCCGTTCAAGGACGGCGTTCTCCTCGTGAGCGATCGTCGCATCGCCCTCAACGGCGTCGTCGTGCCCCTCCTCGCCGACCTCGTCGCGGAGCGGATCGATTACTTCAACAACCAGAGCACCGAACATCCGATCTTCATCGTGATCGACAGCTCGCCGGGCGGTTCGGTCATGGCCGGCTACAAGATCCTCAAGGCGATGGACGGCAGCCAGGCCCCGGTCTACGTGGTCGTCAAATCCTACGCCGCGAGCATGGCGGCCGTGATCACGACCCTGGCGAAGCGCTCCTTCGTCTACCCCAACACCCTGATCCTCCACCACCAGATCGCCTGGATGGGCGGGGGCAACCTCACCCAGCAGCGCGAGATGCTCGACGACGCCAACCAGTGGTGGCGCCGCCTCTCCGCGCCCGTCGCCGCCAAAGCCGGGCTCTCGCTCGACGAGTTCATCAAGCGCATGTACGAGCGCAACAGCGACGGCAACTGGAGGGAGTTCGGCGACACCGCCAAGAAGCTCGGCTGGGTCAGCGAGGTCGTGGATACGATCTGGGAAACGTCGATGGACAAGAACCCCGACCGGTTCGGGACGCGGCCCGTGCTGCGGATGGAGCTCGCCGAGAAGGTCGACGAGGAGGGCAACCCGTATGTGGTCGTTCCCCGCCTCGCCCCGCTCGACTACTACCACCTGCACAACCCCGATCGCTACTACCGGCTCCGCTGAGCCGGATCGGAATGCTGCGAGCCTGGTGGGGGCGTCTTCGTGAGCTCCTGGCGTCGCCCCGCGACCGCGGCGCCGCTGGCGAGCACCTCGCGGCCCGCTGGCTGGAGC
Source organism: Opitutaceae bacterium (assembly GCA_036770745.1). Taxonomy (GTDB): domain Bacteria; phylum Verrucomicrobiota; class Verrucomicrobiia; order Opitutales; family Opitutaceae; genus DAIPIQ01. Next base: position 21,459 of record DAIPIQ010000031.1, on the reverse strand, counting down.
GCGAACGGGGCTTCCACATCCTCCTCGCCAACTGGCGCGCTCCGCGCGATCGCCGGATGGAAATCGATCTCGTCGCCCGTGACGGCGAAGTCCTCGTCTTCGTCGAGGTGAAGACCCGCCCGGCCGCGGCCCTCGTCTCCGGCTACCACGCCGCCGTCACCCGCAGGAAACGCGAGGCCGTGCTGCGCGCCGCCCGCGCCTACGTGGCCGCGCTCCGGGAGAAGCCGCGCACGGTCCGCTACGACGTCGTCGAGGTAGCGACCGGACCCGCGGGCGGCGTCGGACCCGACTCCGAAGTGCGCCACTACGAGAACGTGCCCCTCTTCCCCAAGGGCTTCCTCCGCGGCCGCTGAGCCGCGAAGTCCCGCGGAAACAAAACCGCCGCCCACCCGGCATACCAACGCCGACCAAGGTAGCGTGCCTTTCGCCGAAAGGCACGAGCCCGCCCGCGCCAGTCCCGAATCGAGGTCCGCGAGATCGCCGACGGCAACGCCGACGACCACCAAAACACGCCCCGACGCCATCCCGTGCTCGAAGGAAACCGCACCGATCACCTTCGGCTCCTGACCTCGTTGTCCGCCTCGCCTCGTTGGATCGGGCCCGTCAACACACCGACCCGCCATCGACCCCAAACCCCAAAGGCCGACCCTTTCGCCTGTTCGACCCTTTCGCCTGTTCCCAAAGGCCGACCCTTTCGCCTGTTCCTTTCGCCTGTTCCCAAAACCCCAAAGGCCGACCCTTTCGACTTGGTCGACCCTTTCGACTTGGTCCACCGGTCGTGACGCAGGGAGGCGCGCCCGGCCTGAACGGCGCGAAAGAGACTGGCGGGCATGGTGGCGGCGGCGAGGCGAATGACGGCGGGGTGCATGACCGATTTTCGAGCTTGAGGCGGCGGTTGGGAGGTTGTTAAGGCACCCCACCGATCCCGGACGAGACGTTGCCGACGAAGTCATAATACTTGGGGCGGAGGAGCCGATCAAGATCGAAAATCACTCGCGCGCACACAGTTTCGCACCGCCGGCACACCGGCTTGGACTTCCCCGAACGCAGATGAGCAACGACATCATCGTGGCCCCCGAGTCCGTCTCCCGACGGCCCCTGCCCGCCAATTTCGATCCCGCGGATCTCCCGCTCTTTTCCCACGAGCGGGAGAAAACGATCCCCGCCACCCGCCTGCTCTTGCGGCGCGACGTGCATGCCACACCCGAGGGCCTGTTGTTTCGTCGCGGCCGGGCGTTGGCGGAGGCACACGCCCATGCTTCCGAAGCGCGCACTTGGGAGACGCCGCGCGCGCGGCTGCGTCTGGCCGCGATCGGCCTGCTGCAGGCTTCGAGAAACGTCGTGCGTCCGCCCGCCGTCTGGATCACCGACAGCCAGAGCTTCGAGTATTTTCATTGGATGACGGATGCCCTGCCCCGGCTGCTGGCGGCCCGGGATCACCTCGCCGGCGCCCGCTTGTTCCTGCCGGCCGGCTACCGCGCGTTTCCCTACGTCGCAGCCAGCCTGAGAGCGTTCCCGGAGGTGGAGGTCGGCTTCGTGGAGCGGCCGACCCGCTTCAAGAAGCTGCTGCTCCCGACCCTCACCGCGCCCACCGGCAACTACAACGAAGCGCTCGTTCGCGCCCTGCGGGATTGCTTGCGCGCCTGCTTCGTTCGCCCCGAAGGCCCAGCATCCCCGCCCCGCATCTACATCAGCCGCGAGCGCGCTCGCCGCCGCAAGGTGGTGAACGAAACCGGGGTGCGGGCGGCGCTCGAACCGCTGGGTTACGCCACGGTTCACTTCGAGGGCCTCGCCTTCGACGAGCAGGCGCGCATCGCCGCGGCGGCGCAGGAGATCGTCTCGAACCACGGCGCCGGTCTCGCCAACATGCTCTTCATGCGGCCCGGCGGCCGCGTGCTCGAACTGCGGCGCAGCGCCGACGCCCACTTCAACTGCTACTACGCGTTGGCCTCGGCCCTGGGCCTCGGCTACCACTACCAGAATTGCGCCCCGCGTGTGCCCGGAGAGCCGACGCACACGGCGGACCTGATCGTCGATGTGCCGACCCTGCAGCGAAACGCCGCCCTCATGGCGCGGGGTTGAGACGCGCGGCCGCCCCGGCCTCTGCACGATCTCCCGGCGAATCGCGGTTGCTGGTTCGCGCCGCCGTCACGACGGCTCGCGGCCCTGGGGTCAACCTCTCCCCGGTGGCCCGGCTGTATTACGCTGCCTCGACCACGCTCTGTTGCGCGCACGCCATCGCCGATGGCGGACGGCTCGTGCTTGGCGCTCAGGCGGGCGAGGCGCGGCTGGCCGAGGTGTTCCGGGAGGCCGGCTTCAACCACTTCCGGCGCGCGGCAGAGACGCCGTTCAACCTGATCCTCGAAGCGCGGCTTTGAGGTGCGGCGGTCCCGGGCCGGTGTTTCGCCGGTCGGCTACGGCAGGAACATCCGATTCGTCGCGAGGCAGTCGGCGAGGCGGCGGAGCATTCCCGGGAAGGCGGCCGGGCCGCCGTGGCGTTCTTGAAACTCGAGGAGGCGGTCGGCGAGGTTGCCGTGGCGCAGGATCCCGGAGAGGACCTCGCGGAACTGCGCTTCGAGGGAGCGGCCGGGCGCGCCGCGGAGGGCGTGGCGCCAGAAGTCGCGGGCGTTGCGGGCGGACGCGGGGATGCCGAGGGCCGCGCGGAGGTCCGGCGAGCGCAGGGGCGCATCGAGGCCGAGGCGGGCGCAGGCGAGGAGCTGCGCGCGTTTCGCCCGGGTGGACGAGCGTGCGGCGAGGGCGGGTAGCCGGTCGCCGGCGGCCTCGACGAGGGTGCGCAGCGTCGCGATGACGAGGGCCGCGATCGCCATGTCGGCGCGCGGGCACTCCTGGACGTCGAGCACGCGGATCTCGATCGCGCCGCGGGAGAAGCGGGCGATCGCGCCGCGGGAGTTGAGCCATTCGGCCTCGAGCACGCCGTCGGGATCGGCGGGCGCGACCTGCGCCATCATCGGCGCGAAGATCCGGGCGTGGTAGGCGGCCTCGGTGAAGACGGGTTCGGGGACGATGTCGCCGGCGATGAGGGGGAAGCGCCGTTGGTTGCGGCGGTAGGTGTCGATCCGGGTGTCGCGCCAGCCGGTGACGCGGCCCTCGCGGAACGGGCTGCCGGCGGCGAGGGCGGGGAGGAGCGGGAGGAGCAGGATGATCGCGGCGTGGAGCAGGCCGAACTCGCGGTCGTCGGCGAAGGGGAGGTTGAGGTGCTGGCTCTGGAGGTTGAACCAGCCGTGGCCGCGGGTGTCGAAGATCCGGTCGTAGGTCTCGTAGATGTCGCGGCCCTCGTGTCTCCAGATCGTGGATTCACGGCGCGGGTTCATCACGGGGTGCATCGGGCCGGGGAGGAGCTCGCAATCCTCGCGGGCGAGGAGGCGGTTCGCCTGGGCGACGGCGCGGGCGAAGGCGCGGCCGGCTTTCGGGAGGTCGTCAGGGCGGACGGGCTCGGGGACCTTGAGCTCGAAAACGTGGGCGGCGAGCTCGTTGGAGGCGGCGCAGCGGCCGAGCCGGCACTCGGAGGCGGGCCCGCCGGTGCGCGCGGTCATCAGGCGGTCGACGACGGGGGCGACGGCCCCGGTCGCGCGGCGGACCACCATGTATTCGAGCTCGAGGCCGACGACCTCGAAGAGGCCCGGGCGCGGCGGGCTCACGAGGCGCCGGCGGCGCGCGGAGCGGCCCCGGCGGCCTCCTCTTCGGCGCGTTGTTTGGAGGCCTCGATCCGCTCGAGGAGGCTGCGCATGATGCGGTCGTAGAGCTCCTGCCCGAGCACGCGGTCCTCGATTCCGGCGTCGACGTTGGGGTTGTCGTTGATCTCGATCACGTAGAAGCGGTCGCCCTTCTGCTTGAGATCGACGCCGTAGAGGCCGTCGCCGATGAGGTTGGCGGCCTCGAGGGCGACCTCGATCAACCCCGGGGGCGCGGCCTCGACGGGGATCGTCTCGAACTCCCCCTCGAAGTCGTCGCCCTTGCCGGCGTGGTTGTAGATCTGCCAGTGGTCCCGGCTCATGAAGTAGCGGCAGACGAAGAGCGGCCGGCGGTCGAGCACGCCGACGCGCCAGTCGAAGTCGGTGGGGAGGAACTCCTGGGCGAGCAGGAGATCGGAATCCTCGAGCAACTCGGCGGCCTTGAGCCGGAACGCGGGCTCGTCCTCGACCTTGAAGACGCCGAGGGAGAAGGCGCTGTCGGGGATCTTGAGGACGAGCGGGTAGCCGAGCGAGTCGGCGACGCGCTCGAGGTTCTTCTGGGAGAGGATCTCGGTGCGGGGGACGGGGACGCGGTGTTTCCGCAGGAGCTCGTGGAGGTAGACCTTGTTGCAGCAGCGGAGGATCGAGTCGGGGTCGTCGATCACGACCATGCCCTCGC
>DAIPIQ010000031.1:0-17061 GCA_036770745.1 Opitutaceae bacterium | reverse complement strand
AGTCGGACTTCGTGATGAGCTCGACATCGAGGCCGACGGCCTCGCCGGCGCGGATGAAGTTGCGGAGGGCGCGGGTGTTGGAGGGGGCGTTGGGTTCGTCGGGGTTGTGGAGGATCGCGATGTCGTACCCGGTGACGGGGCGGTCGCGTTCGGTGTGCCAGCGCCGCGAGAGGAAGGCGTCGACGGCCTCCTTGACCTTGGGCAGGTGCGAGCGGGGGACCTGGCCGAGGCCGAGCGGCCGCAGCGCGCCGATCTCCCAGCCGTCGTCGCGGTAGACGAACTGCACCTTGAAGAGCGGGCAGGGGAAGATGTTGAAGAGCGTCTGGGCGAGCCGGGCGTGCGAGCTGGCGAGGTTCTGGCCGAAGTAGACGCTCAGGGAGAAGTCCTCCTGGATGATGCGGGCGAGGGAGCGCTGGACGGCGGTGTTCAACTCCTCGAGCTCGGCCTCGTAGATGCGCTTGCGCATGAGGGCCTGGAGGGTGCGGGCGGTGGGCATCGCGCGGTGGCCCCGCGCCTCGGCGAGCAGCGAGGTGTAGTAGCCCATGCTCAGCTTGTGGTCGTGCCGGCAGAGGTTGATGATGCGGTAGCCGGCGGCCGAGTATTCGTCGCCGGCCACGTATTCATCCGCGGATACGACGGGGTAGTTCCTCCACTCCGGCTGCCAGTCGCGGAGGTCGTCCACGACGACGAGGTTGCGCGAGTTCTTCATGGGATCGTCGCGCGGGCGTCGCGCGGGGTGATCACGAGGAGGTTGGCGTCGTAGGTGACGATGCCGAGCATGACGGAGTTGATGAAGCGGTGGACGTCCACGCGGTATTCGCCGTGGGGGTTGAATGGGTTCTGTTCGAAGGGATCCATGACGACGACGTGGCGGAGTTCGGCATGCCAGCCGGTGAGCACGACGAAGTGGCCGGTGGGGGATCCGGCGACGTCGTCGTCACGACCGTCGGGCGTCTCGCGGGAGTGCTGGTAGAGGTAGGTGGCGCTCAGTCCGGTGAGGACGGGAGCGCCCTGGACGAGGAGTCGGGCGAGGGAGTCGGGATTGAGGTCGAAGAAATCGACGACGCCGCCGAGCTCGAGGAAGTCGATGTAGGCGGCGTGGCTCTCGATCGCCTTGGGGTTCTCGAGGTGGCGGATGCGGGCGCGCAGCTTGCCGATCAATCCGGCACGGTCGAGGGACCACCAGGTGGGGTCGAAGATCCGGAGGTTGTAGGAGATCAGCCGGGTCGCGAAGCCGTTGCGCAGGGCGTGGCGGGCGAGGTGGACGGAGAGGGTGCCGCCATCGTCGAACTGCTGGACCTCGTCGATCAGACGCGCGAGGTCGAGGTCGTGGCCGTAGTGCCGGTAGATCGCGTGGAGACAGGTGGGCCCGCAGCTCGAGTCGGTCGGCTGGCGCAGCATGTCCAGGCGGAGGTGCATGGAAGGCGAAGGGGCGAAGCGTGCCGGGCTCAACCAGGCCCCGCAAACGGAAAGGCGGCCGCGTGCGTCGTGGTGCGACCGTTCACAGGCGGACCGCGATCCCGCGATCGGCGAGATGACGCTTGGCCTCGGGGATCGTGAAGTCGCCGAAGTGGAAGATCGAGGCGGCGAGGACGGCGCTCGCGCCACCCTGTTCGAGGACTTCGACGAGATGGTCGAGCGTGCCGGCGCCGCCGGAGGCGATCACGGGCGCCTCGACCGCCTCGGAGACCCGGCGGGTGAGCTCGAGGTCGTAGCCGGCGCGGGTGCCGTCGGCATCCATGCTCGTGAGGAGGATCTCGCCGGCTCCGAGCGAGACGCCGCGGCGGGCCCACTCCACGACGTCGAGCCCGGTGGGTTTGCGACCACCGTGGGAGTAGACTTCCCAGCGTTCCGCGCCGGGCGTGCGGCGGGCGTCGATCGCGAGCACGATGCATTGGTTGCCGAAGCGCCGGGCGGCGTCGCGGATCAGGTCGGGCGAGGCGATCGCGGCGGAGTTGAGGCTGACCTTGTCGGCGCCGGAGTGGAGCATCCGGTTGATGTCGGCGACCGAGCGCAGGCCTCCGCCGACGGTGAGCGGCATGAAGCAACGACCGGCGGTCGCCTCGACCACGCCGTGCAGGATCTCGCGGTCGTCGCTGGAGGCGGTGATGTCGAGGAAGACGAGCTCGTCGGCGCCCTGACGATCGTAGGCCTGCGCGCAGTCGACGGGATCGCCGGCGTCGCGCAGCTCGACGAAGCGGACGCCCTTGACCACGCGGCCCGCGGTCACGTCGAGGCAGGGGATGATGCGTTTGGCCAGCACGGGCCGGGTGGATCTTCGAACGGGAGGGGCGTCGCGGGCCCGCGCCGTGGCGGCGGTCAACCGCTCGTGGCGATGTCCGGCTCGAACGAAACCGCGAAGCGGTAGGTGTTGCCCGGGCGCATGATCAGCGGGTGGTCGCGCAGGAGGGTCTGGAGGTAGTGGACCTTGCCGTAGTTGGTGCGGTAGGCGGGATCCTGGGAGACGACCTCGGTCTCGGACCAGATGCCCTGGAAGTCGTCCTTTACCACCTGGCAGCGCAGGCCCTGCGCGCCAAGCATCGGAGCCGTGTCGGTCCGGTAGCGGGAATGGGGCGCTCCGATCGCGAGCATGAAGCGGAAGCGGTCGAGCTGGATCTGGTTCTTGACCGTGTAGATGAACTCGGCGGTGACCTTGTTGCCGGCGAACGTCCAGCTCACCCGGCACGAGCCGACGCCGTTGACGACCTGCTCCTTCGTGTTGATGAGCTCGGGTTGTTCGTAGCGGAAGAAAAACGAGTTCCGCATCCCGAGGCCGGTCGTGCAGCGCTTGCCGTAGAAGCTCGGGATGAAGGCGTTTTCGCCGAACGTGAGCTCGGGCGTGAGGATCGGAAGGTAGAGGTTGTTGGGCCAGTCGAAGACGCCGGGGGCGTGCGGGAAGGCGAGCCCGTCGGCGGTGGGGCGACCGCCGCAACCGATGAGCGGAAGCTCGATGTGCAGGCCGGATTCCGCGTCGCGGTAGAGGAAGAGGCCCTGCTCCTTGCGGTTGGAGTTGTCGAAGATGACGAAGCGGCCGGAGGTGCGCACCGGTTCGGCCTTCGGATTCTCGGGAGCGTTGATCAGCTTGGTGAGGCGCGACCACTGGCAGAGGTAGCGGGCGCCGTCGAAGTTGGCCATCCGCGTGGTGTGGCGGGCGACCGTCGAGCGCTCGTCGTCGCGGATGACGAGGAAGCCGTGCTCCTGATCGAGGTAGGTGACGTAGAAGAAGTAGAAGAGGCGGCGGAGCAGGTCGAAATAGCGGGGCTTCTGGTCCTCCGGGATCCACTCGTCGCGCAGGCTCTGGAGGAGGAGGCTGATGCAGTGCATCTGCCCGTACGCTCCCGCGGAGCGCCCGTAGGCCCAGCCGAGACCGTCGTGGCGGACGAGGTCGGGCAGCATCTTCACGTATTTCTCGGCGAAGGTGCGCAGGCTGGGGAGTTTGCGCTCGCGCAGGCCGGCGTTGCTGTGGAGCTGGAGGGCCTGCCGGATGAAGACGAACGTCATCGGCCCGTAGATGTCGAAACTTCCGCCGATGCCCTCGCCGGAGTCGTCGAAGAAGCCCGCCGAGCTCGTCTGCTGGATGCGGTCGAGGAAGCGCTCGATCAGGCGACCGGTCTCGTCCTTCTTGGAGAGTCCGAGGCTGAAGCGCGCCACGGCCTTCGCGATGTTGAAGGCCTGCCAGTGGTTGTTGTAGTCGCTGCGGTGGAGGAGTTGGCGGTCGAGCCGGACACGGGTCTCGTCGACGAGGCGTTCCCAGACGACATTGCGCTCCTTCGAGGGTCCGAACGAGAGGAGGCCGAGGGCGGCGTAGGCGAGGCCGTTTTCCTCGGGTGGTTCCTTGAAGGCCTGGGCGGTGATGCAGCGGGCGGCGAGGTCGACGAGGTCGAGGCCGTTGAGGGTCGTTTCTCCGGTCGCTCGATAGTATTCGCCGATGGCGAGCGCGGCGTGGCCGGGCTCGTCGGGCCGGGGCTCCTCCCCGTCGACCGGCGAGATCGTACCGTCGGAATTGATGGCCGAGAGATTGTGGCCAAGCATCGACCGCGCCATGTCGAGACACTGAGCGGAAAAGCTTTGCATAGAGTCGGTTCTGCGGTGGGCGGGCGACGCGTGACAAGGTGCCAGACTCGCCAAAAGACGGTGTTTGTTTCGGTTTATGGAAGCCGGTTCAAGCGGGAAATCCGGATTCGTGCCCGCGTGGGTGCGATCGAAAGTTGTGGCAGCGTTCGGTGCTGCCGAAGATCGACCGCCGTCTTCCCTGCCGGGTCGGATGCATCGACCGCAGCCGCCTGGCCTGTCTTGGTCGTGGGCCGGGGTTCATCCCCGGCTTCCGATCGACAGATGCCGCAGAAGCCGGGGATGAACCCCGGCCCACGACGGCAGGTTGCCACCACTCGTGGTTACGCACTTCCCGCGTCGTCCGCCGAAGGCAAGGACACGGGCGGCGGTGGCCGGGCCGCGGCCTAGCGGGCGATCAGTTTTAGGAACTCCTCGTTGTCGTCGGTCTTGCCGAGGCGGGCGATGGCGGTCTCGGCGGCGTCCTCGATCTTGAGCGAGACGAGGGCGCGGCGGAAGAAGTGGATCCCCTCGAGGCGTTTTTCGTTGATGAGGAGTTCTTCGCGGCGGGTGCCGGAGGCGGCGATGTTCATCGCGGGCCAGATGCGCATGTCGGCGCAACGCCGGTCGAGGACCATCTCCATGTTTCCCGTGCCCTTGAATTCCTGGAAGATCACCTCGTCCATCCGGCTCCCGGTCTCGATGAGGGCGGAGGCGATGATCGTGAGGCTGCCGGCCTCTTCGGTGTTGCGGGCGGCGGCGAAGAGCTGGCGCGGTTTCTCGAGCGCGCGCACGTCGAGGCCGCCCGAGCCGGTGCGGCCGGTGTTGCGCAGGTTGTTGTGCGCGCGGGCGAGGCGGGTGATGGAGTCGAGGAGGATGACGACGTCCTTGCCGACTTCGGCGAGCCGCTTGGCCCGTTCGATGCAAAGATCGGCGACGCGGACGTGGTTGCCGATCTCCTCGTCGTTGGAGGAGGCCCAGACCTCGGCCGGGACGTTGCGCCGCATGTCGGTGACCTCCTCGGGCCGTTCGTCGACGAGGAGCATCATCACGTGGCACTCGGGGTGGTTCTCGATCACGCCGAGCGCGATGTCACGCAGCAGGGTGGTCTTGCCGGTGCGCGGGGGGGCGACGATGAGGCCGCGCTGGCCTTTGCCGATCGGGCAGAAGAGGTCCATCATCCGCGTCGTCATCCGCTGGGTCTTCCGGCTCTCGAGGCGGATCTGCTCGTCGGGGGTGATCGTCGTGAGCTGGGCGAAGTCGAAGGCGCGGCGCCGGTCTTCGATCGACATCCCGTCGACCTGCTCGATGAACCGGAGCTTGGGGTTGGGGAAGCGGCCGTCGGGCGTCGCCGAGGCGGTGATCATGCTGCCCTGCTTGAGCTTGAAGCGCCGGATGAGCTCGCGCGGCACGAAGGGATCGGTCGGGCGGGATTTGCCGCCGCGGGTGATGTCGATCAACGCGCCGGTCTTGCTGTTGCTGATGTCGAGGACGCCTTCCACTTGGATGGTGTCCACGGGAGTTGTGGAGTTTTCCATGTAACGATGTTGAAACCGGCGCCGCAGGGGCCGGGGAGGGAGTGGGCCGGCCGGTCGGGCGGGCTCACCGATGCACACGCGGCGGGCCGATGCTCAGACACACGGGGCGTGTGGACAACTGCTCGCGAACGGATGGAGGCCTCGGGCAGTGAACGGGCTTGAGCAACGACCCAAAGGTCGTTTCGTAACGCCCGCCAACCACCCCTGCTTTCCCAAAACCAAAGGTCCCAAGGTGTCCAGCGAGAACATCACGTCAGTCGCCCGCGAGAATCGGAAGTTCACCGCCTCGCAAGACTTCCAAGCCCGAGCCGCGATCGGAAGCTTCGCGGGCTACCGTAGGCTCTACCGGGAGTCTGTCAATGCCCCTGAAAAGTTCTGGGCGGCCCAGGCCGGGAAGCTTCTCCTGTGGAGGAAGCAGTGGCGGAAGGTCCTTCAATGGAAGCCCCCGCACGCGAAGTGGTTCGTCGGAGGCCGCCTCAACGTCGCCGAGAACTGCCTCGACCGCCATCTCGAGACCCGCGGCAACAAGGCCGCGATCCTCTTCGAGGGCGAGCCCGGCGACGTGCGGACGCTCACCTACCGGCAGCTCCACGCCGAGGTGTGTCGTTGCGCCAACGCCTTGGAGGCGCTCGGCCTGCGCAAGGGCGATCGGGTGGCGATCTACCTGCCGATGACCCCCGAGGCCGCGATCGCGATGCTCGCCTGCGCGCGCCTCGGCGCGATCCACACGGTGATCTTCGGCGGTTTTTCCGCCGAGGCGATCAAGGACCGGGTCAACGACTGCGGGGCCCGCATCGTCATCACCGCCGACGGCGGCTGGCGCCGCGGAAAGATCGTCGAGCTCAAGGCCAACGTCGACCGCGCCCTCGCGGGCACGCCCTCGGTCGAGCACGTGATCGTGCTCCGGCGCACCGGTCAGGAGGTGGCGATGTCCCCCGGCCGGGATCTTTGGTGGCACGAGGTGATGGCGGCCGCCTCGCCCCGGCATCGGGCCCGGTCGTTCGACGCGGAGACGCCGCTCTTCATCCTCTACACCAGTGGCAGCACCGGGAAGCCCAAGGGCGTGCTCCACACCAGCGGCGGCTACCTGCTCGGCACGACCATCACCTCCAAGTACGTCTTCGACCTGAAGGAAACCGACACCTACTGGTGCACCGCCGACGTCGGCTGGATCACGGGCCACAGTTACGTCGTCTACGGCATCCTCTCCAATGGCGCGACGACCCTCATGTACGAGGGCGCACCCAACCATCCCGAGCCGGACCGCTTCTGGTCGATCATCGACCGGCATGCCGTTTCGATCTTCTACACCGCGCCGACCGCGATCCGGGCGTTCATGCGCTGGGGCGACGCCCACCCCAGGCGGCACGACCTGAGATCCCTCCGCCTGCTCGGCACGGTCGGCGAGCCCATCAACCCCGAGGCCTGGATGTGGTACCACAAGGTCATCGGCGGCGGGCGCTGCCCGATCGTCGACACCTGGTGGCAGACCGAGACCGGGGCGATCATGATCAGTCCGCTGCCGGGCGCGATCCCGCAGAAGCCGGGATCGGGGACGCTGCCGTTCTTCGGCATCGTTCCGAAGGTCGTCGACGACTCCGGTCGCGAGGTCGGGGTGGACGAGGGGGGCAAACTCGTCATCACGCAGCCCTGGCCGTCGATGTTGCGCACGCTCTGGGGCGACGACGACCGCTTCGAGAAACAGTACTGGAGCGACTTCCCGGGGATCTATTTCACCGGCGACGGCTGCCGGCGCGATCGGGACGGCTACTTCTGGATCGTGGGCCGGATCGACGACGTGCTCAACGTCTCCGGCCATCGGATCGGCACGGCCGAGGTCGAGAGCGCCCTCGTGAGCCATCCGACCGTGGCGGAGGCCGCGGCCGTCGGCCGTCCGGACGAGCTCAAGGGGCAGGCGCTGGTCGTTTTCGTCACTTTGAAGAACGGCGTCGCGGCTTCGGACGAGCTCAAGGAGACGTTGCGCCAGCACGTGGCCCGGGAGATCGGGGCCCTCGCCCGGCCCGACCTCGTGCGTTTCGCCGCCGCGCTGCCCAAGACGCGCTCGGGAAAGATCATGCGCCGGCTCCTCAAGGAGATCGCGGCCGGCGGCGCGGTGCGCGGCGACACCACGACGCTGGAGGATTTCAACGTCGTGGCCGCGCTCCAGAAGGAGGAGTGAGCGCGCGGGCCGCGCGCCCGCTCAGACCACGAAGTCCGAGGGCTTCAGCTCGAGCTTCGTCCCGGAGGCGACGGCGTCGTTGATCTTGAGGATCGTGACCGAGCTCGCGTAGGCGTCCTCGGCGGTGCAGGAGAGGGGCGAGCCGAAGCGGATCGCGTCGCAGAAGTTCTCGATGTGCGGCTGGTGGATGGCCTTGTTGAGCTCGACCGGAAGATCCCAGGCCTCGAGCTGCGCGGTCTCCCGCACGTCGACCGTCGTGGGCTTCAACTTCTCCCAGGGGCGCGTGACCTTGGTGTCCGCCCCCGCGGGCTTGACGACGCCCTTCTCGACCGCGGGGCTCCAATCGGGCGCGCGGGCTTCGCGATACGCGGCGGTGAGCCGCGGATTCTCCGACATCTTGAGCGCGCCTTCGGTGCCCATGAAGTACTCCCAGTATCCGCCGCCGGCGCTGGTCGTCGTGAGCACCTGGTAGAAGGCGCGGACCATGCCCTCGGAGGTCGGGTACTCCAGGATCGCCATCACGTTGTCGTACCACTCGTGGTTCTTGTAGTAGTCGACCCCGCCGCCGGCCATGATCGAGACCGGGTTCACGCCGAGCATCCAGTTGTAGATGTCGATCTGATGGGCGCCGAGGTCGCTGATCGGGCCGCCGCCGTATTTGCGGTACCAGCGCCAATTGCGGAACTCGTGCATGTTGGCGTAGCCGTATTTCGCGAGATCCGCGGGCGAAAGGGCGAAGCGCTCGGGCCAGCCGAGGTCCTCGCTCACCGAGCGATTCCACTGACCGTTGAGGTTGGTGATCCGGCCGAGCAGCTTGTGCTCGCGGATGAGCCGGTCGCGGGCGTGGAGGTAGCGCGGGTTGCTCCGGCGCTGGTGGCCGATCTGGAGCAGCCTGCCGGTGCGTCGGGCCGCCTCCACCATGCTCCGCGCCCCTTCGACCGTGTTCGACATCAGCTTCTCGCAGTAGACGTGCCGGCCGCTTTCGAGGGCGGCGATCGTCATCGGCGCGTGCATGAAGTCGGGCGTGGCGACGAGGACGGCGTGGATGTCCTTCTCCTTTTCGAGCAGCTCCTCGTAGTCGGTGTAGGCCCGGACGTCGTGCCCGTTCTTCTTGAGGTAGCCCTGACCGTAGCGGCGGCTGTAGTCCCAGATGTCGCAGACCGCGTGGAATTTGAAGTAGGGGATCTTCAGCGCCGCATCGATCAGCACGCGGCCCTGCGCTCCGGTGCCGATGAGGGCGACGTTCACGGGATCGTCGGATTTCGACGACGCCTGCGCCGCGGCCCCGCGGGCCATCATCAAGCCCGCGCCGGCGGCGACCCCGGTGCGAAGAAAATCGCGCCGGGAGAATCCGGGCGGCGTTTGGGAACTGCGGTCGGGTGTGTCCATCTCGCGTTGGTTTTCAGTCGCGGGTGACCGCGAGCCGGTTGTGGCGGACGAGGAGCAGCGCGCCGGCGTTGATCGCGATGTGGATCGCGAGCCAGGCCACGCCCTCGTTCTCCTCCGCCGCCATCAGGCCGACGGAGAGGCTGATGAAGAGCGCGGAGCTGGCGACGAGCATCCAGCACGTCTTCACCCCGAGAAGAAGCAGCACGCCGACGACCATCGTGACGTAGCCCAGGGAGTAGGCGTAGGGCAGCGTCATCCACGAGGGCATGAACGTCGAGCTCGCGATGCCTTCGCCCATGCGCCGCATGTTGGCGTAGTAGTTCTCGAAGCCGTAGGTGTTGTTCTGCTCGAACTTCTCGATCGCGGAGACGATCCAGCGCAGTGCGAGGAAGAGGCGGAGACTGAGGAACGCCATCGTGGCGCCGGTCCAGGTGCAGTTCTCGTTGGAAGACATGGGGTCGAAGGATGTGGTGGCGGATCGGGAACCGGGCGTCGAAGGGCTCACACGCCCCAGCCCGGACGATAGGCGCGGCGCACCCACCGGTTGGCCGTTTCGTCGTTGGTGACGCGCATCTTCGCGGCGTCCCAATGGATGCGCTGCTTCGCCTGCAGGGCGACCACGCCGAGGAGGACGGCCTCGGTGAACGGCCCGGAGTAGTCGAAACCCGAACCGGCCTTCACGCCGCCCTTGCAGGCGCGCACCCACTCGGCGAAGTGGTCGCCGCCCTCGACGCGCGGGATCGAGCGGGCCGGACGCTTCGGCGCGAAGGCCTGCATCTTCGCCTCCGGCACGATCCGCACGGAGGTGCAGTACGTGTCGGCCAGCATCGTCCCGTCGGCACCCACCACGAGGGTGCCGCTGTCGGGGAGCTGGATGTCGATGGGAACGCCCTTGGGAAGGGTGGGGAAGAGGCCGCCGTCGTACCACTTCACCGTGACCGGGGGCATTTTCCCGCGGGCGGGATACTGGTAGGTGACGACCGAGGCCTTGGGTGCGGAATCGGCGTTGAAGGCCGACGCGGCGGCCTCGACCCACTCGGGAGCGCCGAGGTCGAGGGCCCAGTAGGCCGCATCCATGATGTGGCAACCCATGTCGCCGAGCGCGCCCGTGCCGAAATCCCACCAACCGCGCCAGTTGAACGGCACGTAGGCCGGGTCGTAGGGTCGCTCCGGAGCGACGCCCAGCCAGGCGTCCCAGCTCAGCGACGACGGGATCACCGGGATCGCCTTGCTGTGGTCGGGGCGCGGCACGCCCTGCGGCCAGATGGGCCGGTTGGTCCAGTGCAGGACCTCGCGGACCTCGCCGATCGCGCCGGCCTGGATCCACTCGCGCATCAGGCGCGTGCCCTCGTTGGCGTGGCCCTGGTTGCCCATCTGGGTGGCGACCCCGGCCTTGCGCGCGGCGTTGGTGAGCTCGCGCGCCTCCCAGATCGAATGGGTCAGCGGCTTCTCCACGAACACGTGCTTGCCGTGCTGGATCGCCATCATCGCGATCGGGAAGTGCATGTGGTCGGGCGTCGAAACCGTCACCGCCTCGAACTGGTCGCCGATCTTCGCGAACATCTCGCGGTAGTCGCGGAAGAAGTGCGCGTTGGGATGCGCCTCGCGCGAGGCGGTGCAGCGCGCCTCGTCGACGTCGCAGAGGGCGACGATGTTTTCCGCGGCGAGGCTGCGGACGGCCGTACCGCCGCGACCTCCGGCCCCGCAGATGGCGATCTTCAGCCGCTTGTCGGGCGTCGCGGCCGCGGGAGCCTGGCCGTGGGCGAGCGGCGCGCTCGCGGCGAGGACGGCGCCGGCGGAGGCGACGGAGGTGCGAAAGACGAAGTCACGACGGGACATTGGGGTCTTCATGGGTGAAACAAATGGGAAACAGGCTCCGGGCTTGGGCAAGCCGCTTCGTGCCGAAGATCTGGAAAAAGTCTGCGCACTTATGGGAGGTCCTAAATTCTCTGACGGGGGCTGCGTTGAGGGCCATGCCGCGCAGACCCCGTCGGAGAATTCAGGACCTCCCTTATGGACCCCGGCCCGTCCGCTCATGGGAAGGTGTTTCTTCGGGGATTGCCCGCCGACGCGGGCGCGGCCACGTTGCCCGAGTGCCGGGTCCGCTGGAAGTGCGCATCGACAAGTGGCTCTGGGCGGCGCGGGTCTACAAGACCCGCGGGGACGCCCTCGAAGCGTGTCGGTCGGGCCACGTGAAGATCGCGGGTCTCGTGGTGAAGCCGGCGCGCCCGGTCCGCCCGGGCGACACGATCGTCGCGCGCACCGCCGGGCCGACGCGCACGCTTCTCGTCGTCGGTCTTTCCGAGCGGCGGGTCGGGCCCGGCCTCGTCGCGACGCTCTTCGAGGATCGGACGCCTCCCGAAGAGCTCGAGCGGCTCCGACTCTCCCTGGTCGAGCGGGTGCTGGCGCGGCCGCGCGGGGCCGGTCGACCCACGAAACGCGACCGACGGTCGATGGAACGGTTGCGCGACGGTGCGTCCGACGGTTTTTGAACGGCATGGCTCCCGCGACCGACATCGACTCCGCATCCGGGGACGGTTTTCCGAACCGGCTCGCTCCACTCGCGGGTATGGTCGCGATCCTCGCCGCGCTCGCGATCGGTTCGGCCGCGTGGCTGGCGCTCGCCTCCGCACCGGTGGCGACCGGGGGCGCGGGGCCGGGCCTGGAGCGGCTCCGCTGGGTGATGTTCGGCGCGACCGTCTCGGTGGCGGTGCTCGGCGTGGCGGGTCTCGGCCTGATGGCGCGGGTCGTCGCCGCCTCCCGCAGCCGACTGCGCGCCACCGAAGCCTCGCTTCAGGCGAGCGAAGCACAACTCCGGGTGAAGGAGCTCGCGATGGACGCGGCCGTCACGGGCATGTGCCTCACCGCACCGGATGGCACGATCACCTATGCGAACCCCGCGATGGTGCGGATGTGGGGCGGGGCTTCCGCGGAAGAGCTCCTCGGCCGCAACCTCGGCGAGATCGCCCGCGATGCGGAGCGCATGTTCGCCATTTTCGAAGAGGTGCGCCGCCACGGCGCGTGGTCGGGGCCCGGGATGGCGCGCCGCAAGGACGGTCGGCTCGTCCACCTCGACACCACCTGCACGGCGATCGTCGGCGCGGACGGCGTGCCGCTCGCCTACCTCGGGACGTTCATCGACACCACCGAGACGCGGGAGGAACAGCGCCGTGCCGCGCTCCTCGCCCGCATCCTCGACGCCACGACCGACATCGTCGGCATGGTCGACGCCGACGGGCGGGTCTGTTTCCTCAACGAGGCCGGGCGCCGCCGCCTCGGCGTGCCGCTCGACGAATCCCTCGCGGATGCGACCGCGGCGGAATTCCACCCCGAGGAGGACGGGCGCTTCGTCAGCCAGGTCGCGATCCCGGCCGCGATCCGCGACGGGTCGTGGATCGGGCAGACGCGATTCCGCGCCCGCGACGGCTCGCTGGCGCCGGTCTCGCAGATCATCCTCTGTCACCGCGACGCCCGCGGCCGGGTCGAATACCTCTCCACGATCGCCCGCGACATCGGCGCCCAGCTGGCGGATGCGCAGCGGTTGCGGGCGAGCGAGCAGCAGTTTCGCGTCCTCGCGGAGCACTCGCCCGATCTGATCCTCCGCTACGATCCGGCGCTGCGTCTCACTTACGCGAACCCCGCCGTCACCACGGCGACGGGCCGCGCGCCCGCCGACTTCATCGGCCGGACGAACGCCGAGGCGGGCTTCCCCGCGGAGTTCGTCGAGCTCGCACAACGACGCCTTCGCGAGCTCTTCGCCGAGCCCCGCTCGCGCCGCTTCGAGTTCGAGCTCGACGGGCCGACCGGTCGCCGCGTCTTCGAGGCGCGCCTCGAGCCCGAACTGGGGCCGGCGGGCGAGGTCCGAGCCGCGCTCATGGTCTCGCGCGACGTCACCGAGCTCCAGACCGCCGCGCGCGCCGCGATCGGCGCCCGGGACCGCCTCGCGCTCGCGCTCGAGATCGCCCGGGCCGGCGCGTGGGAGTGGAATGCCCGCACCGGCGAGACCGTCTGGTCCGACGAGCACTACCGGCTGATGGGGCGCGAGCCCGGCTCGATCGAGCCCTCGGGCGAACTCTGGCTGCAATCGGTCCACGAGGACGACCGGCCCGCCGTCCGGGCGCGGGTCGACGAGGCGGTGCGGCGACGCGAGGAATTCGAGATCGAATACCGCATCGTGCGGTCGTCGGGAGAGGTGCGCTGGGCGCTGGACATCGGCCGCCCCTTCCTCGGTGCGGACGGCGGGATCGACCGGTGTCTGGGAATCCACGCCGACATCACGGAGCGCAAGCTCGCCGAGCGCGCCCTCGTCGAGAGCGAGAAGCGCTTTCGCGCGCTCTTCGACCATTCGGCCGAGGGGATCTTCCTTCACGATCTCGAGGGGACGCTCGTCGAGGTGAACGAAAAGACCGTCGAGCTCCTCGGGCCGCTCCGGGCCCAGCTTCTCGGTCGTCCGCTGCGCGCCCTGGTCGCGCCGGACTCCGTCGATCTCTGGGACCGGTCGATGGAGAAACTCCTGGCCTCCGGGCAGGCGGTTTTCCGGACCACGATGACCGGCCGCGGCGGCTCGTCGTTCATCGCCGGGATCTCCGCCGCGCTGATCGAGCTCGGCGGGCGGCGACTCGTCCAGGGGGTCCTTCGCGACATCACCGCGCCGGCGCGCGCCGAACGCGCGCTGCGCGAACGCGAGGCCCGCTTCCGCGCCCTCGCCACCCATGCCCCGGTCGGGATCTTCGAGTGCGACACACGGGGCTCCGTCGTCTTCGTCAACGAACGTTTCACCGCCCTCTCCGGCCTTGATCGGACGACGGCGCGCGTCGGCGGGTGGACGGCCGCGGTGCATCCGGGCGACGCCGCCGACGTGCGGCGGGAGTGGGCGGCGGCGCTTGCGACCGGTTCCTCCTTCGGCAGGGATTTCCGCTTCGAGGTCGCCGGCGCCGGCGTGCGCTGGGTCAACGGCCTCGCCGTCCCCCTTCTCGACGACGAGGGCGCGGTGCAGGGCTTCCTCGGGACCGTGCTCGACGTCACCGAGCGGCGCGACTCCGAGGAGCGCGAGCGCCGCAACGCGGCCTTCCGCGACGCGTTGATCGAGAGCGCCTCCGAGGGCATCTGCGTCTGCGAGGAGATCGCGACCGGGCCGGGGATCCGCTTCACGATCTGGAACGCCCGGATGCGCGAAATCACCGGCTACGCGCTCGAGGAGATCAACCGCCTCGGCTGGCACCAGACCGTCCACCCCGATCCGGGGACGCGGGCGCGCGCCGCCGACCGGATGGAGCGGATGCGCCGGGGCGAGGACCTGGCGGTCGAGGAGTGGACGATCACCCGCAAGGACGGCGCGACCCGCGACCTCCTCATCTCCACCCGCCTGATCTCCGGCTTCTCCGACACCCCGCGCGTGCTCGCGGTCCTGCACGACATCACCGACCGCAAGCTCGTCGAGGCCGAGCTGCGGCGCAGCGAGGAGCAGTACCGGCGGATCGTCCAGACCGCGGCCGAGGGCATCTGGACGATCGACGACGCCGGCGTCACGACCTACGTCAACCCCCGCCTCGCGCGGATGCTCGGCTACGCGGAGGCGGAGATGGTGGGTCGTCCGTATTCGGATTTCACCGACGACGAGGGCCGGGCCGCGGCCGCCGCGGCGCTGGCGCGGGGCGGCGGGGCCGGGGAGTTCGAGTTCCGCTACCGCCGTCGGGACGGGTCGCACGTGTGGACCCGCGTCAGCGCCGCGCCGCTTTTCGACGCGCGCGGCGGCTTCCTCGGCTCGCTTGCGATGGTGACCGACATCACCGCGCTGCGCGCCGCCGAGCGGGAGTCCGAGCGCAACCGCGCGCTCCTCCGCGCCGCGATCGAGGCTTCGCCGGCCGGGATCATCGTCGGCGAGGCGCCCGACGCCCGCATCGTCGCGGCCAATTCCGCCGCGCTCGCCCTTCGCGGCGGCGACGCCTCCCGGCTCCTCGACGTCGCCTACGCCGAGCATCCCGACCGCTGGCGGATGATGCGGGCCGACGGCGCGGCCTGTCCCGCCGAGGAGCTGCCGCTCGCCCGCGCCGTCCTTCGCGGAGAGACCGTGCGCGGCGAGGACTTCCTCGTCCTCCAGGAGAGCGGCGACGTCCGCTGGGTCCTCGCCAACGCCGCTCCCGTGCGCGACGGCGAGGGTCGGATCGTCGCCGGCGTCGTCGTGCTGCCCGACATCACCGAACGGAAGATGTCCGAGCGGCGCATCGGCGAACTCAACTCCTCGCTCGAGCGGCGCGTGCGCGAGCGCACCGGCGAGTTGGAGGCGGCGAACCGCGAGCTCGAGAGTTTCGCCTACTCGGTCTCGCACGACCTGCGCGCGCCGTTGCGCGGAATCGACGGCTGGAGCCTCGCGCTCCTCGAGGACCACGGGGCCGCGCTCGACGCCGCGGCGCACGAGCAGCTCGGGCGGGTGCGCGCGGAGACCCGGAGGATGGGCCGGCTCATCGACGACCTCCTGCGGCTGGCGCGGATGAGCCGGCTCCCGCTCGAGCGCTCGACCGTCGACCTCAGCGCGCTCGCCGCCGCCGTCGTCGACCGCCACCACGCCGCCGAGCCCGGCCGCTCCGTCGCGGTCGAGATCCAGCCGGGGATGCGGGTGCGGGCCGATCCGCACCTCCTCGAGGTCGCCCTCGACAACCTCGTCGGCAACGCCTTCAAGTTCACCGCGAAGACGCCGGGGGCCGGGATCACGATCGGCTCGCGGGAGCATGCGAACGGCGTGCACCACTTCGTGCGGGACAACGGCGCCGGCTTCGACATGCGCTACCGTGACAAGCTCTTCCAGCCGTTCCAGCGGCTCCACCGCGAGGCCGAGTTTTCCGGGAGCGGGGTCGGGCTGGCCACGTTTCAGCGCGTCATCCGGCGCCACGGCGGCACGGTCGACGCCGAAGGCGCGGTCGGGGCCGGCGCGACCTTCTACTTCACGCTCCCATGACCCCGCGTCTCCGCCCTCCCATCCTTCTCGTCGAAGACGACCCGAGCGACGTCGACCTCACGCGCCGCGCGTTCGCGCGCAACCGGGTGGCCAACCCGCTGCTCATCGCCCGCGACGGCGAAGAGGCGCTCGAGCACCTGCTCGGCGCGACGGCCGGGTCGGTCGCGCCGGCGTTGGTCCTGATGGATCTGAAGCTGCCGCGCATCGACGGGCTGGAGGTGCTGCGTCGCCTCCGCCTCGAGCCGCGCACGCGGCGAGTGCCGGTCGTGATCCTCAGCTCCTCGCTCGAGCCGCGCGACCTCGCCGCGAGCTACGACCACGGGGCGAACGGCTATGTGCGCAAGCCGGTCGAGTTCGAGGCGTTCAGCGAGGCGGTGCGGCGACTCGCCGACTACTGGCTCGAACTGAACCAGCCGGCCTCCGCGGCCGACGGGTGGACGACGCGCGCGGACCCCCGAGATAGCGGTTGACCGCGCGCCCGCGCGCGGGGGAAAACAATCGGGCCCGCCGGTCCCCGCCGCTCCCACCCGTGAACTCAGCCGAACCCCCCGTCATCCTGCTGGTCGAGGACGATGAGAGCGACATCGCCCTGACGGCGCGCGCCCTGGCGAGGAACGGGATCAGCAACCGGCTGATCGTCGCCCGCGACGGCGAGGAGGCGCTCGCGCTCCTCGATGGTCGCGGACCCGATCCGCGGCTCGTGCCCGCGCTCGTGCTGCTCGACCTCAAGCTGCCGAAGATCGACGGCGTGGAGGTGCTGCGGCGGATGCGCGCCGATCCGGTGACCCGGCGCATCCCCGTGGTCGTGCTCACCTCCTCCTCGGAGGACCGCGACCGGGTGACGAGTTGCGACACCGGGGCGAACAGCTACCTGCGCAAGCCGGTCGATTTCGGACGCTTCGCGGAGGCGGTCCGCCAGCTCGGCCTCTACTGGATCGGGCTGGATCGGC
>DAIPIQ010000208.1:0-5994 GCA_036770745.1 Opitutaceae bacterium | reverse complement strand
GAGGTGGCACGCCTCTCGCCGAGAGGCGTGGGGACGTCCGCGTGCGAGGCGCCCGCGGGAACGCCGACCGACCGGCGTCCACCTTGGAAAGGCCGAGCGCGAGCGAGGGTCCGCGCGCGCACGAGGCTTCATCGACGGCATCGAAGGATCACCTGAAGATCCCCGTTCTTGCCTGGCAAAAAATCGCGAAAAAGAGTGTTGACTAAGGCGAACAGGGGGGGTAGGCGTGAGATCGAGGACCGAATGCAACCCCGAACCCCACGGATCCTGATCAACGGTTGGGCCCGCGCTTCCGCCTCCGGCGTTTCCGCGCCTTCCGCGAAGGCCGTCGCGCTCGCCGCTCTCGTTCTTCTCTTGGCGACCGTCGCGACCGTCGCGGGTGGTCCGACTTCGGGGCCGGCGATCGTCGACGGCGAGACGCTCGAGCGCGATCTCGCGGCGCTGGCCCGCCAGCCCGATGCACGCGAGCGCCAGCGGGAGAAGACGGACCTGCCTCCGGCCGGACCGGTGGCGCTCGCCGGTGCGGTGCAGGTCGCCGATTCCCTCGCGCTCGAGCGCTTGCGGCATTGGAGCGAGGGAGGGCGCGTCTATGGGCTGAAGGTGGCCGGCAGGGGGCTCGTCCGCCTCGAGCTCCCCCTGCAGGACGCGGGCGACGGACCCGTGGTGGGCGACCCCCGGGGCGAGGTGCGTTTCTACAGCATCGCGGTGCGTCCGGCCTTGTCGGCCGATCCCGCCGAACCGACGCTGCTGAGCGTCGCGGGGGCGGTCTTCGCCTTCTCGGTCGAGCCTCCGACGATGGGCATCCGGGCCGGACGGTTCTTCGTGCTCAACGGCGGGGCCGCCCGCGCCCGGCAAAGCGACTGGGTCAGCGGGCGGGTTTCGTTCCCCGTCACCGAGGGGTTCGAGGCGGCCTTTCCCCTGGAGTTCGTGGTGCGGATCGATCGCGAGCTTGGCGAATGGGACTTGTTCTTTCGCGGGCGGCTCCACTACGCGGGCATGCTCCACGATCGCGGCGGGTCCGGGCTTTGGTATCGATCGGGCGGCGCGGGGGTGAGCGAGTTTGCCGAGCTTGCGGCGAGCGCGGCCAACCCGCTTTTCGACGACGCCGATCGCGACGGGATCGACGACGCGGTCGAGCGCGACCTGGGGTTTTCGAGCGAGGTCAACGACCGGCACGTCCGCGATCCGCTGGGGGCCTTCACGAACCTCGAGCATTTCATCAATCGCCGCACGCACTACGCCTCGCGCCTGCAGGTGGACCTCGAGGCCACGCTCGTCGAGGCGATCGCGGCCCGTCGGGAGGGCAGGGGCCTCGGCCCGCTCGAGGAGCTCGCCATCCCCGAGTCGGAGCGGGCGCGGCGTTTCAGCCGCGAGGAATGGGAGGCGGCCAGGGAGGCGGCGCGCAGCCGGAGTCGACGGCTGGCGGAGCCGGCGGCCCGCAGGAGCGAAGAGGCGGAGGCGGGCGTCCCGTGAGATTCCCCGTGCGCCCGATTGCCTCGGTGGTCGCGCTGTCCATGTTCGGCGGCATGGGCGCGCGCGGATCGGGCACCTGGACGACGGGCGAGAACATCGCCATCCCCGCCAACATCGTCACCGCCGGGAACTCCGCGGTCTACGAGGCGCTCGTCACCGCGCAGAACCAGGGCCAGCTCGAGTTTCGCGACGGGGCCCGGGGCGCGTTGATCGCCGGCGAGCGTCTCGAGCTGAAGCCGGGGTTCAAGGCGGAGGCGGGTGCCACGCTCTGGGGGATGATCGACGGCAATTTCAACGGGATCTCCGACCACCTCGAGAGCCTCGATCGTGACGGGGACGGCTACTTCGACGCCCTGGAGGCGGTCCTGGGCACGAGTCCGACGCTCGACTCGACCACCTTCGCGCGGGATTTCGACGGCGACTCGCGGCTCGATGTCGTGGAGGACGTGATCCACGGCGGCACGCCTTCGGCCTACCTGCCCTCGGGTTCGTATCCGGGGTATCAGGGAAGGCTGGCGGCGGGCTATGCCGCTTTCGGCTCGTTCTACAGCGTGGCGGTGAGCGGCGGCCTGGTCGGCGGGCTGCTCCCCTCGTTGTCGGAGTACTTCGATTTCAATTTCGACGTGGTCTATACGTTCTTCTCGCTGGCCGGTTGGGCGCACGGGATCAGTTTCCCCACCGAGGCGGGCGCCCGCTACGTCGTCTACTGCACCGCCCCCAACGGGCAGTGGGTTCCGTGCTCCAACGTCATCCTCGGGGACGGACAGGTGTGGAGCGGCTACTCCCCGCTCTACGACTACCTCTGGCAGATCCCGCAGTTCGTCACCCTCGTCCGGCTCGGCGAACCCTCCGCGCTGATCGGGAGTCCGCAGAGCGTGAATCTCTTCAATTCGGGCGGCGAATACATCCACGAGGTGAAGCCGGAGGTGAAGGAGCTCGAGGAGGAGCAGGAGGGCGCGGCGACCTACGAGGTCGAGCTGGCCTACGAAAACGCCGTGACCAGCGGAGGCGTCGTACCGATCATGTATCCGAAGGGCGCGACCCCGAGCCTCGCCAACGTCCGCATCCTCGGCGTCGAGGTCGGCGTGACCGGCTCCGGCACCCTGACGATCTCGTTCCCGGGCGGCCTTTTCGGCAAGCTCGAGAACTGGACCTTCGCGTTGATCTACTACCAGAGCACGCCGCTGCGGGTGGACATCACCGGCCACCGCCCGGGGCCCGATGGCGCCGCGATCGCCGAGGCGCTGGAGCAGAATCCGGCGAACCTTGTCCTGCCGGTGAACGACAACTTCGACGAAAGGCTGCGGTTCAACGGGGTGTTGCGAGAGGATCTCTCGGACACGAAGATCGATCTCGGGACGGACGCGGATTTCGTGAAACTGCACCTTTCTGTCGCTCCCGGCCTCTCGCAAGGGGTGCTGGCGGTGAAGTTCATCGACACCCAAGGGAACGAACAGGATCCGGTCTTCAGCCCGTTCCGGTTCTATCCCGCCAGCGGCAACGGTCGGCTCGCGGGTGCCGATCTGGTCATCGACCTTGCCACCCCGGCGAACCCAAGCGCACTGACCGGGATCAACACCCAGGCCGGGGTCACCCTCCTGATCGAGGCGGTCGAGGGTCGAGCCGGAGCCGTGCTCGCGCTCACCTATACGCTCAATGATTCGAAGATCTCCGACCGGCTGCACCTGCACGCCGTCGACGTGGATTTTCTCGAAACCTCCGGACCGGGCGCCCTCGACGACGACGATGAAAACCTCGTGAACCCGCAGCGCCACGCGATGATGGTACCGCTCTCGGCCGGCGAGCAGAGCTCCGGCAGCGGTGAGGTGCGCGTGAAGGTCACACCCTCTTCGCTGGCCGGGAACCTGGAGCTCGCGTGGGCCGCGCCCGGAGCGCCTTCGACCTTCAGCGCGGTCACGCTCACCGGCGATCAGACGGTGATAATCGGTGGGAACCAGCATTCGTTTCTCAGTCCGCCGCTGCACGTGCAGTGGCTGCCGAACGGCCAGATCGTCGGCGGCCTCAACGTCGACTTCGTCGCACGCCGCCCGCGGGATCCGACGCAGAAGCTCAAGGTCGCCTTGTGGCGGATCGGGCTGACGGGCGCCTCGCTCCCGGCCGAGCCGTATTCCGCTGCGGCCGTGCTTGGCTTCCTGAACGAGACCTGGAGCAAGCAGGCCAACGTGCATTTCGAGATCATCGGCGGGGGCTGGCAGGCCGCCGCCGTCGCCTACGACCTCAACGGAGACGGGGTGCTGACGCTCCAGTCTTCGAACGCAGAGGTGGAAAAAATCCTCAACGATGCCTCGGCTCCCGGGACTGATGTGGCCGTGTATGTGGTGCAGAAGATGCCCGAGGCTGCTGGAGCGCAGCTTCCCGGAACAGTGGGTACGTATCTTGCGATCCAAGCAGTGGGGGGTGGCACATCCTCATTGACGGTATTGGCCCAGGAAGTCGGGCACGTGCTCGGGGTACCCGAGGAGCCTGACGGCCTGTTGTCGGGGGACGTGATCTCCGATCCGCCTTCGTTTGGCGCCTCGAACATCCGCAAGGTCGATTGGCGCGCGGCCAATCCGGAGGGATTACTGCCATGACGCTGCATCATTGGATCTGGCCGTTGGCGATGCTGTGCGCGTGGCCGGGTAGTGCTAACGCCGACGGGGAGAGGTTGGGGTGGCAGGAGTTGCGAGCCCGGTTCGAGAAGCAAGTCAGGAGTCAGGCCCTCGCAGGACGCACTCTGTTGCAGATCGGTCGATCGGGTGACCCTGCCGCGATTCCGTTCCTCCGGGAGCAACTGGAACGAAAGCCGGAGTCTCTCTCGAGGATCCAGCACATGTTTCCCGACGAGGGGCTCAAGTCTCGCAGGAGCATTGCAGGCATGGCGCAGGTGGCCTTGGCCCAATTGGGAGACGAAGCCGCTTGGGAGGAACTCATGCGGCAGTCGGCACATGAAGACGGTCGGGTGCGAACGGATGCCTTGGAGAAGATCCGGTTGATCGAAGGGGCGCGGCCCGTGGAGGCACTCTCGAGATTCATTGGTGACCTTGGAGAAGGTGATTTTGGTGCTGCGGTGGAGCAAGGAGCCGTGGTGGCGCTTTCCAAGCGTCTCGAGAACCCTCCTGCACCAGTTCACTTTGGGGAGTTCTACGCGAAATACTATAGTGGCGATGGTCGCGAAAAATGGCTCCGTTGGCGCTACGAGAACTACGGCCCGATCCCTGGCCGGGAGGAGTTGTTCGCCGGCTTTGAGAATGCGCCCGAAGCGAAGACTGATCCGGTCCCCGCGAGGGTGACCGGAGCGCCCAAAACCGACCGCGCGCCAACCCGGGAGCCACAGCCCGCCGGTCAGCCGACCGCGGAACCTTCCCACGAAGCCGACGCCACGGCCGCCCCCGCCGTTGCGGCCCCACCCCCGCACCGCTGGTGGCCGTGGCTGGGCGGTCTGGTCCTGCTGGGCGTCGCGGCCCTCTGGCTGCGCCGCTTCGGCGCGCGGGGATGAGAAACGGGAACCTCATCATGACGCCGCCGAACCCCACCACCCCCGCGACACCGGGCCCGAACCAGCCTCGGCCACGAGTGTCCTCCCGCGGGACTCTTCCCGTCCATCCGAGCCCCCTGTTCCGACTCTCGCTCGCGGCCGGGCTCGCCTTGCTTGCGACGCTCCCGGCGACCCGGGCGAACGAGAGCGAGCCTCCTCCCGCTCCCCTCCCTCCGCCGACCCGGCAGACGCTCGAGGCGGAAGCGGCCCGGCAGGCCCGCTACGAGGCCACCCTCGCGGAGATGGCGCGGCTTCGCGCCCAGCGTCCGAAGACCAGCGGCCTCCTACCGCCCCCGCCGCTCAACCAGGCCGGCGAGGTCGCGCCCGAACAACCGCCCCCCGCCGACCTCGCCGAAGTCGAGGCGCGACGCGCGGCCCGGGCGGCGCGCGCCCGGTTCACCCACGACCAGGTGACGGCCCTCCTGGAGGCCCCCGGGCGCCAACCCGAAACGATCCGCAAGGCCGCCCCCGACGACGTGCGCCTCCTGCGCGCCCGGTTTGCGAGGGAAGAGGCCGGAGTGCGGGCCGACCGGGCCTCCCGCCCACCACGGGCGGGCGAGCCCACGCCCCTCGAAGAGATCGTCGCCGCCCGAGCCGAGATCGTCCGCCGGGCCGGCCTTACCGGCCGCCTCCCGCCCGCGCCGACCGGCCCGCCCCCGGGCGCCGTCGCCACCCCGGAACCGCACCGGGGGATGATCCCGCCCGTCCGTTCCCCTTGATCAACCGTCCGCCCTCGCCCCGGAGATCCCTCATGAAACCCATCGCCCCTGCCCTGCCCGGTCGCCCGACCACCTCGCTCTTGCTCGTCGGTCTCCTCGCGGCACACCTCCCGGCTCCGCTGCCCGCCCAGACCGTGCTCTTCGCGCCCAACGGCGGGGCCGTCGGCGCCTCCAGCACCAGCGGCGTGGGCGTGGGCACGACGAATCCGCTCGCCGGTACGCTCCAGGTCTCCAACGGCGGCGATCTGGCGCGCCTCGTCCTCC
>DAIPIQ010000207.1:0-6029 GCA_036770745.1 Opitutaceae bacterium | reverse complement strand
GCACCAAAGCTGTCGACGAAGCGGAAGAGATACGCGCACGAGACCAGTGAGCCTGCGCACAGGATAAAGTAGGCGATGCGCCGGCCGAGCCGGCCACCCAGCCACGCGCCCGCAAGGCACCCGAGGATCGCACCAAACGCAGAGAGCCCCTGCGTGTAGGCCTTCGCCGCGGGTTGCGTGCCGGCCGTGAGTTGGTCCGCCCACAAGGGCAGCCACTGCACCGAGCCCCACGTGCCGATCAACGCGACCGACGCGAGCAGCGTCGCGATCAAGGTGCGCCCGGTCAGCCCGCCGGCGATGATCTCGCGCAGCGGTTGCGCCGGCGCGATCTTCGAGGCCTCCACCCACCGCTCCGACTCCGGCACGAAGAGCCGGATGAAGAAGACCAACAGCGCCGGGGCCGCGCCGACGAGCGCGACCCAGCGCCACGAATCCACCGTCACGGAAAACGCCATCCCGAGCGCCGCGACGAGGAGGAACCCGAGGTTGCCCGCCACGCCGATGAAGCCCGCGAGCATCGGCCGGCTCCGGTCGGGCCACACCTCCATGACGAGGGCGACGCCGAGCGCCCATTCCCCGCCCATGCCGAGCGCGGCGACGAAGCGCAGCGCCGCGAGGTGCCACGGGACCTCCGCGAAATACACCAGCCCGGTGAAGAGCGAGTAGATGAGGATGCTCGCGCTCAACGCGCGCATCCGCCCGATCTTGTCGCCCAGCCAGCCGAAGAGCGTGCCGCCGACCGCCGCGCCGACGAGGAAGAGCGCGGTGACGATGCCCATCCACTGGCCGACGAAGGAGTCGTTCATCACGCCCGCGACGCCCTGCATGTCGCGCAGCGCGGGACGGGCGATGAGGGGGAAAAGGCCCATCTCGAAGCCGTCGAACATCCAGCCAAGAAACGCCGCGACGAGGGTCATGTGTCGGCGGCGACGGATTTCAGGAGTGTCGGACATGGATCGGATGACTTCGGGGTGGTGCGGGGGGCCCTGCGTCGGAGGGGCCGGCGCGGGGCGCGCGGAAGCAAGCAGATCGCCCCGACCCATGCCAGACCAACTTCGCGGAGGCCCGAAACCGGCGTGCGAGGCGCCGAGGCCGGCGCGGCATGCGCGACGTCGGAGCGGCGGCGTCCCCGCCGCCGGATGGCCGTCGCACTCGGCGGCGGGGACGCCGCCGCTCCCAGGGGTTCGCGAGTTACCCGGTTGCCTCGCGCACGATCGGCGATGAACGTGCGGGTGTCCGTCGCCGCCCGCTTCGCGCGCCCACCACCCATCCGCTTCCCGCTTCCATGACCCAGCTCCAAGGCCTCTCCCTCATCGCAGGAAATCCCGGCGCGCCCGGTGCGAACACCTTCGCCGCCCTCGCCCCCGCCACGGGTGCGACGCTCGCCCCGACCTGCCACGAGGCTTCGGCCGAGGAGCTCGAGCGCGCGTGCGCCGCGGCGGGCGAGGCGTTCGCGAGCTACCGCGCGACGACGGGAGCGGAGCGCGCGCGTTTCCTCCGCGCGATCGCCGACGAGATCGAGGCGCTGGGCGATGCGCTGCTCGAGCGCTTCGTCGCCGAGAGCGCGCTGCCCGCCGGGCGGGCGCAGGGCGAACGCGCGCGCACCTGCGGCCAGTTGCGCCTCTTCGCCGATCTCATCGTCGACGGCTCGTGGGCCGATGCGCGGATCGACACCGCCCAGCCCGGCCGCACCCCGCTGCCCAAGCCCGACACGCGCCTGCTCCTCCGCCCCATCGGCCCGGTCGCGGTCTTCGGCCCGGCGAACTTCCCCCTGGCCTACACCGTGGCTGGCGGCGACACCGCCTCGGCCCTCGCCGCCGGGTGCCCGGTCGTGGTCAAGGCGCACTCGTCGCACCCCGGCACGTCGGAACTCGTCGGCCACGCCGTCGTCCGCGCGGTCCGCACCTGCGGGCTCCATCCCGGCGTGTTCTCCCTGCTCTTCGGCTCGGGCCGCGCGATCGGCGGGGGGCTCGTCGCCCACCCCGCGATCAAGGCGGTCGGCTTCACCGGCTCCCAGGCGGTCGGCCGCCAGCTCTACGACCGCTGCGCGGCGCGGCCCGATCCGATTCCGTTCTTCGGCGAGCTGAGCAGCATCAACCCCGTCTGCCTGCTTCCCGGCGCAATGGCCGCGCGCGCCGATGCGATCGCCACCGGCCTTCATGCCTCGGTGACGCTCGGGGTCGGCCAGTTCTGCACCAACCCCGGGCTGGTCCTCTTCGTCGCCGGCACCCCCGGGGCGGACGCGTTCGTCGAGCGCCTGAGCGCCCTCCTCTGGGCGACGCCCGCCGCGGCGATGCTCAACCGCGGCACGCGCGCGAGCTATGGCGCGAGCCTCCAGCGCGTCGGCGGAGCTCCGGGCGTGGAAACCCTCCTCGCCGCCTCGACCGAGACCGGCCCCGGCGGCTGCCACGCGACCGCCGCCCTCTTCCGCACCGAGGCGAAGACGTTCGCCGCGAACCACGCGCTCCACGAGGAGATCTTCGGCCCCGCGACCCTGCTCGTCGCCTGCACGGACGTCGCGGAGATGGTCGCGACCCTCGGCGCGCTCGGCGGCCAGCTCACCGCGACGGTCCACGGCGAGCCCGGCGAACTCGAAGCCGCGCCCGCGCTCTTCGCCACCCTGGAGCAACTCGCCGGCCGGATCATCCACGGCGGTTTCCCCACCGGCGTCGAGGTCTGCCCCTCGATCGTCCACAGCGGACCCTGGCCGGCGACGACCGACGTCCGCTTCACCAGCGTCGGCACCGGCGCGATCTTCCGCTGGGCCCGCCCCGTCTGCTACCAGGGGTTTCCCCAGTCCGCCCTCCCGCCCGAGGTGCGCGACGCCGCCACCGGCGCGCTCCGCCTCGTCAACGGCACGCCGACGCGCGACGCCGTCGGTTGAGGGAGGTCCGGAGCCGTCGGGCCACAGAGGGCAGGAAAGGGGCACGAGGCCACGGAGCGCTGCCTCGATTTCGTGCGCTTCTTCCTTTCACCCGGAAGGCGAACCGGCCCTCGCGGCATGGAGCCCTCCTCTGTGCAACTCCTCTGGAATCTCCGTGACCTCCGTGCCCCGCCCGCCCGCCGTTTCCGGGTCAGGGGGCTTCGGCCTTGCCGGGGCCGGGGCGGTGACGTTGGGTCCACCCCGATGAGTTCCCGGACCCGATCCGACGGCCGCAAACCCGACCAGCTCCGCCCGATCCGCTTCGAGCCCGACATCGCGCCGCACGCCCACGGCTCGGTGCTCGTGAGCTTCGGCGACACGCGCGTGATCTGCGCCGCGATGCTGGAACCCAAGGTCCCGGCCTGGATGCGCCAGCAGGGCGTGAAGGGCGGCTGGCTCACCGCCGAGTATTCAATGCTTCCCTACGCCACCCTCGAGCGGAAATCGCGCGACATCTCGCGCGGCAAGCTCGACGGGCGCACCGTCGAGATCCAGCGCCTGATCGGCCGCTCCCTCCGCGCCGTCATCGATCTCGGCAAGCTCGGTGACAACACCCTCTGGATCGATTGCGACGTGCTCCAGGCCGACGGCGGCACGCGCACCGCCGCGATCACCGGCGCCTGGCTCGCCGCCCGCCTCGCCGTCCAGAAGCTCCTCGACGCGAAGTCGATCCCCGAGAATCCGTTCGGCGACTCCGTCGCCGCGGTCAGCGTCGGCGTCGTCGACGGCCTCGAGGTGCTCGACCTGCCCTACCTCGAGGACCGCGACGCGGAGGTCGATTGCAACGTCGTGATGACCGGCAAGGGCCGCTTCGTCGAGGTGCAGGGTTCGGGCGAGGAGGCGACGTTTTCCGACGAGCAGCTCACCCGCCTGCTCGCCCTCGCGAGCAAGGGCATCGGCGAGATCGCCGCCGAGCAGACCGCGTTCCTCACCCGCCGCCTCCTCGGCGGCGGTTTCTCGATCGGCTGAGCGCCGCGCGGATCGGCGGGCTTCGGGTTTGCCCGCGCCGACGCGCCCCCCTAACTCCCTCCCCTTCTCCATGAACATCCACGAATACCAGGCCAAGGCGCTCTTCGAGAAATTCGGCGTGCCCGGCCCGAAGGGCGTCGCCGCGCGCGACGCCTCCGAGTTCGCCGCCGCCCTCGACTCCCTCCAGGCGCCCTACGTCGTCAAATCCCAGATCCACGCCGGCGGCCGCGGGAAGGGGACCTTCACCGACGGCTTCAAGGGCGGCGTCAAACTCGCCAAGACCCGCGACGAAGCCCTCGAGCTCGCCGGTCGGATGCTCGGCAACACCCTCGTGACGAAGCAGACCGGCCCGGCCGGTCGCAGGGTGCGGACGGTCTACTTCACCGAAGCCTGCGAGATCGAGAAGGAGTACTACCTCGCAATCCTCCTCGACCGCGGCTCCTCCCGCCCGGTCATCGTGGCCTCCACCGAGGGCGGGATGGACATCGAGGCCGTGGCCGAGGCGACGCCGGAGAAGATCACCAAGGTGTTCGTCGATCCCGCGGTCGGCCTCCAGGGCTACCAGGCACGGCAGGTCGCGTTCAGCCTCGGTTTCACCGGCGACGTCTTCAAACAGGCGGTGAAGCTCCTCGACGCGCTCTACCGGATGTTCTGGGAGCTCGATTGCGCGATGGTCGAGGTCAACCCCCTCATCACCACCCGCGACGGCCGGCTCCTCGCCCTCGACGCCAAGGTCGGCTTCGACGACAACGCTCTTTTCCGCCACCCCGGGATCGTCGCCCTCCGCGACCTCGACGAAGAGGACCCCAAGGAGATCGAGGCCTCGAAACACGCCCTCAGCTACATCGCGCTCGACGGCGACATCGCCTGCCTCGTCAACGGCGCCGGCCTCGCGATGAGCACGATGGACATCATCAAACACTTTGGCGGCAACCCGGCCAACTTCCTCGATGTCGGCGGCGGCGCCTCCAAGGCCCAGGTCGAGGCGGCCTTCAAGATCATCCTCAGCGACCCCAACGTGAAGGGGATCCTCGTGAACATCTTCGGCGGGATCATGGACTGCAACGTGATCGCCCAGGGCGTGGTCGCCGCGGTCCGCGAGGTCGGCCTGAGGATCCCCCTCGTCGTCCGCCTCGAGGGCAACAACGTCGAGGCCGGCAAAGAAACCCTCGCCGCCTCCGGCCTCGCCATCACCAGCGGCGACACGATGGCCGACGCCGCGCGGAAGATCGTGAAACTCGTCGCCTGACATGGGGCGCAAGGGCGTAGGAGCGTAAGAGGAATAAGAGCGTAAGCACCGTGGCTTCGCCCCTCCGAGCTCCTCCCGCTTCCTAAAGCCTACCCAACTTACGCTCTTACGCTCTTAAACCCTTACGCCCTTACCGCCCTTACCGCCCTTACCGCTTACCCAATGGCCATCTTCGTCAAAGAGGACACCCGCATCGTCATCCAGGGCATCACCGGGAGCTTCGGCGCGCGGCACACCCAGCTCTCGCTCGACTACGGCTCGCAGGTCGTCGCCGGCGTCACGCCCGGCAAGGGCGGCCAGCACTTCGAGCACGGGGGCCACAAGGTCCCGATCTTCGACACCGTCGCCGAGGCGGTTCGCCAGACCGGGGCGCAGGCATCCGCCGTATTCGTCCCGCCGCCCTTCGCCGCCGACGCGATCCTCGAGGGCGTCGACGCCGACCTCGACCTCGTGGTCGCGATCACCGAGGGCATCCCCGTGCGCGACATGGTGCGGGTGAAACGCGCCATGGCCGGCCGCCGCACCCGCCTGATCGGCCCCAACTGCCCGGGCGTCGTCACCCCCGGCACCGGCCCCGACTCGAAGGGCGGATGCCGCATCGGCATCGCCCCGGGCTACATCCACCGCAAGGGCCGCGTCGGCATCGTCTCGCGCTCCGGCACCCTCACCTACGAGGCCGTCTGGCAGATCACTTCGAAGGGCCTCGGCCAGTCGACCTGCGTCGGCATCGGCGGCGACCCCGTCAACGGCACCTCGCACCTCGACGTCATCAAGCTCTTCAACGACGACCCCGAGACGCTCGCGATCATCATGATCGGCGAGATCGGCGGCACCGCCGAGGTCGAGGCCGCGCGCTGGATCAAGGCCCACTGCCGCAAGCCCGTCGCC
>DAIPIQ010000001.1:74106-84138 GCA_036770745.1 Opitutaceae bacterium | reverse complement strand
CCACGAGGCGCCGGCGTCACGGGTTTCCCAATACAGCCCGTAGGCTCCGACGGCGACGACGTGATCCGGGCCGAGGGCGAGGAGGTCGAGGAAGGAGTCGTCCTCCGTCGCCGGCGCGGTCGCCGCGCCCCAGGTCGCGCCCCCGTCCTCGGAGCGCAGGACGATCCCGCCGTGGCCGGCGGCCCAGCCGATACGGGGCGTGGCGAAGCCGACGGCGGTGAGGAGTTCCTGCGTGGGGGACGAGGCCTGCGCCCAGGTCGCGGCCCCGTCGTCGGAGAACACGATGATCCCGCGCTGGCCGACGGCGACGACGCGCTCGCCGGCCCGCGCGACATCGAGGAGGAGGGCGCGTTCGGCGAGGCGGGCGGGATCGGCCGGCCGGGCGTGGAGGAGGCACATCCCCGCGAGCGGCGCGAGGGCGAGGAGGAGCGGGCGGGGGAGGCCGGGTTTCAACGCACGCCCTCGCGGCGGAGGGAGGCGGGCGTGTAGTCGTCGGGCGTGCGGCGGGCGTTGAAGTCGTACATGGCCGCCTCGTTGTCGAGGCCGACCGCGAGGTAGCGGCCGGCGACGAGGTCGGTGTGGACCTCGAGCGTCGTCCAGAACGTCGGTTCGTCGTAGTAGTTGATGCAGTGCCCCTCGGAGACGCGCCAGATCCCGCCCCGCGTGTCGTACTGGTCGGCGGCGAGGATCTGCCAGCTGTCCTCGTCGATGTAGAACGTGCGGCGCGGATAGACGTGGCTGGTGCCGGGACGGAGCGCGGCTTCGACGACCCAGACGCGGTGGAGCTCGTAGCGGGTGAGATCCTGGTTGATGTGGAGCGGGGTGAGGATCTCGCGGTACTTCACCCCGTCGCCGTGGAGGCGGTAGGAGTTGTAGGGCACGTAGAGCTCGCGCTTGCCGACGAGTTCCCACGAGTAGCGGTCGATCGCGCCGTTGAACATGTCGAACTGGTCGGTCGTGCGCATGCCGTCGGAGGCGGTGCCGGGGTTGTCGTAGGCGACGTTGGGCGCGCGGCGGACGCGCCGCTGGCCGACGTTGTAGATCCAGGCGC
This sequence comes from Opitutaceae bacterium, assembly GCA_036770745.1. GTDB lineage: Bacteria > Verrucomicrobiota > Verrucomicrobiia > Opitutales > Opitutaceae > DAIPIQ01. Next base: position 83,087 of record DAIPIQ010000001.1, on the reverse strand, counting down.
GGCGGAGCTCGGCGACCTGGTCGAGCGTCTCGTGGACGACGAGGATCGAGCCGGCGAGCCGGGCGGGCGAGAGCACCTCCTGCTTGTAGAAGAGGATCGTGTTGCCGAGGTCGGCCTCGGCGATGTCGGGGCGGCTGTAGTTGACGAGGAACTCGTCGGCGAACGTCACGAGCGAGTAGGCGCCGCCGCGGGTGGGGGCGGCCTGGGCGATCGAGCGGATCACGGCCACGCCGCGGTAGCGCAGGAGGTGGTTCCAGATCACCTCCCGGCCCGTCCGCGGGATGGGGAACGGGATCCCGACGATCGAGCCGGCGACGCCGTTGCCGTCGTTGAGGAGGCGTGCGGTCCCGGCGTTGGCGCGGGTCGCGTCGTAGATGCGTTGGGGGAACGAGGCGCTGCGGCGCGTCGGGTAGACGGGCATCCGGTAGGTGGGGTAGGCCTCGAGGAGCGCCTTGTGGCCCGCGCCGAGCTTGTCGGCGTGCGAGGCGAGGTTGTCCCGCGTGATCGTGAAGCGCGGTTGGTCGTCGGGGAACGGGTCGACGTGGTGCCGGCCGCGGACGTAGCCGGCAGGCGGAGCGGTGATGCCGCCCTCCCATGCCGGGATCGTGCCGTCGGCGTTGCCGGCGCGCTCGGCCCCGAGCGGGGTGAGGTCGAGCCCGAGGCGCGCGAGCTCCGCCTCGGAGGGTGCGGCGGAGGAGGAGGCGACGAGGGCGAGCGCGCCGAGGAGTTGGAGGAAGGTGCGGGCGGGCATGGGCGTGGTCTGCGGTTGGCCGGCGGCTCAGAACGAATACTTGAAGGTGAGGGAGGCGAAGTCGCGGTCGGCGATGAGGTTGTAGACGCCGCCGCCGGAGTAGTTCACGTAGCGCAGCTCGAGCGCGTATTGGTTCAGGTAGGACAACTCCACGCCGAGCGTGAGCGTCCGGCGGCCCTCGAGGAAGTTGCCGAGAGGCAGGGGCGTGTTGCCGCTCACGTCGTGGGCGAAGGCGAGGGAAGGGGCGACGTTCACCCCGGCGAAGGCGTTGTTGTAGTCGAGCCGGGCGGCGAGCTGGTAGCCCCACGAGAAGTCGTCGGCGAAGGCGGACTCCGGCGCGGCGGGAAACGCGCCGTTGCCGGTGGCGTTCATGAAGGCCTGGTCGCCGCCGGTGAACGTACCGGAGCCGTCGAAGCGCAGCACCCCGGGCCGCGGCAAGCCGTTCACGCGGGTGAAGCCGACCTCGCCGAGCACCAGCGCCTGGCTCGCGCCGAGCACCGGGCCGAAGAGTCTGGTGGCCGTGGCCTGGGCCTGCCAGACGTCCTTGCGGCTCCAGCCGGAGATGCGCCGATCGAGCTGCCCGAGGAAGTTCCCGATCTGGTTGTTGGCTCCGAAGACGGGATTGAGCGCGGAGAGCGCGGCGAAGAGCAGCTCGACGTCGTCGCGCTGGAGGGGCACGCCGGTCTTGTAGGAGAGCTCGCCCTGGAGGGAGATGCCGCTGCCGCCGAGGTCGGTGTTGAAGCTCATGCCGTAGAGGCGGATGTCCTCCGGATACTCGACGAGGTAACGACCGGTCGCGGCGGCGGTGAGCAGGCCGAGCCGGCTCGCCCCGGAGACGATCGACTGCGTGCCGGGATAGAACGGCTGGAGCGACGCGGGCAGGTTCGCGACCGGGACGTTGGTGAACGCGGCTCCGAGCAGCGTCGTCAACGACGCGGAGATCGAGGCGGGCGGGATGCCGGCGGCGAGCATCGCGGGCACGATGTTCTGCTGGGCGAGCCGGGTCGCGTCGGCCTGCACCGCGGCGGCATCGATCGGCGTCGTCGGCGTGCGGGCGCTGATCAGCGGGAGGCGGCTGTGGTAGTTGACGAAGAAGAAGCCGAACTCGGTCGAGTCGAGCCCGGGCGCGAGGATGCGGGCGGCGAGGCCGAACTGCCCTGCGTCGGAGGGGTCGCCATCGGGCCCGCGCGGGACGAAGCCGAGCGGGCTGTCGTCGGGGATCGCGCCGAAGCCGAGGTAGACGCGGCTCCCGCCGAGCCCGGCGAAGTCGTTCGTCGAAAAATACGTCCCTGCCGGGTCGATCACGGTCTCTTCCCAGGCGAACTGGTAGAACGCCTCGAAGTTCACGTTTTCCGAGACCCCGAAGGAGACCGAGAGCATGGGCACGGGCCGGAGCGCGTCCTTCAACTCCGCTCCGGGGACGCGGAGGCTGGAGACGTCGACGGGGTTGATGACGTTGATCCCGTTCTGGATGAACGTGCTCTCGCCCCAGCTCAGCACCTGCGAGCCGAGGCGGACGTCGAGCGGCCGGTCCGCGAGGGTGAACCGACCGACGACAAAAGCGTCGAGCAGCTCGAAATCCTTGCCGACCTCGCGGAGCGCAGCCCGCGAGAGGGGGGTGCGGTCGCGGTCGCGGCGTTCGTTCTCGTGATCGTAGAAGTAGGTCGCGCGGGCGAAGGCCTTGAAGTTGCGGGAGAGGTCGAGCTGGAGGTCGCTCGTGCCCTTGGCGGCGAGCGAGGCGAGCCCCTTGGGATAGTTGAGGTTGCCGTCGTCGGCGTTGACGGAGTTCTGCAGGCCGCCGCTCGCCGTGCCATAGAACCTCCGGTCGGGCTCGCCCAGCCGCTGGCTCGCGCCGAGCGAGAGCGTCGTGTCGAGGCTGCCCGAGACTTCGCCGAAGGTGAACGGAAACGCGTCCGCACTCCACGGAAGCAGGACGGTCGCGGCGACGAGCGCGGCGAGGCCGGTCGGGGACGCCTTGCCGCATGCGCGCGGCCTATCGGGACGGTGTTTCATGGGAGAAACGGGCTTTCGCCGCGAGGGGGGCGGGGCGAAAGGTCGGGTCGTTGACGGGGTGTTGCTTTTCGCGCCGCGGCCCGTTCGGGGCCGTTTCGACGCGTCGGCGAGCGTTTCGCAACGCCGACTTTCTGCAAGACGGAAACCCGTCGGGGACCTCGCGCGGGTGTAATCGAAAGTGGTGGCATGCCTCGGTTCCGCTGAAGACCGACGGGCTTCAGCGCGGCCGATTCGGACGCATCGACCATGGTGACCTTGCATGCCGTGGTCGTGGGCCGGGGTTCATCCCCGGCTTCCGACTGAAAGAGCCGAAAAAGCCGGGGATAAACCCCGGCCCACGACCGCAGGTTGCCACCACTTTCGATTACACCCACCTCGCGCGGTCGGGATCGAAGACCGTAGCGGCCGAGGTGACGTGGCCGAGGTGACGAGGCCGGGGTGTTCGGTCAGCCTCGTCACCTCGGCCACTTCAAGGGCCGGCACGATCCCGTCGTGCCGTATCCGTTTTTCCCGGACGGCGGCTCAGGCCGTCACGCCCAGCAGGTCGAGCGCCTTGGCCGCGATCTCGTCGGGGACGAACGGCTTGTCGAAAAAGGCCTCGATGTTCTCCGGAATGTCGGGCCGGGAGATGAAATGGTTCAGGTAACCCGAGAGCAGGATCACCGGAACGGGTTGCTCCCCGCGGCCGAAGTGGCGCGCCACCTCGAAGCCGTCGCCCCCGGGCATGATGCCGTCGGTGATGACGAGTTGGATCGGTTCGGCGGGGTCGACCGCGAGCCGGACCGCGTCCTCGCAGTTCGCGGCGCACAGCACGTCAAGACCCGCGCGGTGGAGCCGCCGCCGAAGCAGTCGGCGGACGAGGGGATCGTCCTCGACGATCAACACGTGGAGCCGTGGAGCATCCTCGCGGCCGGTCAGAGGGGCGTCTGAGGCGGTGGCATTCATGAGGGGAGGGGCGGGCTGGGAAAGCGTGCGGAGGCTAGCAGTGTCCTGGGGAAAAGGGAACCCCCGCGATCGACCTTCACGAAGTTTTCACAACCGCGACCGCGCGGCATTACCGCGGCTTACCTGCGCTTGCGCGAGTCGGGGCGTGGAGACGATGCTCGCGGGGTGATGGATCGACCCCTGCTCCAGCGTCTGCTCGCGACCGCCGTGGTCGCGATCGGCCTTCCGGCCTTCGGTTGGTCCGAGGAGATCCGGGCTCTCGACCGGGAGCGTTTCACCACTCCGCCGGACGCGCGGATCGTCGCGGAAGCGCACGCCCGGGGGATCCGCCTCGACGAGCTCGTCCACCCCGCGGACCGCGACCACCCCGAACCGGGCGATGCGATCGCGGGGCTCGTGTCCTTTTTCGAGGACGGGAGGCGACGCCAGTGGCTGGTGACGATGCGGTTCGCCGCGACCAACCCGGCGGAAGCCGCGCCGCCGCTCACGCTGCACACCAGCGCCGGGCGCGCGTACACCTTTCGGGGCGCGATGGCGACACTCGGGATCGCGACCATCGGTCCGGTCGTCGTCGACCCTTGGCCGAACCGGACCGGCCCCGCCGTGCGGGAGGCGACGGCCGCGATCAACGGCGAGTTTCTCGCGCTCGGTCTCGCGGACGCGTGTCGGACCGTCGCCAAGCTGCGCGCGGCGCGCGAGTCGGGCGCGATCCGGGAGGACGAGCGCTTCGCCTTCGCTTTCGAACCGTTTCCGGCCACGGCCGTCGAGGCCGGGCGGTCGGTCGCGGAGCGCGCCGGCCTGGACGAGGCGGACGAACGAGCTTTCGCGGCGGTTTCTCCGGCGCTGCTCGCCTTCAGCGACCTGGTGGCGCGCACTCCGGGTCTGCGCGAAGTGCTCATGGAGGTGATCCGTCGTCCGTCGCTCTGGTCGCTGCTCGTCCGCGCCGGAAGGGTCGAAACGGGGATGCACTTCCACGCGAAGTCCGTCGAGGTGATCGATCCGCTCCCGCTTGGCCTCCCCGGGTGGATGGAGGCGCATCAGCTCGCGTTCACCCTCTTCGTCAACGGCCAGCCCGCCTTGGAGTGCGCCCTTCTCGTGACTGCGCCGCGTCCGCCCTACCTGACGAGCGCGGGGATCGTCGGACTCACCGCCCGGAGACCCGGCGACGATTCGCGCCGGCTGGTCATACGGGTCGTGGGCGCGACGATCGGCGAGGGCTGAAGGCAAACCGGCTCAGCCGACGGCCTTCAAGTCGGCGAGCAGGGCTCGCAGTTCGGCCTCGGGGGTTTCATGGTCCTGGTCGATGGCGAGCTTGAGCGCGTCGGCGAGGATCGGCCGTGCCTCCTCACGCCGCCCGAGGGCGAGGAGGGCTTTGCCGAGGAGGATGCGCGCCATCATCCAGTCGGCCTTCTGCTTCGCGCAGTGCTCGAGGTGTGGCAACGCATCCGCCGGGCGCGCCTCCTCCAGGAGCGCCTGGCCGAGGCTGAAGTGAAACATCACGTTTTCCGGATGCTGGCTGACGAGCTGGCGGAAACGTTCAGATCGTTGGTTCACGGGAGGTTAGGGAAGAACGTGCGACGGTTCGCGGGAAACGCAAGCCGTCGTCCCCGACCGACCCTCAGGCGTCTTCGATCCGGATCGCGACCACCGTGATGTTGTCGCGACCGCCGCGGGCGAGGGCCTGTTCGATGAGTTGTCGTACCGCCGTTTCCGGATCCGCGGCGTGCGTGCAGGTCGCGGCGATCGTCGCGAGGGTCACACAATCGGTGAGACCGTCGGTCGCGAGGACCAGCCAGTCGCCGGAAACCAGTCGCTCCTCGTAGAGCGTGGCCTGGAGCGGTTCGGGTTGGCCCAGCACGCGGGTGAGGGCGTGGGGCGAAACCGGCGGGTGGGGGGCGTCGGCGAGGATGTCGCGGCGTTCGGTCCCGACGTTGTGCGGCGCGGTGATCGCCTCGCAGCGCCCGGCGCGCACCAGCAGGGCGTAGGAGTCACCGACGTGGGCGATCCGCACCAGGCCGTCGGCCAGGTGGGCGAGGGTGAGCGTCGTGCCGATGCCGCCCGGCGGCAGCTCGTCGCCCGTACGACGCACCGCGCGGTGCGCCTCTTGGACGAGCCCGGGCAGATCGCCGAGCGCCTCCGCGCACCGGTTCGCCAACGCACCCGCAACCGCGGCGATCGCGACCTTGCTCGCGAGTTCGCCCGCCTGCATCCCGCCGACCCCGTCGGCGACCGCGAAGACCCCGGCCCCGGCCTCGAGGAGAAACGCGTCCTCGTTGTTCTGGCGGACGCGCCCGATGTCGGTCGCGCCGTTGGCGTGGAACCTCATGGCGGCGTCACGGTGCGCGGCCCGCGGTCGGGCGGCGAGGTCATTCAAACCGGGGAAAGAGCGCGTCGCGCGAATCCCGTCGCAGCCGCGTGTAGCGCGGCGTCGGCAGGCAACCGAGGAAGTGCCGGCCGTAGGTCTTGGTGAGCACGCGCGAGTCGAGGATCGTGACCACGCCGCGGTCCTCCCGGGTGCGGATCAGGCGCCCGATCCCCTGGCGGAACTTGATGAGCGCATCCGGCAGGGTGAGTTGCGCGAAGGCGTTCCCGCCCCGGGCGGTGACGTGCTCGGCCCGCGCCTCGGCGATCGGGTGGGTCGGCACGTCGAACGGCAACCGCGTGAGGATCACCTGCGAGAGGGCCGGCCCGGGGATGTCGACGCCCGTCCAGAAACTGTCGGCCCCGAAGAGCACGCCGTTCCCCGCCGCATGGAACCGGGCGGCGAGTTCCGAGCGCGAATGCTCGCGCCCCTGCACGAAGACCGGCCGCCCCGCGGCGGCCAGGGCGGGCTGGAGGGCGTCGGCGACGTGCCGGAGGTCGCCGTGGCTGGTGAAGAGGACGAGGGACCCGCCGCCCACCCGCCCCACGCAGAACCCGACCCAGTCGACCAGCTCGTCGAGGGCGAGCCGGGCGCCCGCGGTCGAGGGCGAGGGGATGTCGGCGGCGATGAACACGCGCATGTTGCGCTCGAAATCGAAGGGCGAGGTGACGATCCGCGCGCGGGCGGCCCCGGCCCCGGCGCGTTCCTGAAACGGCCCGATCGCGCCGGCCACCGCGAGGGTCGCGCTCGTGCAGACCACGGACGTGCCGCGCTCGAAGACGGCGGCGCGCAGGTGCGGAGCCACGTCGATCGGGGCCGTGCGCAGGCCGACGATCCGTCCGCGCCGGCCGCCGCGCTCGACCCAGTGGACGTGGGTCTCCTCGGCCATCGCGAGGAACGAGCGCACGCGATCGAGGCAGCCGGCGACGCGCGTCTTCTGGTCGAGCAGGTCGTCGCGCATCCAGCCTTCGTCGAGCTTCCGGGCGAGGCGCTCCAGCGAATCGACGACCAGCCGCAGCGGCGGCAGCAGCGTCGGCTCGGCGCACTCCGGCTCGCGGACGCGCGCGACGGCGTGTTTCTCGAGGAGCCGGTCGCCGATGAAGCCGAAGAACTGTTCGTTCGCCTCGAGGGCGTCGAGCACGCGCTGGCGGTCGCGATCGTCGCCGAGTTTCCGCAACAGGCCGGTGCGGCGGCGCGGGTTGAAGAGGGCCTTGAGGAGGCGGTCGACCGCGTAGGAGCTCACGTTCAATCCGAAGTGGCCGGTCGCGACCTCGGGCACGGTGTGCGCCTCGTCGAGGACGAGGAAGTCGTCGGGGAGGAGCACGCCCCGCGCGCCGGGCGCGAGCCCGCCGGCGTTGACGAGCGCGAAGAGCAGGGAGTGGTTGACGATCACGACCTGCGCCGTGCGGATCCGCGCCCGCGCGGCCTGGTGGAAGCAGTTCTCCGGCGTGCAGGTGCGCCGCGAGCACGAGGAGCTGTCGGCGTTGACCCGGTCCCAGACCTCGGGAAGGGGCGGGACGCCCAGCTCGTGGACGAGGCCCGTCCCGGTGCGCCCCGCCCATTCGGCGATGCGGGCGAGCTCGTCCTGCTCCGGGCCGCCGAGGAGGTCGGCCCCGTTGGCGAGGGCCTGCACGAGCCGCTGCCGGCAGAGGTAGTTCGCCTTGCCGACGAGGACGGCGGACTTGAAGGCGGCGTATTCGCGAAGTGGTGACACGCGCTCGAAGAGGGCGCGGCAACGGGGCAGGTCGTTGTGCTGGATCTGCTCCTGGAGCGAGATCGTGTGGGTGGAGACGACGCAGGGGCGGCCGGTCGCGGTCGCGTGGAGGATGCCGGGCACGAGGTAGGCCATGCTCTTGCCCACGCCGGTGCCGGCCTCGAAGAGGAGGGATTCGTCCGTCTGGAACGCGTCGATCACGGCGCGGGCCATCTCCTCCTGCTGCGGGCGGTGCTCGAGGCCGGGCCCCTCCCGCAACCAGCCTTCCGCGGAGAACACGCGGGCGACGAGACCGGCGGAGACTTCGTCCCCGTCGGCCCGGGCGCCGGGATCTTCGCGGATGCCGATCATGCGGAAGGTGGCGGTGTTTTCTGTCGTTCGAGGCGGGGAAAACGACCAATCTTCACGCCGGTTCCCCGATGACGAACGCCAAATCCGCGAAACCGACCGCCGACCGCTGGACCGAGAGCCTGGCCGAGTTCCTCGCGCGCGAGTCCGGGGTCGCGGCCGTGCGGGTGGATCCGCTCGGCGGCCGGGTCGCGGTGGCGACGCTCGGGCGGGTCGACTTCGAGGCGTTGCGGGCGAAACTCGCGACCGTGCTCGACGCGCATCGCGTCGGGCTCGACGGGCTCGCCCCGGCGGTCGGTCGCCCCCTCCCGGGCTTCGCGGTCTCGACCGACGCGCGCGGGGTGCTCGTGAGCCGCGAGACGTGCGTCACGGCGCCCGCGCTGTGGAAGTGGCGCGAGTTCGACCTGCCCGAAGAGGCCGGGGACGCGCCCGATTCCGCCGCGGAGTGGCGCCAGCTCGCGACCCTCGCGACGGCCTGCGGGGTGCTGGCGTTGCTGGCCCTCGCGCTCGAGCGGTCCGCGCTCGGCCCTCCTTGGCTGGCCCCGCTCGTCTTCGTGCTTGCGATGCTCGCGGGCGGCTGGGACGCGCTGGGCGACGTGCGGGAGAAACTCCCGCGGGGCGAGCTCGACATCCATTTCCTCATGCTGGCGGTCGCGGTCGGCGCGAGCCTCGTCGGCGCCTTCGCGGAGGGCGCGCTGCTGCTCTTCCTTTTCTCCGGTGCGAGCGCGCTCGAGGAGTTCGCGTTGCACCGAACGAAGCGCGAGATCAACGCCCTGCTCCACGCCGCCCCGAAGCAGGCGACGCGCGTGCGCGCCGACGGTTCGCACGAGCCGGTCGCGGTCGAGCGG
>DAIPIQ010000001.1:0-74096 GCA_036770745.1 Opitutaceae bacterium | reverse complement strand
GATCGAGGTCGGCGAGCGGCTGCTCGTCCGCCCGGGCGAGCGCTTCGCCGTCGACGCGGTCGTGCTCGTCGGGAAGACCGCGGCCGACGAGTCCGCGCTCACCGGCGAGGCCCGGCCCGTGGAGAAGATCCCGGGCGACGAGGTCGCCGGGGGCACGATCAACCTCTGGGGAGCGGTCGAGGTGCGGGTCGCGATGCTCGCCGCCCAGAGCGCGCTCCAGCGCATCATCAAGCTCATCCGCACCGCGCAGCGCCTGCGGGCCCCGAGCGAGCGGTTCACGGACCGGTTCGGCGGTCGCTACACGGTGCTCGTGCTCGGGTTCTGCGCGGTGATGTTCTTCGTGTGGTGGCTGGGCTTCGGCGTGGCCCCCTTCGCGAGCGGTCCGGAGGGTTACTCCGCCTTCTATCGGGCGATGACGCTGCTCGTGGTGATGAGCCCGTGCGCGCTCGTCCTCTCGATCCCCTCCGCGATCCTCGCCGCGATCGCCTGGGGCGCGCGCCACGGCATCCTTTTCCGCGGGGGCGCGGCGATCGAGAAACTCGCCGACGTGCGCGTCGTCGCCCTCGACAAGACCGGCACGCTGACCACGGGTGACCTCGAGGTCGCCGCGATCGAGAGTTTCCCACCCGGCCGCGAGTCGGAGGTGCTCGAAACGGCCTTCGCGCTGGAGAGCCGCTCGGACCATCCGATCGCCCGGGCCGTCGTCGCCCACGGCCGCCGCGCGGGATTGCGGACGGGCTCGGTGGAGGACTTCCGCTCGCTCACCGGCAAGGGCGTGAGCGGGCGGGTCGGCGAAGCCCGGGCCCTGCTCGGGCGTCGCGAACTGCTCGACGAGGGGCCGCTGCGGGAGTGGATCCGGTCCGTGCCCGAGGCCGGCCCGGAGCTGACCGAGGTCTGGGTGTTGCACGACGCGCTGATCGGGCGCGTGCTCCTGCGTGATCAATTGCGGAGCGAATCGCGAGGGGTGCTCGAGGAGTTGAAGCGTCGCTCCATCCGCACGGTCATGCTGACCGGCGACCGCCGGCACGCCGCCGAGGCGGTGGCGAAGGAGCTCGGCGTCGAGGACGTGCGGTCGGGCTTGTCGCCGGAGGAGAAGGTCGCGGCGATCGTGGCCCTGGGCGCCACGGGCGACCGCGTGGCGATGGTGGGCGACGGGGTCAACGACGCGCCCAGCCTCGCGGCGGCATATGTCTCGGTCGCGATGGGCGCGCGGGGCAGCGACGCCGCGCTCGAGCAGAGCGAGGTCGTGCTCATGAACGACCGCATCGAGAACTTCCTCGCCGCCCTCCACCTCAGCCGCCGGGCCCGGGCCGTGATCCGGCAGAATCTCGTGATCTCCCTCGGCACGGTCGTCGTCATGGCGTTCGCCTCGGTCGCCGGCGTCGTCCCGCTGACCCTCGGCGTGGCCGCGCACGAGGGCAGCACGGTGCTGGTCTGCCTCAATTCGCTCCGGCTTCTTTTCGGACCGAGAAAGCCATGAGGGTTTTCCTGCTTCTCGTCGCCTTGTGCGTTGCCGGCTGCTCGGTGTTGCAGGACGCCGCGACGAGCCTCGCGGCCGATGTGGAGGACGGGGCGGGCCGCCTCTCCGCGCGGGAGGGCGCGACGCGCTACGTCTGGCACGACGCGGGGGCCCGGGCGGGGCCGGCCGCACGCACGATCCGGGTGCAGTTCGACCGGGTGGGCGCGCTGATCGTGTGGTACCTGGACGGGGAGGGGAACGTGCTGGAGAGCGGAAGCACCACCCATCACTCGCGCTACGTGGAGACTCCCGAGACCCTGCTCGTCGACCTCCCGATCGATGCGCCGGTGCGGATCGAGCTGCGCCGCCGCGGCGGAAGGGCCGTCGTCACCGAGGTGCGGTAGCGGGTCGGGGGAAACCTGATCGCGGGCCACCGGGCCTGAAACCTCGGAAATCGCGTGGCGTCTTTCCTGCGGGCGCCGCAGGATTTCCCCGTCGATCCGCGGAGCACGTCCCTCCGGTTCGGGTCCACAACCCCAGTCAGCATGAAATCCATCATCCTCTTCGTAGCGGCGGCGGCGGTGTGCGTTTCCGGGTGTACGAGTTCGCGCGGGCGATCCGTCTACACCGTCAACCAGGTGCATCAAGCGATGCGCGTCGAGCTCGGCACGATCGTCGGCGTGCGCGGCGTGATGATCGACGGCGAGGCCTCCAACGTCGGACTCTACGGCGGCGCCGTCCTGGGTGGCGCGACGGGTTCGACCGTCGGCAGCGGGGCGGGCTCGACCATCGCCGGGGCGGCCGGGGCCGTCGGCGGCATGATCGCCGGCCGGGCGATCGAGAAGGTCGCGACCCGCAAGGACGGCCTCGAGATCACCGTGAATCTCGACAACGGGCAGACCCTGGTGATCGTCCAGCCCGAGAAGGACGGCGGGTTCCTCGATGGCGACCGCGTGCGGGTCATGATCGGTCCGCGGACGGCGATCGTCTCCCACTGAGCCCGGCGGCCGGCGCTCAATCGACGATCAACGCCGGGTCGCCGACCCGCACCTGTTCGAAGAGCTCGATGATGTCGAGGTTGGCGAGCTGCACGCAACCGGCGCTGGCGGGTCGGCCGAGGAGGTCCTCCCGGTTGGTGCCGTGGAGGTAGATGTAGCGTTCGCGGGTGTCGACCTCGCCGCCGGCGTTGACCCCGGGTTCGCGTCCCTCGAGCCAGAGGATCCGGCTGGTGATGAGGTTTTCGCCGGACCCGCCGGCGGCGAGGTGCTCGGAGAAGTGACGGCCGGTGGGGATGCGGGCCTTGAAGACGATCCCCGGCGGTTGACCGGCCCCGATCTTTTCCGCGATCGCATGGAGGCCGCGCGGGGTGCCGAGGGAGTTCTTCACGTTGCTCGGGGGGCGGCGCGAGGTGGAGACCACGTAGGTTTTCACGAGCGCGCCGTCGGCGAAGAATCGCAGCGTCTGGAGCCCGATCGAGACGAGCAGGGCCCGGTTTGTCGGCTTGATCCCGACGGCCTCGCACTTTTCCCTCACCTGTTTCCACCCGTCGATCGCCATCATGAAAAAGGCCTGCAAGGTCGGGATCGTCGGCGCCACCGGCGCCGTCGGTCAAGAGCTTACCCGGTTGCTCCTGGAGCGGAGTTTCCCCTTCGCCTCGCTGCGCCTCCTCGCCTCGGCCCGCTCGGCCGGTCGCACGCTCGAGATCGCGGGCGCGACCCACCGGATCGAGGAGGCGAAGCCGGGGGCGTTCGCCGGGCTCGATCTGGCGTTCTTCGCCGCGGGAGGCTCGGTCACCCGGGCGCTCGCCCGGGATGCGGTGGCGGCGGGCTGCGTCGTGATCGACAAGAGCTCGGCGCTGCGGATGGAGCCCGACGTGCCGCTCGTCATCCCCGAGATCAATCCCGAGGCGCTGCGCGGCCACCGGGGGATCATCGCCAATCCGAACTGCTCGACCGCGGTCGCCTTGATGGGACTCTGGCCGCTCCACCGTGAATTCGGGGCGAAGCGCGTGGTCTTTGCGACGTATCAGTCGGTCTCCGGGACCGGGGCCGAGGCCGTGCGCGAGCTCGACGGGCAGGTGCGCGCCCTCGTCGCCGGCCGACCCGCGGAGGTGAAGGTCTACCCGTACCAGATCGCCTTCAACTGCATCCCCCAGGTGGACTCGTTCCTGCCCGACGGCTACACCGGCGAGGAGAACAAGATGCTGCTCGAGAGCCGCAAGATCATGGGACTGCCCGACCTCCGGATCTCGGCGACGTGCGTGCGCGTCCCGGTCGTGCAGGCGCACTCGATCGCGGTGAGCGCGGAGTTCGAGCGCCCGGTCGATCTCGCGCGGGCGCGCGCCGCGATCGAGGCGTTCCCCGGGGCCGAGCTCGTCGACGAGCCCGCGCGCCGCCGGTATCCCACGCCACTCGATTTCACGCGCAAGGTGAAGTGCGGGGTGGGGCGCCTGCGCGTCGACACGGCCTTCGACAACGGCCTGTCATTCTGGGTGAGCGGCGACAACCTCTGGAAGGGCGCCGCCCTCAACGCCATCCAGAACGCCGAGTGGCTCCTCGCCAACGACGGCCTCCGGGTGTGAACCCCGGGCCGATCCTGCGCATCGTCTCCGATCTCCACCTCGGAGAGCACGGCAGCCGCCTCCACGACACCGCGGGCGTCGAACCTCTTCTGGAGGGTGTCGATCGGCTCGTCCTCAACGGCGACACGCTGGAGACGCGATTCCTCGACCTCGACCCCGAGGCGGTCCACCGCAAGACCGCCTTCGAGGCCTGGCTCGCCGCCCGCGCGCCGCGCGTGGTCGTGATCACCGGCAACCACGATCCCCAGCTCGGTTTCGTCCACCACCTCGACCTCGCCGACGGGGCCGTGCTCGTGACCCACGGCGACACGATGTTTCCCGAGGTCGCGCCGTGGGGGTGGGAAGCGAAGCACTACGGCCGGGTGCAGAAGCGGCTGCTCGACTGCATCCCGAAGGAGCGGCGCGACACGTGGGAGACGCGGCTTGCGGTGTGCAAACAGGCCGTGCTCGAAATCCGCGACCTCTCGCCGCGTTTCCCCGGGAGCTCCTCCCACCCGTGGGCCCGGCGGCTGCGGTTCCTCCACTCGATCCGTCGGATCGACCGCATCCTCCGCTGCTGGCGCGAGGCCCCCTCGGCGAGCGCGGCCCTGGCCGAGACCCACCGGCCGGCGGCGCGCGTCGTCGTCGTCGGGCACACCCACCGGCCCGGCGTCTGGCCGGTGCGCGGCCGCTGGGTGGTCAACACCGGCTCCGCGGTGCCGCCGATGGGCGCGCGGGCGGTCGATCTCGTGGGTCGCGAGTTGATCGTCCGGCGCTGGCACATCCGTCGGGGGCGGGCCGGCCTCGGCGACGTCGTCGCGCGGATCGACCTCGACGCCCCCTTCCCCGGCCGCGGCCCCCGCCTTCCATGAGCCTCGGCGAGACGGGCCACATCCACGTGAAGGGCGCGCGGGAGCACAACCTGCGCGATCTCGAGGTCCGCATCCCGCGCGGCCGCCTCGTCGTCATCACGGGCGTGAGCGGATCGGGGAAGTCGTCGCTCGCCTTCGATACGATCTATGCCGAGGGCTACCGCAAATACATGGAAAGCCTCTCCACCCAGGCGAGGCAGGCGCTCGAACAGCTCAAGCGGCCCGACGTGGACTTCATCCACGGGCTCTCGCCCGTGCTCGCGATCGAGCAGCGCACGGCGGGTGGTTCCCCCCGCAGCACGATCGCGACGGTGACGGAGATCGCGGACTACTCGCGGCTGCTCTGGGCGCTGGAGGGCGTCGCCCATTGTCCAAAGGACGGTGGCCGGATCGTACGGCAGACCTTGGAAAGCAGCGTCGAGCGGCTGATGGCGCTGCCCGCCGGCACGCGGATCGTCCTCCTCGCGCCCTGGATGACCGCGCGTCCCGCGGTGCTGCGCGACGAGATCGAAGGTCTGCGTCAGCGGGGCTTCCAACGGCTGCGGGTCGACGGGGAGATCAAGTCGATCGACGACTCCGACCTCCTTCCCTCCGGCGTCCGCGAGCTCCCGGTCGATCTCGTCATCGACCGGATCGTGCTCGCGCCCGATCAGAGGAGCCGGCTCGCCGATTCGCTCGAGCTGGCGTTTCGCGAGGGGCGCGACCGCGGCCTCGCGCTCGCCCGCCATCGGGCCGAGGGCCCGTGGGAGGAGCACCCGCTGAGCCGCAACCTCGCGTGCGAGATCTGTGGCGAGATCCACGAGCCCCTCGGGCCGCGGCATTTCTCGTTCAACACGACCGAGGGGGCCTGCCCGGATTGCGGCGGTCTCGGGCGGCGGATGGCTTTCGCCGACGAGCTCGTCGTGCCCGACCCGTCGAAGTCGGTCCGCGAGGGCGCGATCAAACCGCTGCGCATCGGGGGCAAGGCGCTCATCATCCGCCACAACGCCCTGCTCAAACAACTCGCCGAGCAGTTGCCCTTCGACCCCGACCGGCCGTGGAGGGATCTGCCCGAAGAGATCCGCCGCCGGATCCTCCACGGCGCGGAGGGGCGGGTCTTCAGTTTCCGCCTGCGGCGCGGCAAGGGCGAGCCGCAGCCCTTCCCGGGGGTCCTTGCGCTCCTGGAGAAGGCGCGCCTCGAGTCGCGGAGCGACGGCTACCGCGCGCGGCTGACCGCCTTCCAGGCCAGCGCGGACTGCCCGACCTGCGGGGGCCGCCGTCTTGCACCGCGGAGCGCGGCCGTGCTCATGGCCGGCGTTTCCCTTCCGGACTTCTTCGCGATGGACCTCGAATCCGCCGCGCGGACCATCGAAGCGCTCCCCGAGCGGAACGACGCCCCGGGCACGCGCGCCGAGGTGATCGAGGGCATCCGGCAGCGGCTCCGTTTCCTGCACAAGGTCGGGCTCGGCTACCTGACGTTGGATCGTGAATACAGTTCGCTCAGCGGCGGCGAGGCCCAGCGGGTGCGGCTCGCCACCCAGCTCGGGATGGGGTTGGTGGGCGTCGTCTACGTCCTCGACGAACCGAGCATCGGGCTGCACCCGTCGGACAACCGCGCCCTGCTCCGCACGCTGCTGGAGTTGCGCGATCGCGGGAACACCGTGCTCGTCGTCGAACACGATGAAGACACCATGCTGGCGGCCGACGAGATCCTCGAGCTCGGCCCCGGCGCCGGCGAGTCCGGCGGGCGTCTGCTCTTTCAAGGCACGCCCGAAGAGATCCGACGGCTGGAACGCTCGCACTCGCGGACGGGGGCCTACCTCGCGCGCGTCGCCACCATCCAGCGCGACGCCGCGGCGCGGCGGCCCGACGGCCGGTGGATCACCGTCCGCGGCGCGACGGAGCACAACCTGCGCGGCGTCGACGCGGCCTTCCCGGTCGGTTTGTTCACCTGCGTGACGGGCGTCTCCGGCTCGGGAAAGAGCACGCTCGTCAACGACATCCTCGGTCGCGCCGCGGCGCGCCGGCTCAACAGGGCGATGGTCATCCCCGGGGCCCATCGAGGGGTCGCCGGGCTGGAGCACTTCGAGAAGTGCGTGCGGGTCGACCAGGAGCCCATCGGGCGGAGTCCACGCTCGAATCCCGCGACCTACACCAAGCTCTTCGACCTCCTGCGCGATCTCTTCGCGCGGTGCCCGCTCGCCAAGGTGCGCGGCTACAAGGCGAACCGCTTCAGCTTCAACCAGCGCGGCGGTCGCTGCGAACGGTGCCAGGGCGACGGCGTGATCCGGCTCGACATGATGTTCCTGAGCGACGCCTACACCGAGTGCCCGGGCTGTCGCGGCCGCCGCTACAATCGCGAGACCCTCGAGGTGCGTTTCGGCGGCCGGAACATCGCCGAAGTGCTGGCGCTCTCGGTCGACGAGGCGCGCGAGCACTTCCGCAACGTCCCGCGCGTCGTCGAGAAGCTCGATACGCTGGCCGCGGTCGGCCTCGGTTATTTGAAGCTCGGCCAGTCGGCCGACACGTTGAGCGGCGGCGAGGCGCAGCGGATCAAGCTCTCGCTCGAGCTCAGCCGGCGCCAGCAGGGCGGCACGCTCTACCTCCTCGACGAGCCGACGACCGGGCTCCACTGGGCCGACATCCAGAACCTCGTCGACCTGCTCTTCCGACTCCGCGACGCCGGCAATACGATCGTGGTGATCGAGCACAACCTCGACGTGATCCACCTCGCCGACTGGATCATCGACCTCGGCCCCGGCGGGGGTGGCCGCGGCGGGTCGATCGTTCACGCGGGCCCGCCGGAGACCCTGGGCGCCGCCTCGGGGTCGCTCACCGGCGTCGCGCTCGACGAGTGGCGGGAGCGGGGGCGCCGGGCCGGGCCGCGATCGGCTCAAGAGCGGGATTGACAGGGGGAGGCGCAACGCTTGGCCTACCCGGTTTATGAAAGTCGTCTCCTCCCTCAAGTCGGCCAAGGGGCGTCACCCGGACTGCCAGGTGGTTCGTCGCAAGGGCCGTCTCTACGTGATCTGCAAATCCAACCCGCGCTTCAAGGCGCGGCAGGGCTGATTCCGCCCGCCTTTCCCGAACCTTCGCCGTGAAGTCCGATATCCATCCCAAGCTCAACAACGTCGCCTTCGTCGACGTGTCGTCGGGGCATCGTTTCCTCACCAGGTCGACCATGCGCTCGCAGCGCAAGGAGACCATCGAGGGCGTGGAGTACTTCGTCGTCCTTCGCGATGTGACGAGCGACTCGCACCCCGCCTACACGGGCGAGCGCCGGCTGGTCGACACGGCCGGGCGCGTCGAGAAGTTCACGAACAAGTTCAAGCGCACGCGGGCCAGGTAGCGCCCCGGCGAGCCGCCGCCTTCCGACCCTCCGGTTCGCCGGAGGGTTTTTTGTTGTCCGCCCGCGTTCCGGGAATGCGTTCGCTTCGCGGAGGCCGGTCACGATAGTCGCGGCCGATGGCTTCGTTCCAGTGGCTTGCCGGAGCTTGGGGCTTTCTCGTGGCGGGGGTCACGCTCGCGGGCGCGATCGCCGCCTCGATGCACGCGCTCCTCTACAAGCGCGACACGCGGGCGACCGTCCTTTGGGTGACCTTCATCTGGTTCGCCCCGCTCGCCGGAGCGATCAGCTACCTGCTGCTCGGCATCAACCGGATCAAGCGCCGCGCGACCTCGCTGCGGAAGTCGGGGCCGAGGCTCGGGCGCCTCGGCGAGGGCGCGTGGGAAGGACCTCTGGAGATCGAGCCGCCGGGGCTGCGGCGGCACCCGCAACTGCGGCAGTTGATGCGCGTGGTCGAGGATGTCGTGAAGGAGCCGCTGCTCCCGGGCAATCGCATCGAGCCGCTGTTCCACGGCGATGCCGCCTACCCGTCGATGCTCGCGGCGATCGAGGCGGCGGAGCGATCGGTGGCGTTGGGCGCCTACATCTTCGATCGCGATGCGACCGGGCGGCGCTTCGTCGAGGCGCTGGGCGCGGCGGTGGCGCGCGGCGTCGAGGTGCGCGTGCTCGTCGACGACACGGGCGTGCGCTACTCGCTGCCGACGATCGTCGGGCCCTTGCGCCGCGCGGGCGTGAGCGTGGCGCGGTTCCTGCCGACCCTCGCGCCTTTCAGGACCTTCGCGCTGAACATGCGCAACCACCGCAAGCTCCTGATCGTCGACGGTCGGGTCGGTTTCACCGGCGGGATGAACCTGCGGGCCGGAAACTGCACCGATGCCGCGGGAGTGCGCAGGATCAGCGACCTCCACTTCAAGGTCACGGGACCGGTGGTCGCGCACCTGCGCGAGGTCTTCGCGGACGACTGGCTCTTCACCACCGGCGAGCGGCTCGAGGGGGATCGCTGGGTGGCGCCGCTCGAGCGGACCGGCGAGGTCTTCGCCCGCGGCATCGCCGACGGTCCGGACGAGCACCTCGACCGGTTGCGGTGGACGCTGATCGGCGCGCTCGCCTGCGCGCAGCGCCGCGTCTGCATCGCCACGCCCTACTTCCTGCCCGATGCGGCGCTCATCTCCGCGCTCAACACGGCCGCGCTCCGCGGCGTCGAGGTCGAGGTGATCGTGCCGGAGAACAACAATCTGCCCTTCGTGAAGTGGGCTTCGACCGCGCACCTCTGGCAGGTGTTGGAGCGCGGCTGCCGGGTCTACTCGGCCCCGGGTCCCTTCGATCATTCGAAGGTGATGACCGTCGACCGCGAGTGGTCGCTGATCGGCTCGGCGAACATGGACCCGCGCAGCCTGCGGTTGAACTTCGAGTTCGACGTCGAGTGCTACTGCGACCGCCTCGCCGGCGTCCTCACGGACTGGTTCGACGGGAAGCGCGCGGAGGCGCATCGCATCACTCTCGAAGAGGTCAACGGACGCAGTCTGCCCGTGCGGCTGCGTGACGGAGTGGCCCGGCTCGCCACGCCCTTTCTCTGAACCGGTCGCGAACCGGCCTCCGGCCGGCCGCGGTTCACATGCCCTTCTTCACGAAGACCACGCGCTCGTCCGTATCCCTCAGCACGACGTCCTTCTTCGAGGAGGAGTTCTGATTGATCGAATCCATCGCGGCGGAAACCATGAGCGGCACGTAGCTGCGAAGATCGTCCTTCTCGTCCTCGTTGACCACGTAGACGCTCCACAGCTCGCGGGGCGGACGATCGCCCGCCTGCTCGCGCGATTCCCGGGCGGTGATGCGCATGTATTTCTCGTAGACCTGGTAGGTGATCACGCGGTCCTGGAAGCCGATGAGCTCGCGCTGCGGGGGATCGTAGACCACGTAGGTGACGTAGCGGGTCTGGCCGTTGGCGTCGGTCACCGGCACCGTCACGGTGCGGGAACCACCGCCGACGAGGGCATAGACGGGCTCGCTGACGGTCTGCACCTTCGTGCGCGGCGCCTCGATGCCGAAGTCGACCTCGACCTGCATCTGCGAGTCGCTCCCGGCGGGGGCCTCGTACATGCCCTTGCTGGAGAGGGCGGTCCGCACGTAGGCGACCGCCTCCTTGAAGCGAAGGTCCTCCTTGTCCATCTCGGGATTCGCGCTGACCACCTCGTAGGACTGCTTTTCCTCGACCACGTCCTGATTACGGACGGCGTCGACCTTGAAGCGGTAGGTCGTCGCGCAACCGCTCAGCAACAGGACGCAGGTGGCGGCGAGCAGGAATCGAGGAGGGAGGATCGTGGTCGCGTTCATGGGAGGAGAGGGGACGCCTTGTCGGCCGCGATCAAAGAGCTCCGGAGCCGGAGGCGACCGAGGTGTTGGGGACGCGGAGCACCTGGCCCGGCACGAGCGCGTCGGACGAGGGGATGGTGTTGAGCGCACGGATTTCGGAGACCGTCACCTTGTAGCGGACGGCGATGGCTTGGAGCGTCTCGCCGCGTTCGACGCGGTGCTCGACGAAGGGACCGCCCGAGATCCCGGCGGCACGATCTCCGCGGAGGTCGGCCAGCTCGGCTTCGAGCCGCTGGATCTCCTGCTCGGCCGCGGAGATCCTGCCCGTCGCGGTGTCGAGCGCGCGTTTGCGGGCGAGCGCGGTGTTGCGTTCTTCCTGGAGTTCCTTCAACCGGGTTTCCAAGTCCTTCGCCTGCCCTTCGACATTGGCGATCTCCTGCTGGCTGATGCGGAAGCCTTCGGCGACCGCGAGTTCTTCCTCGATCGCCGCCCGGAACTTGGCCTCCTGGGCCCGGCGCTTGGCGAGCTCCTGCTGGTAGGCGCGCTCCTGGGCGAGACGGTCCTGCTCGGTGCGTTCCTTCGCCTCCTGCACCATGCCGATCACGCCGCCGACGATCGCGCCGGCCGCGCCGCCGATCGCCGCGCCGCTCGCGCTGTTGCCGCTGCCGGTGTTGTTGCCGACCACGGCGCCGCCGATCGCACCCACGGCCGCGCCGGTCGCGGCGCCGGAGACGGGCTTCGAGGGGGAGACCGCGCAACCGGACAGGAACACCATCGCGGACATCGAACCGGATACGAGAAGGGGGATCGCTTTGTGCATGGGGACCTCGGAGGGATTCACTCCTGTTTGTGCTTCAACGCATTGCGGAGACGAGGGGGACCATATAAGATCGCTCCGCTTTTTCAACTGTGGTTTCGACTCTTCCGGGACCATTCTTGAGGTTCGTTTCCCCGCTCTCATGCCCAACGTCCAAAGCAGCTCTTCCGTGCCCCCCGGCCAGCGTCCACGGCCCCTGGTCTCGTTTGATCTCATCATCAAGATCCTCGCGCTCGTCTTCTCGATCGTCGTGATCTGGATGTTCTACTCGGCCTACGTCTGGCCGTCGGCGGAGTCGGTGGCTCTCCAGTCGCGCTTGATGGCGGCGAACGATCCGAACTTCACCTCGCCGCGGACGCTCGCGGTCGTGCTGAAGGACCCCGAGCAGCAGGTCGAGCTCTCGCTGTGGTTGTGGGCGACGATCCTGATGACGCTGAAACTGCGTCGCCTCACGGTCGAGAACGCCATGCTCCACCGCAGCTACCTCCAGCTCGAACCCGGCGAAAGGATCCTGCCCGACGACTCCCTCGGGCACGTCAAGGATCTGCAGGCCGCGGTGGAGGCGCGCCGCTCCTGGCGCGACCGGATCCTCCCGGGCGTGATCCTCGCCTCGCTGCACCGTTTCCACTCCACCGGCTCGATCCAGGACGCGGCCAGCTCGATCAAGGAGCGGGCCGAGGTGGCCGCGGACGAGCTCGAGGCGGACCTCTCGCTCATCCGCTACATCGTCTGGGCGATTCCGTCGGTGGGCTTCATCGGCACGGTGCGCGGCATCGGCGAGGCGCTCGCCCAGGCCCAGCGGGCGCTCGCGGGCGACATCAGCGGCGTGACCGACGCGCTCGGCCTCGCCTTCAACTCCACGCTCGTCGCGCTGGTGCTCTCGCTCGCGTTGATGTTCATGCTGCACCTCCTGCAGGGCCGGCAGGACAAGGTGATCCTCGACATCCAGAACTTCTGCCACAGCCACGTCGTGGGGCAGATGAAGGTGCCGGCGCAGGAGACGCGCGCCCCGGCCTTCCAGGCGTGACCGACTCATGAAGACCCTTGGCATTGAAATGGTGGACGCGGGATTCGAGGTCGCCCTCGGTCGGCTCGGGAGGCGCTCCCACCGCCGAGCGACTCGCCCAGCCCGGGACGATGCCCGCGGTCGCGCTCCCCGTGGAGGGCGCCCTGCTTTTCGGGGCCGAGGCGGAGGACCGCAGGTTCCTTCATCCCCGACAGGTGTGCGACCTGTTCTGGGAGGAGTTTTCGCTCGCGGGATCGGGCGTCCGGCAGGGCGGCCGCGAGTTGAGTCACTCCGAGCTGGGGTTCCACCTCGTGCGGCACATCGTCGACGCACTTCCGGGAGCGGCCGCCTCGACCGACGGCGTGGCGCTCGCGCTCCCCTCGGTGATGCTCGACGGCACGGAACGGAGCGAGGAACGCGTCGGCATCCTCCTCGGGATCTGCGGTGACCTGGAGCTGGGGATCTCGACGATCGTGGACGCGGCCGTGGCCAGCCTGCGCGATCCGGAGGCGGCGCCCCCCGCGCGGGGATCGGTGCTGATCGTCGACCTCGGGCTCCACGCCGCGACGCTCTCGGTCGTGGATTTCGGCGTGACCGTTTCGCGGCAGGACTGCAGCCGCCTGCCCGGCGCGGGCTGGCTGGCCCTCGCGGATCTCGCCCGCCGGACGCTGGCGGACCGCTTCCTGCGCCAGACCTCGTTCGATGTCTCGGCCGACCGACGGATCGAACAGGAGTTTTATCGGCAGTCGATCGACGCGCTCACCACCTTCGCCTCGCGACCGGAGGCGTGGTTGCGGGTGGCTTCCGGCTCGCGTGAGCGCTCGATCTCCGTCCCTCGCGATGGATTCGCCGGGGATCTGCGCCCGCTTTCCGAGACGATCGCGCAGGGGGCCAGGGAAATGCTTGCGCGGATGGGCCTCGGTTTGTCCGGGGTGCAGGTCCATCTCACCTCTCGCGCGCGGCAGGTGTGCGGGCTGGCGACGGCCCTTCGTTCGCGCGGGGCGATCGCGGTGAGCGTGCTGAGCGCCGGGGCCGCGGCGCGTGGTGCGGCCGTGATCGCGTGTGAGCGCAAGCGGCCCGCGAGTCTGGAGGACGTGCCGGTGGAGACGGCGATCACCGTCGCGACCGGCGAAGATCCGATCGCCGCCCTGCGCGCGGCGTTCGTCGTGAAGCGGCACGGCGGTCCGCGCGACGGCGCCCCGTCGCATGTCGTCATCGACGGCGCGGCGCACCCGGTTCGAGCCAACGGCCTGCGCATCGGCGTCGGCACGTCGGACGCCGGCGATCTCGGCGTTCCGGTGAACCCGGTCGGGGTCGGCCCGTGCCAGCTTCTCATCCATCCGGGCGACGGCGGCGTCCGCGCCTCCGCGATCGTCGGCGGGGAACAACTTTCGCTCCCCGGGGGCGACGCGGCCCTCGCGCCCGGGGACAGCGTCGAAATCCACGGGACCAACGGCGTCGCGCGGCTCCTCTTCGTCCGCGCCGTGCGCTAGGGGCGGCCATGTCGTTCATCCGAAAACGGCGGAGCAAGTTCGAGGTCTTCAGCGTCTCGTTCCTCGACTGCATCTGCTGCGGGTTCGGGGCGATGCTGCTGCTCTTCGTCCTCACGATCGGCAAGCAGGCCGAGGCCCGCAGTTCGATCGTCACGCGGATCCAGGTCATGATCAGCCAGCTGGAGGCCGACATCAGCTCCGAGACCGAGGCGACCGCGCTCATCCGCGACCGCTTGCGGATCCGCGAGGAGAAGATCGACAACGAACGCCGCGAGGCCGAGGCCCGGAAGATCCTGAAGACAAACCTCGAGGACGAGCTCGAGCTCCTCTTGCAGCGGCGCGCGACGCTCTCCGAGGAGATGGAGCGGCTGATCGCCCTCAAGGACGCGGTGCCGACCGTCGAGGAGGCGCCGCCGATCCCGATCCCCAACACCCAGCGCCGCCAGTACCTCACCGGTTTCAACTTCGAGGGCAACTACGTGGTCTTCATGATCGAGGCCTCCGGCGGCATGCTCGGCGACACGATCGACGAGGCCCTCTCGATGATCGGCGCGACGGACGAGCAGAAGCGAAAGGTGGTGAAGTGGCGCCGGGTCGTCCGCTCGGTGCAGTGGATCCTGGCGAACCTGCGCCAGGGCCAGGCCTACCAGATCCTCGTCTTCGGGTCCGATCCCGCGCCGTTGATCCCGGAGCGACAAGCGGAGTGGTTCGATCCATTCGATCGGGAAACGACGGCGGCGGTCCTGCGCCGGCTCGAAGAGATCGTTCCGAAGGGCGGCGCGAACCACGAACGCGCCTTCTTCTCGTTGCAGGAGTTCTTCCCCTCGGTCGACAGCATCATGCTGCTCACCGACGGCCTTCCCACGCAGAGCGACTCGATTCCCTCGAGCAGTGCGACCACCGACTCCGACCGCGAGCGATTCTTCCGCGCCTCCCTGCGGGCGATTCCGCGGCAGACGCCGGTCAACACCATCCTCTACCCGATGTCGGGTGATCCGGCGGCCACGTTCCTCTACTGGCAGCTCGCCGACAGCTCCAGGGGAGCGCTCATCAGCCCCGCTCCCTCCTGGCCCGACATATGAAGAAGCGGCGCGAGAATTCGACGAGCCTGTCGTTCCTGGACTGCATCTGTTGCGGCTTCGGGGCGATCATCCTGCTCTTCATCCTCTCGATGGGCGCGACGACCAACGTCATCCGCAAGTCGAAGGCCGAGCTCGAGCTCGTCCTCCAGCAACGCCTCGCCGCGCTGGGGACCGTGAAGGCGGCCAACGAGACGCTTTCGGGCGAACTCAACGTCGCCGACACCACGCTCTCGGAGATCATCAAAGAGGTGGAGACGCTGGAGGCGATGCTCTCCCGGCTCAAGGAACAGATCCTCGACGAGCAGTCGGGCCAGAAGTCGCTCGTCGTCGACGTCGACGAGCTCGAGCGCGAGATCGCCGCCCTGCAGAAGGAGGTCGTCGACATCCCCCAGATCGACGCCTCGGCCCCGATCGGGATCCCGGTGGAGAGCAACTACGTCGCCTTCGTCATCGACACCTCGGGATCGATGCGCGACCCGAGGACCGACATGCTCTGGGACTCCGTACAGAAGAAGTTCGAGGAGGTGATCCGGGCGTATCCGGAGGTGAAGGGCATCCAGTTCCTGGATGCGGACGGCCGCTTCATCCTCGGCCGGGCCAGCGGCTGGCTCACCGACTCGCCGTCGACGCGCACCGCGATCCTCCAAGCCGTGCGCCGCTACCAGATCTTCAGCAACTCGAACCCGGTGCCCGGCGTCGTCCGGGCGATCCGCACCCTCCACGAGCCGGCCAACGCGGAGATGCGGATGGGCATCTACATCTTCGGCGACGAGTTCACCGAGACCGCCGAATCGGTCCTCGACCGGATCGACCGCCTCAACGCCCCCGACGACAAGGGGCGACGTCCGGTCACGATCAACGGCATCGGTTTTCCCAATCTCCTGCGGTCGGGTTTCTCGCTCGGTCAGTCGGGGCTGAAGTTCGCCAATCTGATGCGCGAGCTCACCCAGCGGCACGGCGGCGCCTTCATCGCGGTCACGGATTGAGCGCCGCCTCAGGGATCGCGGCGCGCCCAGGCCCGGAGCGCGGAGAGGAGGAAGAGTTCCAAGGCGCTGTTCTCGTTGAAGTTGACCTCGAGCAGGCCCGCGGCGCGCTCCAGTTCCTGCACGGAGGCGGCGAGGGCGGGGGTCGGCGCACCGGTCGAGCGGGCGACCTCGCTCGTCGCGGTGGCGATCGCGGCGAAGAACCGTCGGCGGACCTCCACGCCCGCGGTCTTTTTCAGCGCATCGGTCTCGTCGTCGTCGAGTTGCTCGAGGGCGCCGTCGGCGCGGAGGCGCTCGATCGCGCGGGCGGAAGCGGCGTCGATCCAGAGCGAGAAGCGCGCCGTGAGCGCGTAGACGGTGATGACCTGTCGGCTCGCGGCGGCCCCGGTCGAGCCGCCCGCGGCGAGACCGGCGAGCCACTCCCGGTAGTCGCTCAACCACGCCTGCCTCGCCGGATCGCCGGCGGACTCGTTTCCGGCCGGCAGCCGGAAGCTCAGGCAGCGGCTGCGGATCGTCGGCAGGAGCGAGTAGGGGCTCGTGGTGAGCAGGAGGATCGTCGTGTCGGCCGGAGGCTCCTCCAGCGTCTTGAGGAATGCGTTGGCGGAATTCGCGTTGAGGCGTTCCGCGTCGAAGACCACGCCGACCTTGCGGGCCGAGGAGAGGGGCGACTGCGCGAGCTGGCGGATGAAGTGGCGCATCGAGTTGGGCTCGGCGGCGTTCTCGCCGATCTTGATCTGCCGCATCTTTCCGGAGGGCCGGAGGGTGAAGCAATCGGCGTGTCCCGAGGTCGAGCCGGCCCAGGCGGGCGACAGGTCGAGCAGCCGCGCCACGAGCTGGCGGGCGCACGCCTCCAGCCCCTCGGGTTGCGCGCCGTGGAGCAGGAGCGCGTGGGCGAGCCGGCCCCGCTGGAGGGCCCGGCCGATCACCTGTCCGGCGATCGAGCCGGCGAAATCGGCGGGTGCGGTCATGGACCCGGGCCGGTGGCGATCAGGCCTCGCCGGCGTCGGCGATGAGGCGTTTCACCGCGGTCCACACTTCCTTTTCGATCGCGGCGGTGGGCTTGGTGCCGTCGATCACGTGGAAGCGGTGGGGCATCGACTTGGCGAGGAGGAGGTAGCCCTCCCGCACCACGCGGTAGAAGCCGATGTTCTCCTGCTCGATGCGGTCGGGCAGGTCGGTGGCGCGGTGTTTGACCCGCTGCACGCTGACCTCCGCCGGCACGTCGAGGACGATCGTGAGGTCGGGCAGCACGTCGCCGACCGCGAACTGGTTGATCTGGTTGACCGGGTCGGGCGAGAGGCTCCGGGCGGCGCCCTGGTAGACCGTCGTGGAGTCGAGGAAACGATCGCAGAGGACGATCCGGCCCTTCGCGAGATTGGGCACGAGGACCTCCCGCACGAGCTGGGCGCGGCTCGCGGCGAAGAGCAGCAGCTCCGTCTCCGGGCAGAGGTGCTCGCTCCCGTTGGAGCGGATCAGGAGGTGCCGGATCTCCTCGCCGATAGCGGAGCCGCCGGGCTCACGGGTGACCGTGACTTCGCGACCCAGTTTCTCCAGCCGGGGGACGAGCAGCTCGATCTGCGTCGTTTTCCCGCTGCCTTCGGAACCCTCGAAGGAAATCAGGAGACCGGGTTTCTTCGTCGGGGATTTCGAGGCCTTCTTTGCGGTCATTTAGGGGGAGCTGGGTATCACCCGCGGAGGAGGGCATCAATCTCATTGAGCGACGGGCTCCGGGCGGTGCGGACGTAGAAACCGGAGCAGGAAACGCCCACGGTAAGACAAGCCTCCGGAGGGAGCCCGAGGAGCTGTCCGGTGACGAAACCGGCGTTGAAATGATCGCCCGCGCCGGTGGTGATCTTCGGGGTGGGCGTGAACGGCCCTGGCGCCCACCACGTGCCGTCGCGGGTGGCGCACGCGGCCGACTCGCGCGGATGCACCACGACCGTGCCGATGCGCAGCTCCGTGCGGATCGCGTGGGCCAGGTGCTCGAGGTCGACCCGGTCGGTCGAACCGGCCGGAAGCCCGAGGACGCCGGCGACTTGTTGCGCCTCCTTGAAGTTCAACCCGAGCGTCACCGAGCCGTGCGGTTGGAAGCGGGCGATCGTGCGGAGCGCGCCCAGCAGGTCGCCGGCGGAGCGCTTCTCCGGATCGGCGAGGTCGAAGAACCAGAGGCGCCGGTCGCGGGGCGGGAGCATCGGGATCACGCGGTCGAGGAGCGAGGTGAGGAACCCCGTCATGTGCGGGATCATCGTCCAGTTGACCAACGCGATCAGGTCGACTCCGGCCACGAGCTCGAGGAACGCGCCCTCGCCGGTCGCGGCCACGACGGAGTCGTAGGTGATGGCGTCGAGGCTGACGGTGTTGCCGAGCATCACCTTGCCATCGGTGAACTCGAGGGCGTGCGTGACGCCCGGATCGGCGATGGAGACGGCGCGCGAGGCGCGGGCGAAGTCGGCGAAGACGGGGTTCACCGCAGGGCGGCCGAGTGCGCCGATGTAGCGGGTGCGCAGCCCGCCGGCGAGGAGGGCCTGGGCCATGATGGGGCCGTTGCCGCCGAGCTTCTCCATCACGGGGAAGAGCTCGATGTTCGTGCTCTTCCCCGCGGCGTCGAGGATGCGCCGGCCGAACCGCTCCATCGTGTCGATCGCGGTGAAGCTCTCCCCGGGCCCGTGCCGCTGGTCCACGGGGCGTACGATCCGGTCGACGAAACCGTCGAGGCCCACGAGCGCGGAGAGCGAGCCGAGGTGGCCCGAGCGGGATTGCAGTGCCTCGAGGGTGCGCGCGCGGTGGTCCATTGGATTCAGGGGAGGGAACGTCCGCGTCGACGCACCCGCAAACCGAAACCGGAGGCGCGTCGCGGGGGATTTTCCTTTGCTCCGAGATGGGCCGCGACCAAAGCTCCCGCCGCATGTCTCCGCTGCACCTCGTGCCCGTGCTCGCCCAGGCCGCACCCGCGGAACCGGGCCTGGTGCGGTATTTCCTCCAGTCGAATCTCGCGGGTCAGGTCATCATCGGCGCGCTCGCCTTCTTCAGCCTCGTCGCGTGGACGATCATGTTCAGCAAGACGAACGAGCTCCGCCGCCTCCGCGAGTGGAACCACGGATTCCAGGAGAAGCTGCGCGAGCAGCATTCGATCCTCGACCTGCCCGAGGGTTTCCGGATGCCGGAGAACGTGCCCTACGCGACGCTCTTCCGGGATGCGGTCGAGGCCTACTGGAGGGTCGAGGCGAAGCGCGGAGAAGGCGACGAACGGCTGGTCGCGGCCCGGATCGAACACGCGGAGAACGCGCTGCAGCGAGCCGTCGCCAACCAGACGCTCGAGTACGAGTCGAACATGGTGTTCCTCGCGACGATCGTCTCCGGGGCCCCGTTCTTCGGGCTGCTCGGCACGGTCTGGGGCGTGATGGATTCCTTCGGCGCGGTGGCGTTGACGGCCGAGGCGGCGATCCAGGATCTCGCGCCGGGCGTCTCCGGCGCGTTGCTCACCACCGTGGCGGGCCTGCTCGTCGCGATCCCCTCCGTCTTCGGCTACAACTACCTGCTTTCCCGCTCGAAGTTGATGATCACGGAGCTGGAGAACTTCGCCAGCCTCCTCGCCGACCGGATCGAGTTGGAGAGCCGTTGAACGGGGCGATCGGATGGCTCGTTCCTTCCACCGTCGCAAGACGCTCGCCCCGGTCTCGGAGCTCAACGTGACTTCGTTGATCGACCTCGGGTTTTCGCTGCTGATCATCTTCATGATCAGCACGCCCCTCATCAAGAGCGAGCGCGCGATGCCGGTGCAGCTGCCCGTCTCGACCGAGTCCCCGGCCCGCGACTCCGACGAGCGCTTCGTCGAGGTGACGATCCTCAGCGGTGGCTACGCCGTCGACGGGGTCGCAATGAACGGGCAACAGCTCGAGGCCAACCTTCGCACCCTCGCGGCCTCGGGGCGCCCGCCGGTGATCAGCGTCCGCGCGGATCGCGGCATCGCCTACCAGGAGGTCATGGTGCTGCTCGACCTCTGCAAACGCTACCAGTTGACCCGGGTCAGTCTCGATACTCAGTCTGGACGTTGATGCGCGGGCGAGCCGGCCAAGGTTTCATCCTCTCGGTGCTGCTGCACCTCATGGTGGCGGCGGTTGCCCTCCTGATTGCGCTCTACCGCCCGCCCGAGAAGGAGGCCCGCACGGTTTTCGAGCTCGTCTCCGCCCCGCAGGCCTCGGCGGAGGTTGCGCCGGCGGACGCCTCGGTGGAGTTCACCGTACCCGCTCCGCCTCCCCAGCGACCGCCGCCTCCCCGGCCGCCCGACCCGACGCCCGCGCCGCCCCCTCCGCGGCCCCAGATCGTTCCGGCGCCGGCGCCCGCCCCAAAACCGGTTCCGGCGAAACCGCCGCCGCCTCCTCCAAAGGTGAGCTACGAGGATTTCGTGCGGGAGCATGGCTCGCCAAGGACGACCGCACCGCGCCCGTCGCCGCCCCGGTCCGTCGTCGTACCCCGCCTCAATACCAACTTCTCCGCCAACGTGCGCGAGACGGTGATCAACCTCGATCGCTTCGCCGAGCTCTCCGAGGCCGAGCAGTCCGCGCTCGACCGCTACATCGCGCGGCTCAAGGAGGCGCTCCGCCGCGCATGGGACAAGCCGACCGCCCTCGCGGACAGTCTTGCGGCCACGGTCGAATTCGACGTCGCCGCGAACGGCCGGCTCTCCGGCGTGCGCGTCACCCGCGGTTCGAGCAACCCCCAGTTCGACCAGTCGGTGGCCGGTGCGTTCACCCGGCTGGGATCCGCCGGCGCCACGCCCGACGGACGGGCCCAGCAGCTCCGGCTCACCTTCCGAATGACGGACCAGTAGGGCTTGCCGGATGGTCGGCGACCTCAGGAGGCCCGGGCGCAGGCCGATGAATGGTCCTGTCAGTGCCTGAGTCCGACTTCTCCCATTTCTGAGCGCGCCCGCCCGGCGCGTGTGGAGGCGGCGGGTCCTCCGGCCCGGGAACCATGCCAAAAAATCCGTTCGCCTCGATCGCCGCCGCCAACCGGATGCCGTCGCCTCCCCTCGTCGCGATGCGCATCCTCGAGCTCGTCGCCGACGAGAATGCTTCGCTCGAAGATTTGACGCGGATCATCGCCTCCGATCCGGCGCTGACGGCGAAGATCATGAAATACGTGAACTCGCCGCTGCTCGGCCTCGGTTTTCAGGGTGCGACGCTCGGCGAGGCGATCTCCCGGATCGGGATGCGTTGCACCCAGTCGATCGCACTTTCCTTCTCGATCGTCTCGCAGAAGCACCGCGCGGCCTGCCCGAGTTTCGTCTTCGAGGGGTTCTGGTCGGAGTCGCTCGCCTGCGGCGTCGCCGCGCGCGCCCTCGCCCGGGAGACCGGCGGCTGGGATCCCGAGGAGGCGTTCGTCACGGGGCTGGTCGCCCGCATCGGCAAGCTCGTCTTCGCGACCGCGGTGCCCGCCGAGTATGAGCCCGTGATCGGCGCGGCGGTCCACCCGGAGCTGCCGCTCGAGGCGCGCGAACGTCTCGTCCTCGGCGCCGACAATCTCGAGCTCGGCACCAGCGTCCTGATGCACTGGAAGCTGCCGGAGGGCGTGTGGCGTCCGGTCGGCGGCATCGGCACGGATCCGGCGAGTGAACTCCCGCTCGCCCGCCCGGCCGCGATCCTGCTCGTCGCCGACCTGATCGGCCGTTTCGTCGCGGTCGAGACGGAGCGCACCGGTGAGACGCTGAACGCCATCATCGACGCCGCGGCGACCCGTCTCGAGCTGACGCGCGAAACCGCCACCGAGCTCCTCGTGCAGATCGGGAGCGAATGGGTCGAGTACGGGCGGATGATGGACGTATCGACGGGTCCGCCGCCGGACGTGGCGGCGCTCGAGCGCGACGCGGTCGAGCTCAAGGACATGCTGCGCATGGCGGCGGAACTCGAGGTGCGGAGCCTGCGCAAGGAGAACGAGCAGCTCAGCGCGCTCGCCAACCGCGACCGTCTCACCGGTCTGCTCAATCGCGGGGCCTTCGACGAGGCCCTCGGCGCGGCGCTTGCCGAGGCCGATCGCGGAGGCTCCGACGTCGCGCTGCTGCTGATGGACGTCGACCACTTCAAGGCGGTCAACGACACCCACGGGCACCCCGCGGGCGACGAGGTGCTCCGTTGGATCGCGAGGATCATCAGCGAGAATCTCCACGGGCGCGGCACGGCCTTCCGCCATGGCGGGGAGGAGTTCGCGGTGATCGCGCCGGCCTGCGCGCCGGAGGCTGCGGCCGCCCTGGCCGAGCAGACGCGCGCCGCTCTCGAAGCGAAGACCATCCAGGTCGAGGGCGCGGCCCTGCGCATCACCATGAGCGTCGGCGTCGCCGGCGCGAAGGTCGGAGCGGGCACGAGCCCCGCGGCCTTGATCGCGATCGCGGATCAGCGCCTCTACGCCGCGAAACAGGCCGGGCGGAACCGCTGCCATTGCGGCGAATCCGTCCCGGTGGCGGAGCGACGCCAGGGAGGCTTCCTCTCGCGGCTGGGGCGGATGCTGCCCGCGGGCGGTCGTTGAAACGAAAAACGGGGCCGCCCCCGTGGGAACGGCCCCGTCACAAGAAACCCGATACGGATCAGTCGGTGATCTCGTAGATCTCGACCAGGCCGACGCCGGTCGTGTTGCCGACGCCGGACATCTGGACCGTGTAGGGACCGGGGTTCACGGTGATGAGGACCACGGCGTCCTTCGAACCGGCCGGGAGCTCGAAGGCCCCGATGTCGGCCGTGACCACGGCGATCTCGGCGGCGTTGGCGGCGGCGCCCCAATCGTCGTTCTCGGCGATCGTCGTGCCGCCCGACTTCACCACGAGCGCCGGGTTGACGAGTAGTCCGTCCGAGCTGCCGGTGAAGGGAGCGAGCGACGGGCCGATGCCGCGGATGAGTAGGCGGCGCGGACCCTGGCCGCCGACCACGTAGCCCGGGATGAGGATGTCGTTGCCGGTGCCGATCTGGGCGCGGGCGGCGATGTTGACGAGTCGCGCCGTGGAGCCGGTGGCATCGGCGTCGTAGACCTCGACGAGCGCGACGCCCGTCGTGTTGTTCACGCCCGAGACGACCACCGTGTACCCGCCCGGGGCGAGGTCGACGAGCATCGCGCTGTCGGCGCTGCCGACGGGGAGCGCGAAGCCGCCCACCGTGGCGGCGGTCGAAGCGATCGAGGCGGCGTTGGCGGCGGTGCCCCAACCGGTGTTCTGGCCGATGAGGGTCGAGCCCTGGAACAGGCGCATCGAGGTGGCCCCGAGAGCGCCCTGGACGCCGAACTGCGGCGTGGCCAGCGTCGGGCCGACCGCGCGGACGAGCACGCGCTTCGTGCCCGTGCCCGAGATCACGAATCCGGGGATGAGGAGGTCGTTGCCGGTGCCGACCTGGGCGCGGGCGGCGATGTTGACGAGGCGCGAATCGGTCCCGATCACCAGCGTGCCGTTGGCCGAGCCGGTGTAGTTGGTGTCGTTGACCGTCGCGGCGACCGCGTAGCTTCCGCGGGCGCTCGGGGCGGTCGGGCTGCCATCGTAGGTCAGGTTGACCGTGAGGCCGGCGGGCGTCGTCGTGGCCGTGACGGGCTTCGGCGAACCGTCGAAGGGCTGGACGAGACCGCTCAGCGTCACCGTCGCCGTGCCCTTGGCGACCACGAGCGTGCCGGTGGTGCTGCCCGCGAAGCCGCTGGAGGTGATCGAGGCGACGACGTTGTAGGAGCCGGCGTTGGTCGGGGCCGTGGTGGAGCCGTTGTAGGTCACCTGCACGGTGAGCCCGGCCGGATTCGTCGTGGTCGTGATCGCGCGCGGGCTGCCGTTGAACGTCTGGCTCAGGTTGGACAACTGCACCGTGGCGTTGGCCTGGGTGACCGTGAACGAGCGGTCGACCGAGGCGGCGGGGTTGTAGTTGGCGTCGCCGTTCTGGGCGGCGCGGACCGAGACCGTGCCGGTGCCGCTCAGGGTGACCGTGTTTCCAGCCACCGTGGCCGGGCCGCTGAGGATCGTGTAGGTGACCGCGAGTCCGGAGTTCGAGGTGGCGCTCAGCGCGACCGTGCCCAGGTCGAGCGTGACGTTCGCCGGCTGCGGGAACGTGATCGTCTGCGAACCCTTGGCGACCGAGAAGATCCGCTGGATGTTGGGCGCGGCGTTGTAGTTCGAGTTGCCCGGCTGCGAGGCGCGCACCGTGATCGGCCCGGCTCCGGTGAGCGTGAGCAGGTTGCCGGCGACGGTGGCGTTGCCGCTGACGACAGTGAACTGCACAGGCAGCCCGGAGGTGGCGGTGGCGACCAGCGTGACCGTCTTGTCATCGAGCGAGACGTCGGAGAGCACGCCGAAGTCGATCGTCTGCCCGACCTTGGCGATGGTCATCGTCCCGCTGGCGGAGCCGGCGAAGTTCGGGCTGTTGATCGTGGCGACCACCGCGTAGGCGCCGCCGGAGGTCGGCGGGGTCGGGCTGCCATCGTAGGTGAACTCGACGGGCTGGCCGACCGGGACGGTCGTGGCCGTCGCGCTCTTGGGCGAACCGTCGAAGGTGAACGAGAGGTTGCCCAGGGTCACCGTGGCGGCCGCCTTGGCGACGACGAGGTTGCGGTTGACGTTGCCGGCGGGGGCGAAGTTGGCGTTGCCGGCCTGCGAGGCCTGGACGACGACGAGGCCGCCACCCGTTGTGGTGACCGTGTTGCCGGCGATGGTGGCCGGGCCGCTGACGACCGAGAACGACACCGGCAGGCCGGAGCTGGCGAGGGCGCTGAGCGTGATCGGCGGCGCCCCGAAGGTCGTCTCCGGGAGCGGGTCGAAGGCGATGATCTGCGTGGCCTTGGCGATGACCAGCGAGCCGTTGGCGGAGCCGGCGTAGTTCGGGTCGTCGACCGTCGCGACGACGGCGTAGGTGCCGGCGTTGGTCGGAGGCGTGGCGGCGCCGGCGTAGGTCACGGTGACGTTGAGGCCGCCGGGGGTCGTCGACGCGGTCACGGCCTTGGGCGAACCGTCGAAGGCCTGGCTGAGGCCCAGGAGGGTGACGGTCGCGGGGGCCTTGGTGACGTTGAACGTCCGGTCGACATTGGGTGCGGCGATGAAGTTCGCGTTGCCCGCCTGGGAGGCGCGAACCGTGAGCGCCCCCGCGCCGGTGAATGTGAGCAGGTTGCCGCTGATCGTGGCGGGGCCGCTGACGACGGAGAACGTCACCGGGAGGCCGGAGGTCGCGGTGGCGGTGAGGCCGAGCGTGCCGGCTCCGAAGGAAGTGTCGGGCGGCTGCGCAAACGTGATCGTCTGTGGCGAGCCGATCGTGACCTGGAGCGTCTTGGTGGAGGTGCCGGCGGCGTTGGTGGCGCCGATCGTCACGTTGGCGACGGTGTTCACGGTCGGCGTACCCGAGATGAGGCCGGTGGCCGGATTGATGGTGAGACCGGCGGGCAGGGGAGCGGCGCTGTAGGAAGAGGCCGCACCGCTGGCGAGGATCTGGTAGCTGAAGGGGGTGCCGACGACGCCGTTGGCGGTGAGGGCGCTGGTGATGCTCGGCGTGAGCGAGCCGCCGGAGAGGAACGGCTTGATCGCATCATACCACTTCAGGGCCATGAACCGGCTCCCTGCATCGTTGGTTTGCAGATCCGTCAGGAGCATCGCCTGCCTGTCGAAGCCGGTGGGCATGTCGACCACGAAGACGAAGGGCGTGGCGTGCGGGGCGTTCTTTTCCGCAGCGAGGTCGACCATGAAATTGTTGATGCCGTTCGTGGAGGCTTCCCAGGCCTCGCCGAACGGGCCGGGGACCCAGCCGCCGGGGATCAGTTTCGCGAGGTAGATGATGACGGACGGGTTGTCGGCGCGGAGGACATTGATGAGCGTGCTCAGCCGGTTGCGCGTGTCCGCAAGGAAGGTGGGACTGCTGTTCGCGTTGCGGGCGTCGTTCGACCCGAGGTGGAGGAGGACGATGTCGGGCTTGTAGCCCTGGACCCAGTCGGGGAGGCTCCCGGCGCCGGTCACGAGAAACGGCTGGGCCCTTCCGTTGAGCACGTCGCCGATCGTCCACGTGGCGTGGCCTTCGTGGCGCGGCATGAAGCCCAGACTCTCGGGAAGATCGTCGTTGTAGGGGTTGTAGTCGTAGGTGAAGTTGAGGGTGCCGATCGTTTCGAAGTCGAAGATCTGGTTGGTCGGATTGGCGCCGCCGATGTTTTCACCGCGAAGGAGGCGGATGAGCGGATCGCGGTAACTCGCGGAACCGAAGCCGCCCTGGGTGATCTCGTCGCCCAGCATGAGGATGCGTTTCTGCGGAGGATCGACCGGCGAGGGCGGAGCCGAGCCTTCGAGCCTCCAGCGCATGGAGATGAACCAGATCGCGGCCATGGTCTCGGCGCCGGAGGTGTTCGGGTGGATTCCATCCTCGGTCATCGTCTCGGCCTTGAAGCTCGAGTTCTGGTCGACGACGTAGACGAAGTCGGATCCCGCGGCCGCGTTCTTCTGGGCGGCGAGGGCGTCGATGGTGGCGTTGACCGCGGCCACGCCCGCCTGCTCTTCGAGGCTGGTCGGGCCGTTGAAGCGGCGGGGCGCGATGATCTTGGCGAGGAAGATGGTGAGGTTGGGGAACTCCGCCTTGTAGGCGTCGATGACGGCCCCGATCTGGGCCCGGGTGTCCGCGGCGAAATCCGGGTCGTTGCGATTGAAGACGACGTCGTTGTTGCCGGTGTGGAGCAGGACGATGTCGGGGGTGTGGGTGTAACCGGCGATCCAATCGGAGAGTTTGCCCGATCCCGATTCCGGAATGGCCCCCGGGTTGCCGTTCAGGAGCTGGTCCGTGGTCCAGCCGGAGTGGCCCTCGTGCTCGGGATCGAGGGCGAGGCTGTTGGGAAACTCGCTGTTGAGGGGCGTGTTGAGGGTCGAGGAGAGGCTCCCCATGAAGTCGGTGTCGTAGACGTTCTGCGCGGTGTTGGCGAAGAGGATGGTCTGGCCCCGCAGGATGCGGATCAGCGGTTCGCGGTAGCTGGCGAGGCCGCCGCCGCCCTGGGTGATCGAGTCGCCGACCGGAATGATGCGGATGGTCGTCTTGGGGGTGACGGAGACCGTGCGCTCGACCGGGGCGGCCGCGGCGATGCTGGCGTTGCCGGGCTGGGAGGCGCGGATGACGACCGAGCCCGCGCCGGTGGGCTTGACCTTGTTGCTCACGATCGTGGCGGGTCCGCTGACGACCGTGTAGGTGATGGGAAGTCCGGAGCTGGCGGTCGCGGCCACGGGGATGAAGCGGATGTCGGCCTGGACGCTCGCGGGCTGGGGGAAGGTGATCGTCTGGGTGCCGGAGGAGACGACGAGGGTGGCGTTGTTCGTGCCCTGGTGGTTCGGGGCGTTGACCGTGGCGACGACGGCATAGCTGCCGACGGCGGTCGGGGCGGTGGCGCCACCGTTGTAGGTGATCGTGAGCGGCAGGCCGGTGGGCGTGGTGGTCGCGGTGACGACGCGCGGCGTGTTGTTGAAGCCCTGGGCGAGGGTGGCGGCGTCGAACGTGATCGTCGCGTTGGCCTTGTTGACCGTGAGGGTGGCGTTGGCCGTACCCTGGTAGAGGCTGTCGTTGATCGTGGCGACGATCGCGTAGCTGCCGGCGTTGGTCGGGGCGGTGGCGCCGCCGTTGTAGGTGATCGTGACGGCCTTGCCGGAGGGACTGGTCGTCGCGGTGACGACGCGGGGGGTGTTGTCGAACGTTTGGGTCAAGCCGGCGAGGGTGATGGTCGCGGGGGCCTTGTTGATCGTGAAGGAGACGTCCTTGGGCGTGGCGGCGTTGTAATTGGTGTTGCCGCCCTGGGAGGCCCGGATCGTCACGGCCCCGACGCCGGTGAAGTTCGCGCTGTTTCCGCTGAGGGAAACCGGACCAGAGATGACGTTGAAGACGATCGCCAGCCCCGAGGTCGTGGAGGCGTTGAGGGCGACCGAGCCGACGTTGAAGGTCGTGTCGCCGATGGGATTGAAGGTGATCGTCTGGTTGGCCTTGTTGATCACCATCAACTCGGTGTCGTTCGAACCCGAGCCCGGGGCGGCGATCGCGGTGACGATGTAGTTGCCGGCATTGGTCGGCGGGTTGGTCGACGGTCCGTAGGTCGTGCCGGAGGTGCCTTGGTAGGTCACCGAGGTCGCGGTGCCGCCGGTGACGGTGGCGGCCTTGGGCGTGCCGTCGTAGGTGTGGACGAGATTTGTGAGCTCGACCGCCGCAGCGCGGTGCGCGGTGAGGCCCAGGAGGAGCGTCAGGACGAGGAGAATTTTGGACCGTGACATGTTGTTTGGGTGGATGCTGGTGTTTCGAGTCCGACCATCGTGAGGGCAGCACGGCGTGCGGACGTCTTTTCTCGGGAAGGGAGCCTAGCAGGTGTGGGGGAATGCTCCCATCGGGAGGGAACTGACCCGCCCCCCATCCCCCCCGGAAGGGGCTCCATCAGGTGATCCGGCAGTCCTCTAGGGGCGCTTTGAGTACTTCGCCGTAGATCGCGCCAGGACGGCGGGAGGCGTGGAAGTTGCATGCCGCTGAGCGCCATGTTGTTGCCATCCGTGGAGTCTCGGTGCGGACGAAAGCGGGTTGCGCTCCGGGACGATCGGTCCGTCGTTCTGAAGCCGACCGAACGCATGGGCACTCCTCGCATCCTCGCCGAAACCACGACGCCCGACGGGCGCCGCATGACCTTGGAAGGCGAGGAGTCGGGCTTCTCGATCTCACTGGAGGGAGAACCGATGATGCATTCGCTGGCGAGCGCTTCGGAGTCGCAGCTCGGTGGATGCGCGGTGGAGTGTATCCGATCTCTGGATGCACCCCGGATCCTGATCGGCGGGCTCGGGCTCGGTTTCACGCTGCGGAGCGTGCTCTGCCGGGTGGGGGCGGGCGCGCGCATCGACCTCGCGGAGCTGGTGCCCGAGATCATCGCGTGGAATCGCACGATCCTGCGACCGCTCAATGGTGCGCTGCTCTCCGACCCGCGCGTCAGCGTGTGGAGCGGGGACGTGTTCGATCTGCTCGAGCGCTCCGCGGTCGGGACCTACGACGCGCTCGTGCTCGACATCGACAACGGACCGGTCGCTCTCGTCCAGGCGAAGAACTCCCGGGTCTATGCGAGCGACGGACTCGGCCTGATCCAACGGGCGCTCAAGCCCGGCGGGCGCGCCACGGTCTGGTCGGCCGAGCGTGAGGCGTCCTTCGAGCGACGGCTCGTCGAGGCCGGGTTCTCCTTCTCGGCCGTCCCCGCGCGGGTCCATCCCTTCACCCGGAAGACCGATTACACGATCTACGTGCTCCGCCGTTCGGCGGAGTCGGTTCGGGTCCGTCGGCGGCCGGCGAAGGCGGGCGCGGCGGCGACCGGGTCCCGCAGGACCGCGAAAACACGACCGCCGAAATGAAGACCGGCCCGGAGGTCTCCCCCCGGGCCGGCGTTTTTTTTCTGCTTTAGCGGATCGACTTGGACCGGCGGAAGTCGCCCACCGTCAAGAGGACGAGGACGGCCACCGTGGCCCAAGCGATCCAGAGGGACAGGTCTGACATGTTGAACCCCTCCGTTGTTATGGTGCCTCCCTCGGCGGAAGCCGCCCGTCGGCGACTTCGTGGAGTTCGGCTGTTCTGACCGGACGGCTCGGGAGAGTCGCCCGTGCCGGGGTTGGCTTTCCCCCGACGCGTCCTCCATCGGTCCACTCGACCTCCTGGTCAAGTGAAGCACCTGTCCGGACGAGTCGGTGCCGACCTCTTTCTGGTCGGCATGATGTTGGTGGAAAACGTGTTGGGGAAACTACTCAGGGAATCCCCGATCCGGTCCGCCCATCACAGTAGGATCCACGTCGCCAGCCCAAGGAATGCGCCCATGCTCACGACGTCCGTCGCGGTCGTCAGGAAGATGCTGGAAGCCGTGGCGGGGTCGGCCCCGAGGCGCTTGAGCGTCGTGGGCACGAGCACCCCGGAGACGCCGCTGACGACGCAGGCGACGATCATCGCGAGACACGTCACGGTCGCGAGGGACAGCGCCTGGGGACTGTCTTGAAGGTGGGCGTAGACGAACATGCCGCCGCCGGCCGTGATTCCCACGAGCAGGCCGTTGAAGAAGCCGAGGAGCGCCTCCTTCGTCACCGCCTGGAGCGTGCCGCCGGGTTTGAGCTCGCCGAGCGTCATTCCGCGCAGCGTCACCGCGAGCGCCTGGCAGCCGGTGTTGCCGGATTGTCCGGCGAGGACGGGCAGGAAGACGGCGAGCAGGACGATCTGCTCGAGCGTGCCTTCGAAGATCCCGACCACGGCGGCGGCGATGAAGGCGGTGAGCAGGTTCAACTGCAGCCACGGGTGCCGGAAGATCAGGCTCCGTTTCCACGGGGTCGTGAGGCGTTCCTCCTTTTCGACACCGACCATGCTTCCGGCCTGCGCGCTCAGCTCGATCGCCTGCTGCTCGAACATGTGCTGGCCGCGCACCAGGCCCACGAGCACGCCGGCGTCGTTGACGACCGGATACACCGGATAGTGACGGTCGAGCGTCTGCTTCATCGCGTCGAGAAGCGGGGTCGTCGCCCGGAGCGCGAAGACGTTCTTGAGCATCACCGTCTCCAGTGTCGTTCCGTGATCGGAGAAGAGCAGGTCGCGCATCGTGATCACGCCGACCAGCCGGCCGTCGCCGGAGGTGATGAACCCGTAGGTGATGAAGGCGCGCTTCACGATCTCGCGCAGCGATTCGACCGCGTCGCCGATCGTCTGGTCGGGGCGGAAGACCGCCACGGGGGGCTCCATCAGGCGGCCCACGGAACCCTCGGGATACTGGTTGTCGATCTCCCATTGCCGCACCTGCTCCGGCGTGGCCTCGAGCAGGATCCGGCGCCGCTTCTCCGGAACGAATGCATCGAGGATCATCCGTGCTTCGGTGGGAAGCAGGCCCTGAAGGACCTTCGCCGAGATCGCGGGTGGGCGGTCGCCGAGCAGTTCGGCGGCTTCGCGGGGGCCGAGGTGTCGGCAGCTCGCCAACAGGGAGGGGATGTCGTTCTCGCGGGCGGTGTCGTTCATGGGTGCGCTTTGGGACGGGTCTCGAGGGGCGGCGGGAATGGTGGGCGGTCGAGCGCGGAGGGCAAACCCGGTTTCCGAACGGGCGCGAGCCGGCGACGAAGCCGGATTGACCGTTGCGCCGCCGTCGCGCAAAGCGGAGGGGTTTCTCCGATGTTGCGCCAAGGCATCCTCAATCCCCACCTGCTTTCGCTGCTCGCGCGGGTGCGGCACACCAACACCCTCGTGATCGCCGATCGTGGATTCCCCTCCTGGCCCGGCGTCGAGACCGTGGATCTCGCCCTGGTCGACGACGTGCCGACGGTCCTCCAGGTCCTCGGGGCGATCCGGCCGAACTTCGTCTTCGGAAGGGTGTTCGCGGCCCGCGAGTTCGTGCGGGAAAATCCGGTCGCGATCCGGCGAAGTTTCTCCGAGGCGCTCTCGGGCCTCGAGGTGCTGCGGGAGCCGCACGCCGTCTTCAAGCGCCGCGTGCCTGCCGCGATCGGCCTCGTGCGCACCGGCGACACGATTCCGTACGCGAACCTGATCCTCGAATCCGCCTGACCGGTGCGATTCGCCGGGGGCGTCGTCCGTTTAGAGGGTTGCTTTCAGAAAACTTAGCGGCTGGCGTCGGCGGTTTCATGAGCTCCCGAAAGAAATCGAGTCCCCGCGGCCACGCCGCCCACACCGAAAACGCCGCCAGCGCCGGCCTGCCCGGCGCGATCGATCGACCGCTCAAGCTCTGCTTCCTCGGCGCGGGCAGCTTCTTCGCGCCGCGGTTGGTCAACGACCTCGTGCTCATCCCCGGGAACGCCGGCGGCACGATCGGCCTCGTCGACATCGATGCGAAGCGGCTCGCCTTGAGCGCGCGTCTCGTGCGGCGCCTCCTCGCCGCGCACAAGCTCTCGAACTGGAAGGTCGTGGCTTCGACGGACCGGCGCACGGTGCTGGCGGGCGCCGACTACGTCGTGAACAGCATCGAGGTGAGCGGGCTGGAGTGCGTCGTCCACGACAACGACATCCCGCTGAAGTACGGCGTCGACCAGTGCATCGGCGACACGATCGGACCGGGCGGCCTGTTCAAGGCGCTCCGCACGATCCCCGTCTGGCTCGACATCCTGCGCGATTGCGAGCGCCTCTGCCCGGGCGCGCTGGTCCTCAACTACACCAACCCCATGGGCATGATGTGCCTCGCCGCGGGCCGCACGTCCTCGATGCACGTCGTCGGGCTCTGCCACAGCGTGCAGGGCACGAGCAGCCTCCTCGCGCGGCTCGCCGGGGTCCCGCTCGAGGAAATGGAATGGGAGTGCGCGGGGATCAACCACCTCGCGTGGTTCACCCGGCTCGAACACCGCGGCCGTGATCTCTACAAGGACCGCCTCCACCGCCAGTTCGCCGCCGACGTCGCCGCGGGGATCGCCGAGGCCGAAGCCGGTCTCGCCCTCTCCGACGACCGCGAGCACAGCCACGGCGTGCAGGCCGAGGTCCGCTACAAGCAGTCCGAACTCATCCGCAAGGACATGTGCGTGCACTTCGGCGCATTCATCACGGAGAGTTCGGGCCACCTCTCCGAGTACCTGCCCTTCTATCGAAAGAGCGAGGAAGGCCGCAAACTGCTCCGCCTCGCCTACGAGGGCGGCTCGCGTTTCTATGCGACCAACTGGCCGCGCTGGCGCGAGGCTCAAGATGAGTCGCGCCTCGCGATGCTCGCCGGTCGCGAGCCCCTCGGCTGGCCGCGCTCGTGGGAATACGCCTCGTGGATCATCGAGGCGATCGAGAAGGACCGCCCGATCCGGATTCACGGCAACGTGATGAACAACCACGGCGGCGCCGGGCAGCTCATCACCAACCTGCCCGCCGACGGTTGCGTCGAGGTGGCGTGTCTCGTCGATCAGAACGGCGTGCAGCCCACCCGCTACGGCGCGCTGCCCGCGCAGATGGCCGGCCTTTGCTCGAGCAACATGGCGGTCTTCGACCTCGGGGCCCAGGCCGCGATCGATCGCAGCATCGAGAAGGCGGTCCATGCCCTGATGCTCGATCCGCTCACCGCGGCCGTCTGCACCCCCGCGCAGATCCGCGCGATGACGCTCGAGATGTTCAAGGCCGAGAAGCGCTGGCTGCCCGGCTTCCGCTGAGTCGCGCGCGCTCGATCGGCGTTGACCGCCGTCGGGTCCCGCGCCCGACTTGACCGCGGCACCTGATGGACGTGGTCCGTGTGGATCGCGCCGCCACCGGGGGCGAGTCGCGGGATGAACACCTTCCTTGTCGTCACCGAAATCGGCGGGGGCGTGCTGCTCTTCCTCTTGGGCATGCAGTGGCTTTCGTCGGCGCTGCGCGAGGCGGCCGGCGACCGCCTGCGAAGCTGGCTGGCGGCCGCGACGGGTTCTCCCGGGCGCGGATTCCTTCTCGGTTCGGCCACCGGCACGCTCGCCCAGAGCAGCGCCGCGACGGTGATGACCGTGGGGTTCGTCCACGCGGGCCTGCTCCCGCTCGCGGGGGCGATCCCCGTGATCCTCGGGGCCAACGTCGGAACGACGCTCTCGATGCAGTTGATCTCCCTGCGCCCGACCGACTACGCGCTCGCGGCCGTCGGAATCGGCGGGGTCATGCACCTCGCCATCGGGGAGGGGCGTTGGAAGACGATCGGCCGGGCGGTCCTCGGGATGGGGCTTCTCTTCCTCGGAATGAAGCTGAGCGGCGAGGCGCTCGTGCCGTACCGGTCGGAGGTCGCCACCGTCCTCTCCGGGATCGATGGAGCGACGACCCACGGGCTCGTCACGGGCGTCGTCCTTGCCGCCGTCCTCACCGCCGTGCTCCAAAGCAGCGGGGCCGTGATCGGGATGACCTTCGTGCTCGCGCAGTCGGGCGCCCTCGGCTCGCTCTGGCAGACCTATCCGATCGTGCTCGGCGCGCATGTCGGCACGACGATCACCGCGGTCCTCGCCTCGATCGGCGCCTCGCCGGAGGCGCGACGGGCGGCCTTCGCCAACACCGGGTTCAACCTCTTCAACGCCGCCCTCGGGGTGGGGACCGCGCCGCTTCTCGTCCCGTGGTTGCAGGGCACGTCGTCGGACCTCGTCCACCAGACGGCGAACGCGCACACCGCGGTGATGGTGCTTGCGGCGTTGTTGATGCTGCCGTTCCGCCGCGCCTTCGCCGCGCTGCTGCGCCGGCTGGTGCGCTCCCGCGAGCCCGAGCCTCCGGGCAGTCACCTCGACCCGCGTCTCCTCGCCTCACCGGAGCACGCGCTCGCAGCGGTGCTGCGCGAGCTGGGGCGCTGTGCGGCGCTTTGCCGGGAGAGTTTCGAACGGGTCAACCGCACCTGTGCGGACGGCGAGACGAGGCGGTTGCTGCGGGTGCGGCGCAACGAGCTCTCGATCGACGAGATCAAGCGGAGCGTCCGCGCCTACGTGCGCCGGCTCGCCGCCGGCGCCCTTTCGCACAGGCAGGCCGTCCTCGCGCGAGCGCTCACCCGCTGCGTCGACGAGCTCGAGCGGGTG
This sequence comes from Opitutaceae bacterium, assembly GCA_036770745.1. Classification (GTDB taxonomy): domain Bacteria; phylum Verrucomicrobiota; class Verrucomicrobiia; order Opitutales; family Opitutaceae; genus DAIPIQ01. The sequence continues at coordinate 39,735 of DAIPIQ010000001.1, read as the reverse complement.
GGGGACCACGTCGACAACCTCGGCTGGATCGTGCGCAACAACGGCGCGCGCATCCTCGCGAACCTCGACGACCGCACGGCGGGCGAGGTGTTCGCCCTGGCCGGTTGCGCCGAGCGGGTCGTCGCGAAACTCGTGCTCGCGCTCGATCCCGACCGGGCGGATTTCGACGAGGTCTCGTGGGAGGTCCTGGAGGCGCGCAACCAGTTCAACCGCGAGGTGAATCCCGTGCGCACCGGGGTCAACGACCGGCTGGCGCGCAACGAGGTGCCGCCCGAGCTCGTGCTCGCGTTCGCCGACTTCGTCGTGGCGCTCGAGCGCATCGTGCGGCACTGCGCCGTGATCGCGCGGGAGCAGCGCGAGCCGGATTTCGCATTCGAGCGATCCGGTCCCGGCGGCCCGCCACCGGCGGTGGGTTCCTCGGGCTGAGCGTCCCCGGCTCAGCCGTCGGCGCGAGGGGCGCTCCCGGCGGCGCGTCGACGCGACCAGGCGCGGTGAAACGCGACCACGATTCCGATGCCGGGGGCCCAGATGAAGGTGAGGAAACCCAGGTCGCGGGCCCCGTGCCAGGCGAGCGAGGCGGCGGGGCGGGGATTGCCCGCGAGTGCTCCAAAAAGCGGATACACGACCGCTCCGAGGCAGGCCCCGGCGACCGTCAGGCCGGCGGCCCAGCCGAGGGCGAGGAGGATGTGGTGGATGCGGGAGGACTTCATGCCGGGGCGACGGAAGGGAACCAGACACGGCATCCGCCGGTCGGGCAAGCATGGGGTGGACACCCCGGGGCCGTTCCGGGGTGTATCCCACGGACGACGCTAAGGAAGGGGCCGTCGACAGCCGTAGGGAAAACCTGCCACCATCACTCCACTCATGAAACGCGCCCTCATCACCGGAATCACCGGCCAGGACGGTTCCTACCTCGCGGAACTGTTGCTCTCCAAAGGTTACGAAGTCCACGGGATCATCCGCCGGGCCTCGACGTTCAACACCGATCGCATCGATCACCTCTACCGCGACCCGCATGTGAACGGCGTGCGCCTGTTCCTGCACTACGGCGACCTCGCGGATTCCGTGGCGATGGTGAAGCTCCTCTACGAGCTCCAGCCCGACGAGATCTACAACCTCGGCGCACAGAGCCACGTGCGGGTCTCGTTCGACGTGCCCGAATACACGGGCGACGTCACCGGGATGGGCGCCGTCCGGATCCTCGAGGCGGTGCGCGAGGCGGGCCTGGTCAAGAAGGTGCGGTTCTACCAGGCCTCGTCGTCGGAGATGTTCGGCAAGGTGCAGGAGGTGCCGCAGACGGAGACGACGCCGTTCTGGCCGCGCTCGCCCTACGGCTGCGCGAAGATGTTCGCCTACTGGCTGACCGTGAACTACCGGGAGTCCTACAACCTCCACGCGAGCAACGGCATCCTCTTCAACCACGAGAGCGAGCGCCGGGGCGAGACGTTCGTCACCCGCAAGATCACCCGCGCGGTCGGCCGCATCAAGGTCGGCCTCCAGGAGAAACTCTTCCTCGGCAACCTCGATGCCGAGCGCGACTGGGGCTACGCCAGGGAGTACGTCGAGATGATGTGGCTGATGCTCCAGCAGGACAAACCCGACGACTACGTGGTCGCGACCAACGAGACCCACACGGTGAAGGAGTTCTGCCAGGTGGCGTTCCAGCGCGTCGGGCTCGATTGGGAGAAGTACGTGGACTACGACGCGCGCTACGAGCGTCCGGCCGAGGTCGATCTCCTGATCGGCGATCCCGCGAAGGCGAAAAAGCAGCTCGGTTGGGAACCCAAGGTGCGTTTCGAGGAACTGGTGCGGATCATGGTTGATCACGATCTGCAACTCGCCGAACACGAGAAGGCGGTCGCCGCCATCAAGACTCCCTTCCACAGCCCGACCTACCTTCGATGAGATCAGACGCACGCGTCCTCGTGGCCGGCCACCGCGGAATGGTCGGCTCGGCCTTCGTCCGCCGGCTCCGCTCCGCCGGGTTCGGCGGGCTGCTCCTGCCCTCGCGGGCCGAGCTCGATCTGACGAATCAGGCGCAGACGCATGCGTGGTTTCAAGAGCATCGGCCCGAGGTCGTGTTCGTCGCCGCGGCCAAGGTCGGCGGCATCCTCGCCAACAACACCTACCCGGCGGACTTCATCCGCGACAACCTCCAGGTCGCGGTCAACTCGATCGAGGCCGCCCGCGAATCCGGGGTCGGTCGCCTGCTCTTTCTCGGGAGCTCCTGCATCTATCCGAAGCACGCGCCCCAGCCGATGGCGGAGGACAGCCTGCTGACCAGCCCGCTCGAGCCGACCAACGAGGCCTACGCCCTCGCCAAGATCGCCGGCCTGAAGCTCTGCCAGTACTACCGCCGGCAATACGGAGTGCTCTTCCACTCGGCGATGCCGACCAACCTCTATGGCCCGGGAGACAACTACCACCTGAAGAACTCCCACGTCTTCGCCGCGTTCATCCGCAAGTTCCACGAAGCGAAGGAGCAGGGCCGGGCCTCGGTCGAGGTCTGGGGCACCGGGGCGGCGAAGCGCGAGTTCCTCCACGTCGACGACCTTGCCGACGCGATCTTCTTCCTCCTCCAGCGCGACGACCCGCCTGATTGGATCAACGTCGGCACCGGGGAGGACGTCTCGATCCGCGAATTCGCCGAGACGGTGCGCCGCGTGGTCGGTTTCGAGGGGGAGATCGCGTGGGATGCATCCAAGCCCGACGGCACGCCCCGCAAGCTGATGGACGTCTCCCGGCTCACCGCCCTGGGCTGGAAGTCCCGGATCGGTCTCGAGGAGGGGATCCGGCGCACCTACGCGTCGTTCCTCGAAGAGAAGCGCAACGGCACGCTCCGCGACTTCTGACCGGCTCCCCGCGCGGGGCAATCGATCCTTGCCCGGAGCGATTTCCGGCCGTTACTTGGGCGGTTTTCCGCCATGATCGCTCCCGAAGTCCGTTCCCAGATCGACGAAATCAAGAAGCGCGCCGGCCAGTTGTGGAGGTTTCTTTAACGTCGATCGCAAACGCCACGAGATCGACGCGCTCGACGCGTCGATGGCGACGGAGGGTTTCTGGAACGATCCCAACAAGGCCCGCGGCGTCATCGCCCAGGCCAACGCCCTCAAGCGGACCGTGGGCTCGATCGTCGCCTTCTCGCGCAAGATGGAGGACGCGGAGGTCATGGCCGGTCTCCTCGACGAGGACGGTGTGGAGGCGGGCGCACCCGAGGCCGTCGAGTTCGCCGCCTCCGTCGCGGCGCTGCGCGCCGAGCTCGAGCAGCTCGAGATCGCCAGCTTCCTGAGCGGCGAGATGGACCGGTGCAACGCCTTCCTGAGCATCCACGCGGGCGCCGGCGGCACGGAGTCCTGCGACTGGGCCGACATGTTGTTGCGGATGTACACGCGCTGGAGCGAGCGCAGCGGCTTCGAGGTCGAGGTGCAGGAGGCGCAACCGGGCGACGAGGCCGGGATCACCCGCGCGACGATCCTGCTCAAGGGACCGAACGCCTTCGGTTTCGCCAAGGCCGAGCGCGGCGTGCACCGTCTCGTCCGGATCAGCCCGTTCGACGCCAACAAACGCCGGCACACCTCCTTCTGTGCGATCGACGTCGTGCCCGAGCTGGAGGACGACGTCGACATCGAGGTCACGGACGAGGAGCTCCGCATCGACACCTTCCGCTCCTCCGGCAAGGGCGGTCAGCACACCCAGAAGAACGACACCGCCGTGCGCATCACCCACCTGCCCACGGGGATCGTCGCCGCCTGTCAGAACGAGCGTTCGCAGGCCAAGAACAAACAGGCCGCGCTCAAGATGCTCATGGCGCGTCTCTACGAGAAGCGGGAGGACGAGAAGCGCTCCGAACAGGAGAAGTACTACGGCGAGAAGGGCGAGATCGGGTGGGGCAACCAGATCCGCAGCTACGTCTTCCAGCCCTACCAGATGGTGAAGGACCTCCGCACCGGTGTGGAGACGGGCAACATCCAGAACGTGATGGACGGCGATCTCGACCGTTTCATCCACGGCTGGCTGCGCGCGGGCAGCCCCCGCCAGCGCAACAAGGAGATCCGCGTCGACGACGAGTAGCGCCGCGCGGCCCGCGGCGGGTTTTTCCGCGCGGGCTTTGACCCGGCGTGCGAACGGCCTCTTGTCCTCCGTCTCATCGATGTTGGAACACGCACGCATCCGGAGCGCGCTCGGGGAGCAGCCGCTCTTCGAGGACAAGACCTGGCGGCTCTCCCCGCAGGCGTGGCCGCTCACCGAGGATCAGGTCGGGGAGCTCGAGCGGATCGGGCGCGCCTGCCTCGAGTTCCACCTGGCGTTGGAGACGCTCTACCTCCGCAGCGCGCTCGGGAAGAACCTCCTGCGCAACCGCCCGCTGCTCGCCCCCTGGGTCGCCGAATACCTCGACCGGGGGAAACCGGCGCGGCTCGTCGAGCTCCAGCGCTCCGCCCGGTTGCGCGGGGCGCTGCCGCCGGTGATCCGGCCCGACCTGTTGCTCACCGAATCCGGCTTCGCCTTGACCGAGCTCGATTCGGTGCCCGGCGGGATCGGGCTGACGGCGTTTCTCGAGCGGCTCTACGCGACGGCCGCGCCGCCGGGCGCGATCCTCGGATCGGGCGATCGCATGTTGACGGGTTTCCACGAGGCCGTGACCGCGGGGTGGGCCGGCGACCGCGAGCCCTTCGTGGCGCTCGTGGTGAGCGCCGAAGCCGCCACCTACCGTCCGGAGATGGAATGGCTCGCGGCGGAGTTGCAGCGGTTGGGGCGGCGGGTCTTCTGCATGGCCCCGGAGGACCTCTTCCCGCTCGGCGGAGTGCTGCACTACGACGTCGACGGATCACCGGAGCGCGTCGACGTGGTCTACCGGTTCTTCGAGTTGTTCGATCTGGAGAACGTCGCCTCGAGTGCCTTCATGCTGGAGGCGTGGGAGGCGGGCGAGCTCGTGATCACCCCGCATTACCGGCCGTTCCTGGAGGAAAAGCTCGGCTTCGCGCTTTTCCACCACCACCTGCTCCGCGACTTCTGGGCGGAGAACCTCGGTCGCGACGCGCGCGCCACGCTCGAGCGGGTGATTCCGCGTTCGTGGGTGGTCGATCCCGCGCCGCTGCCTCCCAGCGCGGTGCTCGACGGTCCCTCCGTCGGCGGCCGGCCGATGAACCACTGGCGCGACCTCGCCGGCGCCTCGCAGCGGGAGCGCGAGCTCATCCTGAAGATCTCGGGATTTCACGAGACCGCGTGGGGCGCCCGCGGGGTGTTGCTCGGGAGCGACTGTTCGCGCGAGGAGTGGCAGCGCGGGATCGACGATGCGCTCCGCGGGAGCGCGACGCACCTCCACGTGCTTCAGGAGTATCGGAAACCGATGCGCTTGAAACACCCGCTCTACACCGCGACCGGATCGGTGGTCGAGGACGCGCAAGGGCGCCTGCGACTCTGCCCCTACTATTTCGTGAGCGGCGGCGAGGCCCGCCTCTGCGGGGCCCTCGCGACGTTCTGCCCCCCCGACAAGAAGATCATCCACGGCATGGTCGACGCCGCGCTGCTGCCGTGCGTGCGCGTCGCGGGCTGAGCGGCCTCGCGAAGGGCCGGCGACCGGTGCGGGCGGCGGTCAGATCCCGCCCGTGATGTAGTCCATCAGCTGCTGCGCCTGGGCCTGATGCGCCTCGACGAGCCAGCGGGTGATGTCCCCCTGCGAGACGAGGCCGACCATCCTCCCCTCGACCATCACCGGCAGGTGGCGACACCGCTTCTCACTGATGAGGGCGAGGGTCTGCTGGATGGTCATGTCGGGCGTGATGGTCCTCGGATCGCGGGTCATCACTTCGGAAACAGGGGTCGTGCTCGGCGCGAGGCCGGCCGCGACCACCCGGTAGAGGACGTCGCGCTCGGTGAAGATCCCCACCAGGCGGTCGCCGTCGAAAACGACGACCGAGCCGACCTTGTGGCGGTTCATCACGCGCACGGCGTCTTCGACGCTGGCGGCTACCGGGATCCGGTGGATCACGGGGGTCTTGTCCGCCAGCAGGGTTGATACGGGGACGTTCATGACAAGAAAGCAGCCGAGGTCTAGCGCCTCTTCGGGCCTCGGGCAATGGGTTTTTCCTCGGGAAAAACGGCCCGCGCATCGCTCCTCGCGCGCGGGCCGGACGAGGGGGCTTTTGAAGTTGATCGGGCCGGGCGCGGGCCCTCATATCCGCCCTTTCATGTATTTGCGGGCGCTCAGACTCAACGGCTTCAAGAGCTTCGCGGATGCGATCGAGTTGAAGTTTGATCCCGGAGTGACCGCGATCGTCGGCCCCAACGGATGCGGCAAGAGCAACATCGCCGACGCGATCCGCTGGGTGCTCGGCGAACAGAGCGCCAAGGCCCTGCGCGGCGGCCGCATGCAGGACGTCATCTTCGAGGGCACCGACCAGCGCCGGCCGCTCCAGCTCTGCGAGGTTTCGCTCCTGCTGACCGACTGCGAGGCGCAGCTCGGCACGGATTTTCATGAGGTCGAGATCACCCGCCGGGTCTCGCGCGATGGCTCCAGCGACTACCTGATCAACGGTCGCGCCTGCCGGCTCAAAGACATCCAGAAACTGTTCATGGATACGGGCGTCGGCCGCACGTCCTACTCGATCATGGCGCAGGGCCAGATCGATCAGATCCTCTCTTCCAAACCGGAAGAGCGGCGGGCCGTCTTCGAGGAGGCGGCGGGGATCACGAAATACAAGAGTCAGCGCCGGGAGGCGCTCAACAAGCTCGCCCTCGTCGACACCAATCTCGGCCGCATCACCGACGTCATCGACGAGGTCGCCCGGCAGATCGGCAGCCTCCGGCGCCAGGCCTCGAAGGCGTTGCGTTACCGGAGGCTCAGCCATCGTCTGCGACACCTCGACCTCGCGCAGGGCGGGCGGAACTTCGCGCTCCTCGGCGAGGCCGTCGGCGGCTCGGAGGCGGAGCTGCTCCAGCGGTCGGAGGCGCTCCGGATCCTTCAAGCCGATCTCGAGGAGAAGGAGGCCGAACTCGCGGCGCGCAAACTCGAGCGTACCTCCCTGCTCCAGCGCGTGCAGGAGGCGCAGCAATCCGTCTTCGACCTGAAGAGCCGACGCGAGGAGGCGAACAACCAGGCGCACCTCGCCGACATCCGCCGCAGCGGCCTGGAGGAGCGCATCGTCCAGGCCCGCGACGAACTCGCGGCGGTCGAGGGCCAGCTTATGGAACTGAGCGAACGCGCCGACGCCTCCACCCAGGACAAGCAGCTCCAATTGGGCGTGCTCGGCGACTCCGACGAGGTCTTCCAAAGCCGCAATCGCGGACTCTCCTCGGTCGAAGAGCGGCTCCGCCAGTCGGAGACGAAGCTCCAGCAGCTGAAGTATCGGATCCTCGAAGCCGAGAGCGGGCTCGTGCGCCTGCGCAACGACTGCTCCAACCTCGAGGTCGACGACCGCACCGCCCGGGCCCACGGCCTGCGCCTCGCGGACGAGTTCGCGGAGCAGGAGGGCGCCGAGGCCGCCGCAAGGGAGGCCCTCGCCGTCGCCGGCCGGCAGCTCGAGGCCTCGCGGCGCAAACAGACCGCTTCCGCCGAGGCGATCACCGCGGCTCAGGAAGGTCTGGCGGCGCTCGCCGGTCGGTTTCGCGACGTGCAGAGGCGGATCCAGGAGTGCGATCGCAACCTCGCCCAGAAGACCGCCCGCCTGCGGCTGCTCCAGCAGTTGCAGGAGAAGCTCGAGGGCTACGGCGACGGCGCGAAGGCCCTCCTGCAGGGCCGGCTTGTCGGATTCGAAGGGCGGACGTTCGCGGCCGCGAGCGCGGGACTCAAGGTGCACGGCCGCTACGTGCGCGCGGTCGAGACGCTCCTCGGGGCCGCCGTCGAGGCGGTGGTCGTCGACGACGGAGAAACCGCGCAGGCGATCCTCGCGCAGATGGCCGAGCGCAAGCTCGGGCGCGCCTGCCTCCAGTTCCCCGCCGCCGGCGACGACTCCGCGGGCGCCCCGCCGCCGCCGGGCGCGCGCACCGCACACAGCGTGCTCGAGCTTTCCGCCGAAGTCCTCGCCGCGCATCCGGCGGCCCGGATCCTCGAACGCTGTCTCGTGGTCGAGCGGCTCGACGACTTCCTCGCCTTCTGGCGGGCGAATCCCGGGTTCGAATTCCTCCTCGCCGCCTCTGTCGACGGCGAACTGATCGATCGGCGGGGCCTCGTCTTCGGCGGACAGCGCAAAGGCGGTCCGGGCATCCTCCAGCGCACCGTGGAACTGAAGGACATCGGGGCCGAGATCGAGGCCGACGGCGCGGTGCTGGCGAACCTGCGGACCGAGGCCGAGGGGATCGGCCGCGGGCTCAACGAGGCCGAGGCCGCGCTCGAGGAGCTGCGCCGCGCGCACGTCGAAGCCACCCGCGAAGCCGCCGCCGCCGCCGCCGAGGAGCGGAACGCCCGGAAGCTGCTCCAGGACGTCGAGGTCCGTCGGTCCCGGCTCGAGCGCGAGCGCGCCTCGATCGAAGAAACCCACCGGCGGGCGACCGAGCGGCTCGAGAAGGCCCGGGGACAGTTCGCCGACGGGGAGCAGCGGCTCTCCGCGTTGCGCGCCGAGCTCGAGACGACCGAGCAGGGGCTCGTCGCGCTGCGTGGCGAGCGGGACGTTCACCTCGAGGCCGTGACGCAGGCGCGTTTCGACCTCGCGGAAAAACGCCAGCGCCTCGAGGTGCTCAACCGCGGCCTGTCCGAGATCGCGAGCCGCCGCGCCGCCCTCGGCGAGACGCGCACGGGCCGGGCCCGCGAGATCGATGCGTGGACGCTCCAGATCGCCGAACTTGCGAACGAGGCGCGCACCCGGCGGGAGGCCGCCGAGGCCTGCGGGCACACCCTCGCGATCGCGCAGCAGTCGGTCGAGTCCACGCGCGGGCGGCTCGTCGGCCTCGAGGAGGCGCTCCGTGTCCTCGAGCGGGAACAGGCCCATGTCCGCGGGCAGGCGGACGAGCAGCGGGGCGAGGTCTCACGATTGCAGGTCGGTCTGGCGGAGCGGCGGACGCGCCTGCAGTTCCTCCAGGAGGAGGCGACCCGCGAGCACAACGTCGATCTGAAGATCGTCGACTGGCGCCACGAGATGTGGATGGCCGGCCGGCAGCCCGAGGGGCTGCGCACCCTCGACCTCGACGAAGAGGCGGAGGGCGACGAGGCCCGCGAGGCGACCGGGAAGGCGGCGCCGACCGAAGACCCCGCCCCGGCGGCGGGGCAGCCGACACCCGGGCAACTTGCCGCGCTCGAGGCGACGGACTGGGACGCGGTGCGACACGAGGTCGCGGCCCTGCGGCAGCGCATCCAGAACATGGGGCCGGTGAACGTCGTCGCGATCGAGGAGTACGGCGAACTCCGCCAACGCTACGATTTCCTCAAGACACAGTGCGACGACCTCGTCGACTCCAAGGCGCGCCTGCTGGCCGCGATCGACGAGATCAACCGCACCTCGGAGCAGCAGTTCGCGACGACCTTCGATCAGGTGCGGCGCAATTTCGCGCAGACCTTCCGCACGCTCTTCAACGGCGGGCACGCCGACCTCGAGCTCCAGAAGTCGGAGGACGTGCTGGAGAGCGGGATCGAGATCGTCGCCCAGCCTCCCGGCACGCGGCTGCGCGGCATCTCGCTCCTCTCCGGCGGACAGCGCACGATGACCGCCGTCGGCCTGCTCTTCGCGATCTACATGGTGAAGCCGAGCCCGTTCTGCGTGCTCGACGAGCTCGATGCGCCGCTCGACGAGTCGAACATCGGGCGCTTCACCGCGCTGTTGAAACAGTTCGTGGGCGACTCGCAGTTCATCATCATCACGCACAACAAGCGGACGATCGCCGCCTCGCAGAGCATCTACGGCGTGACGATGGAGGAGCGCGGGGTCTCGAAGGTCGTCTCGATGCGGTTCCACAGCGAGCACGACGAGCCCGAGCTGGCGCGGCTCGCGACCGCGGCGGCCTCTTCCTGAGATCCGGGGAGATTTTTCGGAGGGATCTGGGGAGTCCTCCCCATGGGAGTCGACGCGCGCGTCGGCTATCCTGCGGACATGATTTTCGCGTTCGTCCTCGCCGCCGTCGCCCTCTGGTCGGGCGGAATGATCCTGATGGTGGTGCACGTGCGTCGTGCGCCGGAGGGTTTTGAGGACGCGCGCGGGTTCCACCAGGTGGACCGCGACGTGGTGCGGTTTCCCGAGCCGCGGCGCTTGTCGAGGGCCGCGTGAACCCGACGAACTTCGTGCCGCGGTAGGGCAGTCACCGCGGTGCGTCGAGAAGGCGCCAGCCCTTCGGGGTTGGCGCCTTTTTCGCGCGCGGAGGGTCAGGTCGTGGCGGAGGGCTCGCCCTCTTCGGAGGGGGAGAACTCGTAGCCGATCCCGTGGACCGTGCGGAGGTTCGAGAGCGGCAGGCCCTTCTTGGAGAAGAGCTCGCGGATCTTCACGATGTACTGATCGAGCGATCGGCTGCGCACGTCGGCGTGCAGGCCCCAGACCGAGTGGATGAGGTTCTTGCGGGTGATGATGACCCCGGAATTGCCCGCGAGGTAGGCGATGATGCCGAATTCCTTGCGGCCGATCTTTTCGGTCGTGCCGTCGGGGAAGGTCGCGGTAAGCGTCCGCGGATCCACCATCGCGCCCTCGAAGCGGAACGGGGCGTCGGTCACGCGGGCGTTCTTCGTGATGTTGAAGTCGCCCGAAGCCTCGGAACGACGCAGGACGGCGTTGATGCGCGCGATGAGTTCGGCGGCGCTGAAGGGTTTGGTCACGTAGTCGTCGGCCCCCAGCTCCAGACCCTTGACCTTCGAGACCTCGGAGTCGTGACCGGTGAGAAAGATGACCGGGATGGTGATCTCGGCGCGCTTCAGCTCGTCGAGGAACGCGAGGCCGTCCTGCTCCGGGAGCGTGATGTCCAGGAGCATGAGGTTGGCGAAATTGTTCTTGAGGAACCGCAGGGCGTGGGCCGTCCGGTGGTAGATCTGCGTCTGCATGCCCACGGACTCGAGCTGGTGGCTGATGATGGTGGCCAGCTCGGGCTCGTCCTCGACGATCAGGATCAGCGGCTTCGGTTTGGCGGACATGGTCGGATGCGGGTGGGAATCGGTTGTCGGACGGGCGTTCAGGCGAGGTGAAGCATCGTTCCCGGTCTCTCGGGGTCGGCGGCGTCGACGGTTGTCGGAGCGGCCATGACAAGAGATTCGAGGGGAGGTTTCACGATAATTTTTACATCGGCGGAACCGCGGAGAAATACAGGCCTTTTTACTTGAAGGCGCCGGAGGCGTGGAGCTCTCTCGGCCCGTATGTCCGAATCCAAGGCCCTGCTGATGATCGGCCTGCCCAAGGGCAGTCTCGAGGAGGCGACGCGGAGCCTCTTCGCCCGGGCCGGTTACAGGATCACCGTCAGCTCGCGGTCCTACCGGCCCGTCTTCGACGATCCCGAACTCGACGGGCGTCTCGTCCGCGCCCAGGAGGTCTCGCGCTACGTCGAGCACGGTTTCTTCGACTGCGGGCTGACCGGGCACGACTGGATCCTCGAGAACGGGTCCGACGTCGTCGAGGTGTGCGACCTGATCTACAGCAAGGCTTCGACGGCGAAGTCGCGCTGGGTGATCGCCGTGCCCGAGGCCGGCCCGATCCGCGAGTTGAAGGACCTCTCCGGGAAGCGCATCGCGACGGAGCTCATCGGCACGACGCGGCGCTACCTGCAAAGCCACGGGATCGAGGCGGAGGTCGAGTTCTCGTGGGGCGCGACGGAGGTGAAGGTTCCCGACCTGGTCGACGCCATCGTGGACATCACCGAAACCGGCGGTTCGCTGCGCGCCAACAAGCTTCGAATCCTCGAGACGATCCTGGAGACGAACACGAAATTCGTCGCCAACCGGCAGGCTTGGGCGGATCCCGCCAAGCGCCTCAAGATCGAGAGCCTCGCCCTGCTTCTGCGCGCCGCGCTGGAGGCCGAGAGCAAGGTCGGGCTCAAGCTCAACGCGCCGCGCGCGAAGGTGGACGAGCTCCTCTCGACCCTTCCGGCCCTGCGCAATCCCACGGTCTCGCCGCTGAGCGACGGCGCCTGGGTGGCGATGGAGACGATCATCGATGAGCGGGTGGTTCGCGAAATCATCCCGCAGCTCAAGGCCCTCGGCGCCGAGGGCATCATCGAGTACCCGCTCAACAAGGTCGTCTACTGAGCCCGATCCGCCGGACCGTCCGCGCAAACGTCGTCCCGTCATGAAGGTCAAACTCGGACTCCTCCAACACGCCTGCGGGGCCGACCCGAAGGCCAACCTGAAGAAGACGCTCGCGCTCGCCGGACTGGCCGCGAAGCGAGGCGCGAACATCATCTGCACGCAGGAACTCTTCCGTTCGCAGTACTTCTGCCAGGGCGAGGACCACGCCAACTTCGCCCTCGCCGAGACCATCCCGGGGCCGACCACGGAGGCGTTCCAGCGCCTCGCGAAGCGACATGGCGTCGTGATCGTCGCCTCGCTTTTCGAGAAGCGCGCATCCGGGCTCTACCACAACACCGCGGCGATCATCGACGCCGATGGCGCCCTTCTCGGCATCTACCGGAAGATGCACATCCCGGACGATCCGCTCTTCTACGAGAAGTTCTACTTCACGCCGGGCGACACGGGTTTCCGCGCGTGGTCGACGCGCTTCGGCCGGATCGGCGTCCTCATCTGTTGGGATCAATGGTATCCCGAAGGCGCGCGGCTCACGGCGCTGCAAGGCGCCGAGATCCTGTTCTACCCGACCGCCATCGGCTGGCATCCTTCCGAGAAGGCCGGATACGGAGCCCTCCAGCACGGCGCCTGGGAGACGATCCAGCGCTCCCACGCCATCGCCAACGGCTGCTATGTCGCCGTGACCAACCGCATCGGCCTCGAGCGGCCGGTCGGCGGGGACGGGCTCGAGTTCTGGGGGCAGAGCTTCGTCGCGGGTACGAGCGGGCAGATCCTCGCCAAGGCCGCGGTCGCCGAGGAGGAGGTCCTCGTCGTCCCCGTCGAACCCGGCAAGGTCGACGTCACGCGCACCCACTGGCCGTTCCTTCGCGATCGCCGGATCGACGCCTACGGCGACCTCACGAAGCGCTTCATCGACTGAACCCGCGAAACGCGACGTGATCCGACGCGCCTCGAATCCCGAAACGCAGGACAGCGGGGCGACACCCGTCGCGCTCGGCTTCCGCATGCCCGCCGAGTGGGAACCGCAGCGCGCGGTCTGGCTCTCCTGGCCGCACAAACGGACTTCCTGGCCGGGAAGGTTCCGAGCGATCCCGCCGAAGTTCGCCGAGATCGTCGCGACGATCAGCCGTTTCGAGGAGGTGCGGATCAACGCCGCGAGGCCGTTGCACGCGCGGGCGCGGCGGCTCTGCGAGAAGGCCGGCGCGGCGATGGAGCGGGTTTCCCTTCACCCGCATCCGACCGACGACGCGTGGTGCCGCGACCACGGGCCGATCTTCATCAAGAACGACCGCACCGGCGAGGTCGCGCTGACGGATTGGAAATACAACGCCTGGGGCGACAAGTACCCGCCGTACGCCCGCGACAATCGCATCCCCGCGCGCATCGGCCGGCTCCTCGGCCTGCGACGCTTCGTGAAGCGAATGGTCCTCGAGGGCGGATCGATCGACGTCAACGGCGAGGGCCTCCTGCTCACGACCACGTCGTGCCTCCTCAATCCCAACCGCAATCCGCGACTCTCCCGGGACGCGATCGAGCGGGCGCTCCACGACTACCTCGGCGCGCAACGCGTGATCTGGCTGGGCGACGGCATCGAGGGCGACGACACCGACGGGCACATCGACGACCTGTCGCGCTTCTTCAAGCCCGACGGGATCGTCACCGTCACCGAGCGCAATCGCCGCGACCGGAACTTCCGCCCGCTCGCGGAGAACCTTGGAACGCTCCGGGCGCTTCGCACCTCGGGCGGGCGTCCGTTCGACATCCGCGAGCTTCCGATGCCCGCCCCGCGCTTCGTCGACGGTCAGCGCCTGCCGGCGAGCTACGCGAACTTCCTCATCGTCAACGGCGCCGTGCTCGTCCCGACCTTCCGGCAGCCGCGGCGCGATGGGGAGGCGTTGGAGGTCCTCGCCGGCTGTTTCCCCGGCCGCGAAATCATCGGCATCGATTGTCTGGACCTCGTGTGGGGGTTGGGCACGCTCCATTGCATCTCCCAACAACAGCCGGCGTGAGCGGGGCGGCGCCCCCGGGCGCGCGGGCGTTTTTCAGCATGAAGCCTTTTTTCGCCCGTCTCCGGATCGTTTGTGCCGGTGTTCTCGTGGCCGCGCTCGGGAGCGGATGCACCTCCTTGTCGGTCGACCGGCTCAAGCCGCGGCAGCACTTCGAGACGTTCGCCTACACCCAGGACGCCGTGACGGCCTATCAGGCCAGCAAGACCGTGCTGGAGGAACTCGGATTCCAGTTCGACCACGGCAGCGAGACCGCGGGCCGGCTCGAGATGATCTCGCGACCACTCCCCGGGAGCGGGGCCCAGTTGCAGCGCCAGCGCCGCGCCGTCGTCTCCGTCTCGTGGACGACCGAGGGCACGTCGCTCGTGGAGATCGGCTTTTGGGACGAGAGCGAGGACGCCTCCTCATCGGGCGCGGTCTCCGCCTCCGGCCAACTGATCCGTGGCGGCGCGCTCTACGACGCCTTCTGGCAGAAGCTCGACGGCCGCCTCCCGCCGTCCTCCTCCCTCCTTCCCGCGACCCCGGGCACGGCCGGCCCTGGCGGTTGACCGGTTGCGCCGGGGGCGTTTTCGGGGTGGCGGGTTGTAACTTGCCGCTCCGTCCGGGTGTTGTAGGAGCAACGGCTCCCGGGACCCCGGTCCGGCCTCCCCTCTCCCTTCAGCGCACCACGATCAACCGATGGCAGCCCAATCCACGCCCCGCCGCGATCCGGGGCCTCGCAAGAAGTCGCGCAAGGCCCTCTACGTCCTCCTCGCCCTGCTGGGCGTCGCGGGGATCGGAGCGGCGCTGCACCTGAAAAACAAGAACCGTGGCAAGGTCCCGGTCGTGACCATCGTCAAGTCCGCTTCGAGGACCATCACCCAGACCGTCTCCGCGACGGGCAAGATCCAGCCCGCGATCGAGGTGAAGATCTCCCCCGAGGTCGCCGGAGAGGTGCTCGAACTTCCCTTCCGCGAAGGCGCGCGGGTGCGGAAGGGCGACCTGCTCGTGCGCATCAAGTCGGACAACTACCAGTTCCAGGTCGAGCAGCGGGAGGCGGATCTCTCCGCGGCGAAGGCGGGCAGCCTCGAGAGCCGGGTGCGCCTGCTCAAGGCCGAGGACGACCACCGCCGCGCCCGCGAGCTTTTCGAGCAACGGCTCGTCTCCGAGGCCGACCTCACCGCCTCGCGGACCACCGCCGAGGCGGCCCGGGCCGGCTACGAGAACTCCCTCGCCCAGATCCGGCGCGCGGAGGGGTTGCTCAAGCAGTCGCAGGACCAGCTCGAGAAGACCACGATCGACGCGCCGATGGATGGCACCGTGAGCATCCTCTCGACCGAAGTCGGCGAGCGGGTCGTCGCCACCGGTCAGTTCTCCGGCACCGAGGTGATGCGCATCGCCGACCTCTCCGAGATGGAGGTGCGGGTGAACGTGAACGAGAACGACATCGTCAACGTGAAGCCGGGCGACCGCACCCGCATCACGATCGACGCGTTCCCGCGCCGGAACTTCGAGGGCGAGGTCACCGAGATCGCCTCCGCCGCCCGCACCACCGGCCAGAACACCCAGGAGGAGATCACCAACTTCCTCGTCAAGATCCGCCTCGCCGATCCCGGCGTGCCGATCCGGCCCGGGATGAGCGCGAACGCCGAGATCGAGACGAGGACCGTGGAGGACATCGTCGCCGTGCCGATCCAGTCCGTCACCGTCCGCTCTCGGGAAGGCGCGAAGACGATGGATCAGGTGACCGCCGCCCGCGAAAAGCTCGCCAGGGAATCCGCCGGCGAGGGCTCCGCGATCGCGGTGGACGAGCGGCGGCGGCGCGAGCGCGAACAGGCCGACCGCGAATCCCTGCGGCGCGTGGTCTTCGTCGTCGAGGGCGGGGTCGTGAGGATGGTCCCGGTCGAGACCGGCATCGCGGACACGACCCACATGGAGATCACCGCCGGTCTCGAGCCCGGCGTCGAGGTCGTGAGCGGATCGTTCGGCGTCATCACCCGCACCCTCGAGGACGGGATGAAGATCCGGATCGACAAGCCCAAGGGGGCCGGCGGGGCGAAGTAGCCGATGCCTGCCGCCACCGCCCGCCCGCCCGGGCCGCTCGTGATCGACCTCGAGGGCGTCACGAAATCCTACCGGATGGGCGCGGAGACGGTGCACGCCCTGCGCGGCATCCGGCTTGCGATCCACCGCAACGAGTACCTCGCGATCATGGGCCCGTCGGGCAGCGGCAAGTCGACCCTGATGAACATGATCGGCTGCCTCGATACGCCGACCGCCGGCCGCTACGAGTTCGGCGGGCGCGAGGTCGCGCGGATGGACGACGACGAGCTCGCGGAGATCCGCAACCGCGAGATCGGCTTCGTCTTCCAGACCTTCAACCTGCTCCCGCGGTCGGATGCGCTCCACAACGTCGAGCTGCCGCTCATCTACGCGGGCGTGCCGCGGCGCGAGCGGTTGGAGCGGGCCCGCGAGGCGCTCGAGGCCGTCGACCTCGGCGACCGGCTCCGCCACCGGCCCAACGAACTCTCCGGCGGCCAGCGCCAGCGCGTCGCGATCGCGCGCGCCCTCGTCACCCGGCCCTCGATCATCCTCGCCGACGAACCCACGGGAAACCTCGATTCGAAGACCGGGCGCGAGATCATGGCGCTCTTCGACGAGCTCTACGAAGGCGGAAACGCGATCGTCCTCGTCACCCACGAGGAGGACATCGCGCGGCACGCCCGGCGCATCGTCCGCCTGCGCGACGGCCTGATCGAGAGCGACGAACCCCGGCGATGAGGGCGGCGGGCGAGTTCCTGGAGGGCGTGCGCATCGCCTTCGCCCAGATCCGGGCGAACCCGATGCGCTCCGCCCTCACGGCCCTCGGCGTCGTCATCGGCATCGTCTCCGTCACGCTCATGGGCGCCGCGATCAAGGGGATCGACGCGGGGGTCGAGCGCAGTCTCTCGGGCTTCGGCGACGACGTGCTCTACGTCTCGAAACGACCGTGGCGCGGGGTCGAGGACTGGTGGACCTTCCGCAACCGCCGGCCGATCCGCACGGAGTACGCCGAGGCGGTCAACGCCTGGATCGAGGCCGATCCCCGGAGCCCGCTCCTGCTCGCGGTGCCGACGGCGGAGCGCGGCGTCTCGGTGACGAGCGGCGGGCTGCGGGTGGACCGGATCTTCGCCCTCGGCACTTCGGCCGACTACGTGCGCATCCAGCGTTCGGAGATGCGCGAGGGCCGGTTCTTCAGCGAGCTCGAGGCGCGGACGGCCTCCGACGTGGTCGTGCTCGGATTCGACGTGGCCGACGCGCTCTTCCCGGGCGAGTCGGCGATCGGGCGTTGGGTCCGCATCGGGGGCGGGCGTTTCCGCGTCGTCGGCATCCCCGCCCGCCAGGGTTCGTTCCTCGGGTTGTTCAGTTGGGACTCGATGGTCGCGATGCCGCTGGAGACGTTTCGGCGGCACTTCGGCCTGCGCGATTCCGGACAGCTCCGCGTCCGGGTGGATGCCGCGCGGATGGACGAGGCGAAGGACGAGCTGCGCGGGCTCGTGCGCCGGCTCCGCGGGCTCGGCCCGGAGCAGCGGGACGACTTCGAGATCAACACCCAGGCCGTCATCCGCGAGCAGCTCGACCCGATCCGGAACGGCGTCGCGCTCGCCGGCGTCTTCATCACCGGTCTCGCCCTCTTCGTCGGTGCGATCGGGATCATGAACATCACCTACGTGAGCGTGAAGGAGCGCACGCGCGAGATCGGGACCCGCAGGGCGCTCGGGGCCCGCCGCCGCACGATCCTTCTCCAGTTCCTCCTCGAGGCGGCGGCGATCTGCCTCGTCGGGGGAGTGGTCGGGCTCCTCCTCGCCGGCGGGCTCGCCGCCCTCGTGCCCGTGGTGGCGCCCGCGTTTCCGGTGGTCTATGCGGCCGACCTCGTCGTCGTCGGACTCGTCATCTCCGTCGGCACGGGGATCGTCAGCGGGTTCGCCCCCGCCTGGACCGCGAGCCGGCTCGATCCGGTGGAGGCGTTGCGGCATGAGTGAGGCCGGGCCGTCGCGATGATCGTCCGGGAGACCATCCGGCTCGCCTTCGCCTCGCTCGCGGCGAACAAGCTCCGCTCGGCCCTCACGATGCTAGGCATCACCGTCGGGGTCTTTTCCGTGATCGGCGTGATGACCGTGATCGGCGCGCTCCGCGGCTCGATCGAGACCGGCCTGAACGTCCTCGGCGCGAACTCGTTCCAGATCACGAAGTATCCGGCGATCAACTTCAGCGATCCCCGCCAGCGCTTCGGTAACCGCGCCGACATCGTGCTGGCGCAGGCGGTCCGCTTCCGCGAGCTGTTCGCCGAGGGCGCGGAGGTCGGTCTCCAGATCAACCGGGGAGGGCGGCGCGTCTTCCACGGGGATGCCCGGACGAATCCCGACGTGCAGCTGGTCGGGGCCGACGAGGCCTGGCTCGCCAACCACGGCTTCGACGTCGCCCTCGGCCGCAACCTCGGCCCGGGCGACGTCGAGTTCGGGCGGGCGGTGGCGCTGGTCGGCCGGGATGTCGTCGACCGCCTCTTCCCGAACACGGATCCGCTCGGGCGGGGCATCCGCATCGACGGGAAGAGCTACGCCGTCGTCGGCCTTCTCGCGCCGAGGGGCTCGGCGTTCGGCCGGAGCAGGGACAACGTCGTGCTCGTGCCGGTCACCACCTGGCTCGACACCTACGGGCGGGCGCGCTCGATGAGCATCGATGTGCGGGCGCCCTCGCAGGAGCGGCTCGCCGCGACCCAGGACCGGGCCGTCGGCGTCATGCGGCTCGTGCGCGGGCTCGATCCGGAGGACCCGAACGATTTCGAGGTCTTCTCCAACGAGTCGCTCATCGAGGCCTTCAACGCCATCGCGGGTGTGGTCGCGATCGGCGCGTTCGTCGTGTCCGCGATCGCGCTGCTCGCCTCCGGCGTGGGGGTGATGAACATCATGCTCGTGGGCGTGACCGAGCGGACCCGGGAGATCGGGATCCGCAAGAGCGTCGGGGCGCGGAAGGGCGACATCCTCGTGCAGTTCCTCCTCGAGGCGGTCGCGCTCTCGGTGCTCGGCGGCGTCGCCGGGATCCTGGTCGGCGTCGTCGGCGGCAACGGCGTCGCCACGGCCCTCGGCGGCGCGGTGGCGTTTCCCTGGGCGTGGGCCCTCGCCGGCCTCGCCGTCTGCGGCGGCATCGGCGTCGGTTTCGGGCTCTATCCGGCGTGGCGCGCCGCCGCGCTCGATCCGATCGAGGCGTTGCGGCACGAGTAGCGGTCGCGATGCGGTGGTCAGCCCCCGCCGAGGTCGCGCAGTTTCGCCTCGATCGTGGCGAGGTGGCCGTCGAAACGTCGGCGTTCCTCCGCACCGAAGGCGTCGAGCGACTCGAGGAGCAGGCGGCGGGCGAGGCGGTGGCTGTTCGCCGCCTCGGGCGGATTGCCGCGGCCCTCGGCGAGGCTTGCGTCGAGCAGGAGCAGCTCGGCGAGCGTCACCCCGCGCACGTGCCGGAGCGGACCCGCGGTGGCGAGGAGTTCGACGAGCGCGTCGGGCGGGGATTGTTTGACGAGGACGAGCGGCAGACCGGTCGCCTCCAGGCAGCGCTCCTCGATCTCGCGCGCGGCCCGCGGGAGGTCGCCGCGGTTCTTCGCCGCGAGGATGCTCGCGACGGCCGCCGCGAGCTGTTCGATCATCCGCAAAAGGTAGTCGGCCGCCATGTCGACCTCCTCAACCACGCCCGCCGGCGGCGCGTCGCAATTCCTCGATGAAGACCGCCAGCGGTTTCTCCCGCGCGCGGTCCCGTCGGCAGGCGACCGCGATGCAGAGCGGCGGCGGTGGTGCGGGCGGGGTCAGGTAGACGACGCGCGTGGGGAAGAGCTCCGCCGTGAGGCTCGTCACGAAGGCCACTCCGAGCCCCGAAGCGACCGCGGTGACAAGGCTCTCGCCGCCGTCGTGTTCGCCGGCGAGCCGCGGTCGCAGGCGGTGCGCGCGAAACCACGCGGTGACCGTCGCCCAGTACTCGGGATAGTCGCGCTGGGCGAAGACGAGCAGCGGTTGCGCGGCGATGGCCGCGGGCGCGAGGCGCCCGGGGCCTGCGAGTGGATGGCCCTTGCGCACCGCGAGCCGCCACGGGGCGCGGACGAGCGTGGTCCAGCGCAGCGAGCGCGCGGTCGACGGATCCTTGACCGTGAGGATCGCGTCGAGTTCGCCGGTCGCGATCATCCGCAGCATCTCCGCGGTCGCGAGGTCGGCGAGCTCGACGCGCGCGTCGGCGTGGACCTGTTTGAAGCAGTCCACCGCCGGCGCGAGCAGCCCGGTCGCGAGCGAGGGCGCGTAGCCGATGCGCAGCCGCGCCGCCTTTCCCGAGGCCTTGACCCGCTCGAGCGCGAGGTCCGCCCGGCCGAGGATCTCGCGCGCCTCGGTGTACATCACCTCGCCGGCGGGGGTGAGGCGGACGGAGTGGGCGCGGCGCTCGAGCAGGCACTGCCCGAGTTCCTCCTCCAGCGCCTTGATCTGCCGGCTGAGGGCGGACTGGGTGAGGAAGATCGCCTTGGCCGCGCGGCTGATGTTTCCGGTCTCGGCCACGGCGACGAAATAGCGCAACTGTCGGAGCTCCATCGCCGGGCAGCATGCCGGGATCGCGGGCTCAGGCAAACCTCGCGGCATTGGCCGGCGGCGGGCCGATCTGCGATCCTCACGGCGTGAAGACAAGAACCTCCCCGATCAAGATCCGCCGGTCGGACGAACGCGGTCACGCCGACCACGGATGGCTCCAATCGCGCCACACCTTTTCCTTCGCCGAGTATTTCGACGCGACCCACACCGGCTTCCGTTCGCTCCGGGTGATCAACGACGACCGCGTGGCCCCGGGCCGCGGCTTCGGCACGCACCCGCACCGCGACATGGAGATCTTCAGCTACGTGCTCTCCGGCGCCCTCGCCCACAAGGACAGCCTCGGCAACGGGCGCAGGCTGGGTCCCGGCGGGATCCAGTTGATGAGCGCGGGCACGGGCGTGACGCACAGCGAGTTCAACCCGAGCCCCGACGAGGAGGCTCGTTTCCTTCAGATCTGGATCCAGCCCCGGGAGCGGGGCCTCGAGCCGCGCTACACCGAGTGGAGCCCGCGCCCCGAGCACGAAGGGGCGCCCAAGGTCCTCGTCATCTCCCCCGACGGCCGCGAAGGCTCGGCCTCGATCCGGCAGGATGTCGACGTCTACCGCATCCGCCTGGCGGCGGGGGAGCGCGTGACGCACGAGCTCGCCCCCGGCCACGGCGCCTGGCTCCAGATCGCAGAGGGCTCCCTCGAGCTGGATGGCTCGGCGCTGGAGACGGGCGACGGCGCCAGTACCGAGACGCCCGGCACGCTGCACCTTGTCGCCACGGCGGCAACCGAGGCGTTGCTTTTCGACTTCCGTTGAGTCATCCCTCGCCCTCTTCCCCATGAAAAAAGCATCCACCATCGCGGCCGCTCTGCTCGGCCTTTTCTTCGTCGTCTTCGGTTTGAACTTCTTCCTCCAGTTCCTCCCCATGCCCGGGCTCCCGGAGGGTTCGCCGCCCGCGGCGTTCATGGGCGCGATGTATGCGACGGGCTACCTCGCCTTCGTGAAGGTGCTCGAGATCGTCGGCGGCGTCCTTGTCGTGCTCCCGAAGACGCGCGGGGCGGGCCTGCTCATCCTCGGGCCGATCATCGTGAACATCCTCGCCTTCCACGTCTTCCTGCTCGACGGCGCCGGGCTGGTCGGGCCGCCGCTGCTCGTCGGCGTGCTCGGGGTGTTCCTGCTCGTCGCGCACTGCCGCGCGCTCTGCAACTTCGTCTCGCTCCGCGCGGACTGATCCCGGGCCGAGGGCTGGGAGCCCGGATTGCCCGCGACTCGTAGCGACCGACGCGAGGAGGGCGGGCGGGGGCGGCCTGCCTCGTGACCTCCCAAAAAACATGCCGCGATTCGTCGGAGCGGCGGCGTCCCCGCCGCCGCTCCGACGTCCAATCGGCGGCGGGGACGCCGCCGCTCCGCGTGGCCACAGTCTCTCGCCGCTGAAGCGGCGCACCGCGCCTTCTCCCCTGCCCGGCTGCTACAGGAACGCGAAACGGCCCGCTCCGGGCCGCCCGCCTCAGGCCGGCGGCCCGGCCGTGATCGACTCGAGGAGCGCGCGCAGCTCCTCGAGTTTCTCCGGGTGGGCGGCGGCGAGGTTGCGACGTTCGCCGGGATCGTCGGCGAGGTCGTAGAGCTCGTCGGTGAGGACGGCCGCCTCGTCGAAGCGCGTGTCGGTGCGGCTCGCACCGCCGGTGCCGGTGGTCGTGTCGGCGTTCTTCGGGATGAACTTCCAGTCGCCCGAGCGGATCGAGAGGACGTTGCCGATGCCGTGTTGGACGACGTTCGTGCGCGGCGTCTCCGGGGTGCGGCCGCGCCAGAGCGCCGAGAGGTCCATTCCGTCGCGCCCGGCCCCGGCGGGCATGGGCCGGCCGAGCAGCCCGGCGGTCGAGGCGAAGAGGTCGACGAGACTGACGAGCGCCTCGTTGGTCGCGCCCGCGGGCGTGACGCCGGGCCAGTGGGCGATCAACGGCACTCGTGTGCCGCCCTCGTAGCGGAGGTATTTCCAGCCGCGCAGGCCGCCGGCGGGCCGGTGGTCGCCGTTGTCCTCGGCGGAATCGTCGTAGTAGCCGTCGAAGAGCACGGGGCCGTTGTCC
The DNA here is from genome assembly GCA_036770745.1 of Opitutaceae bacterium. Taxonomy (GTDB): domain Bacteria; phylum Verrucomicrobiota; class Verrucomicrobiia; order Opitutales; family Opitutaceae; genus DAIPIQ01. Next base: position 16,935 of record DAIPIQ010000001.1, on the reverse strand, counting down.
GAGGTGAAGAGTACGAGCGTGCGCTCGGCAAGACCGTGGCGCTCCAACGCGGCCATGATTTCGCCCAGGCACCAGTCGATCTGCGCGATCGTGTCGCCGCGCACGCCGGTCCGGCTCCGGCCGACGAAGCGCGGGTGCGGGGTGCGCGGCACGTGCGGGTCGTGGGTGCCGAAGTGGAGGAAGAACGGCCGGTCGCGGTTCGCCTCGATGAAGCGCACGCCGCGCTCGGTGATGACGTCGGCCAGATCCTCGTCGACCCAGCGGGCCGCGCGGCCGCCGCTCATGTAGCCGATGCGGGAGATCCCGTTGGTGATCGTGTCGGAGTGCTGGCGGTCGGCCTGGACCTTGCGCAGGTGCGGGTGGCTCACGCCGGTCGGCTCGTCGCCGATCGGGGCGTCGTAGCTCACGCGGATGGGATCGGCGGGGTCGAGGTTGAAGACGCGATCGCCCTCGATGTAGACGGTCGGCACGCGGTCGACGGTGGCGGGGATGAAGAAGGCGGTGTCGAAGCCGATCTGGAGCGGCCCGGGCGCGATCACGCCGTTGAAGTCGATCGGGGCCGAGCCGTCGCCGAGCCCGAGGTGCCATTTGCCGATCAGGCCGGTCGCGTAGCCCTGTTCCCGGAGAAACGTCGCCACGGTCGGCAGGGCCGGGTCGAAGGCCAGCGGCGCGTCGCCGGTGAGGATGCCCGTGCGCTGCGGAGGCCGTCGCCACGCGTACTGCCCGGAGAGGAGCGAGTAGCGCGACGGCGTACAGGTGGCCGAGGGCGCGTAGGCGTTGACGAAACGCGTGCCGCGCGCGGCGAGCCGGTCGATGTGCGGCGTGTCCACGCCCGTCCCGCCGTAACAGCCGACGTCGCCCCAGCCCAGATCGTCGGTGATGAAGAGGACGATGTTCGGCGGCCGCTCCGGGCGCGAGGCGGCCGCGTCGGCGAACCGGACGACGGCGAGCAGGGCGAAAAGGCAGGTGAGGAAGGGGTGGGGCGGTCGCATGACGGGCGTAGGTTTCGGGCGCCGTGGGCGGGCGTCGAAGGTTTTCTTCCCCGGCCCCTCCGTTCTCGACCGCCCGCGGGTCCCGGGCATCCTCCGCCTCCCGCCGCCGTGTCCGCGTTCCGCCACCTGCTCCTCCTCGCCCCCGTCCTGTTTCCCGCCGCGGCGGTGCGCGCGCAGTCGGTGGCCCCCGGCTTCGGGGCGTGGGCGCTCGCGCGGTTGCCCGCGGAGGTCGCCGGCCTCGCCGACGACGCGGACGGGGACGGGTTGAGCAACGGGATCGAGTACGCGCTCGCCCTCGATCCGGTCGCGCCCGACCCCGGGGCGATCGAGGGGGTCTCGCTCTGGACCGACCCGGCGGACGGAGCCGTGTATCCTGCGATCACCTACACGCGGCTCCGTTTCGCGCCGGGCTGGCGGATCGTCGCCGAAGTCTCCACCGACCTGATCGCGTGGCGTTCCGGGCCGGCCGAGCTGGTCCTCGCGGGCCCGCCGCAGCCGGGGCCGGACGCGTTTTCGGAGCGTGTCGTGTGGCGGAGCGCGCGGTCCGCGACGGACGACCCGCGGCAGTTCCTCCGGGTGCGCGTCGAGTCACCGGTGGCCACGACGACGAGCGCCGTCGCCTGGATCGTGCCGGACACCCCGAACGGTCTTCGCTCCAACCAGAACTGGCACGCCGTCGGCGCCGCACCCGACGGCACGATCTACGTCGCGGGGATGGACCACGTCTCGAACTCCGCGCTCTTCCGCCTGCCGCCGGGCGGGGACGGGCTCGTCTACGTCGGCGATGCGCGTTCCGCCTCCGAGGCGGCGGCGAACTGGCTGCCCGGCGAGACGGCGGAGAAGTTCCACACCCGGCCGACCTGGCACGAGGGGCGCGTGTATGTCGCCACGCTCGACCATTCCCCGATCGACTCCGGGCACCTCGCGCGGCGGGGGTTCCACTGGTATGCGCACGACGTCGCGTCGGACGTGTTCCTCGATCTCAGCGCGAGCCAACCCGGGGGCACGGCGGTCGCGGCGGGCGGGCTGGCGGCGCTCGCGCTCGATCCGATGCACGGCCTGCTCTGGGGGGCGACGATCCCCGACGCGCGGTTGATCCGGCACGAACCGGCCACGGGCGTCACCACCGACCTCGGTCGACCGCCGGCGTTCGGGCCCGGCTACAACTACACGGGACGTTACCTCTGGGTGGACTCGCGCGGCCGGGTGTACTTCACCGGCGGCAATCCGGCCTGGGGCCAGGTGGAGCCGGTTTCAATCTTCGGCCATGTCCATTTCCACGACCCCGTCGAGGGTTTCGGCGAGGAGACGGGTTGGTTGTTGGAGAGCCCGACCGCGATCGAGACCGGGCAGTGGACGCGCGACCGCCGGCACTGCTACCTCGCCGACGATTTCGGGCGGATCTACCGATTCGATGACGAAGGTCCGTCGTGGTCGAGCCTCGGCACACTCGCCCACGACGGGCGCTGGATGTGGGTCCTGCACCTGAGCGCGGACGGTCGCTCGCTCTATGGGATCAACAGCGGGGCCGAGGGCGGCGACGGGCTCTACGAGTTCGACACGGCGGGTGGCTCGACGCGGCGGCTCTGCGCGCTGACTGCGCTCGATCCCCGGCTGATCGGTCGCACGCGGCACACGGGCCACGACGCGTGGGATCGCGACGGGCGTTTCCATTTCACGAGCTTCCCCTGGCCGGCCACGACCGACCTTCTGCTCACCGGCGTCGACCCGGTGCGGGTCAAGGTCGCCCACGGCTTCCTGCCCGAGCTGGTCACCGTCGGCGTCGTCGAGGCGACCGGTCCCGAAGGTGGATTCGTCGTCTACCGCTCGGGCTCGACCGCGGGCGCGTGCGAAGTGCTGGCCGGGCTGGGGAGTTGGAACGCCGCGGGCGACCCTTCGCCGGTCACCGCGCTCGTGCTCACGCTTCCCGACGGGGCGGAGACGCTCGCGCTCACCCGCGCGGAGCTCGGCGTCGGCGGCGCGGAGTCCGCGGCGCTCGAGATCGTACCGGATGGCCGCGATTACGTCGTGGGCGCGGATCGGCGCGCGGTCGCGCGGTAACCGCGTCGAAGGCCTGGCGTCTCCCCCTGCGCGGCGCAGGATCCGCGCGCGTCTCCCATCCCGAACCTCCCACCGCCATGTCCGAACCACGACCGACCGCCTCGGATTTCCCGCAGGAACTCCTCGACCTCTACGATCACTACGCCCACGGCCTGATCGACCGCCGCTCCTTCCTCGAGCGCGCCGCGAAGTACGCGGCGGGCGGCGTGACGGCGCTCGCGCTCCTCCAGGCGTTGAGTCCGCGCTACGCCCTCGCGCAACAGGTCCCCGTCGAGGATCCGCGGGTGCGATCGGCCCGCGTCGAGTATCCGTCGCCGCTCGGCCACGGGACGATGCGCGGGCTCCTCGCCCGCCCCGCCGGGGCGACCGGGCGCCTGCCCGCGGTGCTCGTCGTCCACGAGAACCGCGGCCTCAATCCCTACATCGAGGACGTCGCCCGGCGCGTCGCGCTGGCGGGATTCCTCGCCTTCGCGCCCGACGCGCTCACGCCGCTCGGCGGGTATCCGGGTAACGACGACGAGGGGCGGGCGATGCAGGCGCGGCTCGACGGCGTGAAGATGGCGGAGGACTTCGTCGCGGCGGCGCGGTTCCTCCACGCCCATCCGGAGGCGAACGGACGGGTGGGGGTCGTCGGCTTCTGTTTCGGCGGGGCCGTCTCCAACGCCCTCGCGGTGGCGCTGCCCGACATCATCCTCGCGGCCGTGCCGTTCTACGGAAGGCAGGCCGCGGCCGCGGACGTGCCGAAGATCCGGGCGGCGCTCCTGCTCCACTACGCCGAGCACGACGAGCGGGTGAACGCCGGCTGGCCGGCCTACGAGGCGGCGCTGAAGGCGAACGGCGTCGACTACACCGCGCATTTCTACCCCGGCACGAACCACGGCTTCCACAACGACACCACGCCGCGCTACGACGAGGCGGCGGCGCGGCTCGCGTGGGAGCGCACGATCGCGTTTTTCCGCGAGCGGCTCGGAGAGGCGGGTTGACCGGGGGCGGGCCCGCCCGTCAACCTCCCGCACGCGGAATCCTCCGCCCGAACCCCGTCGCCTCGCATGAAAACGCGCCAGCTCCCGCTTCTCCTCGTCGTCGCCGCGACCTCCTTCCTCGTCGCGTGCGCCAAACCCGCCGCCGAGCCCGTCGTCGGCCTCCAGCTCTGGAGCCTGCGCGAGGAGACGAAGAAGGACCCGCTGCGGGCGCTCGATCTCGTCAAGGGCTTCGGCATCACCCAGGTCGAGACGGCCGGGCTCGCCGGGATGAGCGTCGGCGATTTCCGCGCGGCGCTCGACGCGCGCGGGCTCGTCGCCCGTTCGGCCCACGTCTCCTACGCGGCGATGCTTGCCGACCTTCCGGCGGTCGTCGCCGAGGTGAAGGCGCTGGGCGTCACCCACGCCTTCTGCCCGTGGATCCCCCACAAGGGCGCCTTCAATTCCGGGCACGTGAAGACCGCTGCGGTCGACTTCAACCGCTTCGGGGCCGCCTTCCGCGAGGCGGGCATCCGCTTCGGGTACCACAATCATGGATACGAGTTCGCCCCGGGCTCGAAGCCGGGCGAGTCCCTCTTCGACGAGCTCGCCGCGCAGACCGATCCCGCGCTGGTCGCCTTCCAGATGGACGTGCTCTGGGTCGTCCACCCCGGGGCCGACCCGCTCGCGCTGCTCGAGAAGTATCCGGGTCGTTGGGCGGCGTTTCACATCAAGGACAAGCGTTCCGGCCTGCCTCCGATCGTCGGGAGCTCCTCGGTGCCGGCCGCCGACAAGGTCCCGATCGGGAAGGGGCAGGTCGACTGGGAGCCGCTGCTCCGCGCCGCCCGCGCCCAGGGCATGGAGCTCTTCTTCCTCGAGGACGAGGGCGTCGCCCCGCTGGAGGAGATCCCGCAGAGCCTCGCCCACCTGCGCGGTCTGAAGTGGTGAGGTCGGCGGCGCGCGACGGAAAGCCTTGGACGAGCTACGACCGTCCGGGCAGGGTCGCCGCCGCATGCGCACCCTGAAGCAGCTTTTCGCGAAGAACCTCGCGTGGTCGGAGCGGATGCACCGCGAGGACCCGGAGTTCTTCGCCCGGCTCTCGCAGCAGCAGACGCCCGCCTACCTCTGGATCGGCTGCTCCGACAGCCGGGTGCCGGCCAACGAGATCGTCGACCTGCCGCCGGGCGAGCTGTTCGTCCACCGCAACATCGCCAACGTCGTCGTCCACACCGACCTGAACTGCCTCTCGGTGCTCCAGTTCGCGGTCGATGTGCTGCGGGTGCGGCACATCATCGTGTGCGGACACTACGGCTGCAGCGGCGTGAAGGCGGCGCTCTTCCGCGAACGACTCGGCCTCAGCGACCTCTGGCTCCAGCACATCCGCGACGTGCGCCGCCGGCATGCGGACAAGCTCGACCGCCACGGGGGCGACCCGATCGCGCTCGGCGACCGGTTGTGCGAGCTCAACGTCGTCGAGCAGGTCGCCAACGTCTGCCGCACGACGATGGTGCGCGACGCTTGGGAGCGCGGGCAGGAACTCTCCGTCCATGGGTGGATCTACGGGATCCACGACGGCCTCCTGCGCGACCTCCAGACGACGGTCAACGCCGCGAACGAACTACCCGAGGCCTACGCCGCCGCCGTCAACGCGCTGATCTGAAGCGAACCGCGCTCCGAACGTAGCGGCCGGGGTGACGAGGCCGGAGCGACGGTTGTCGACCGGGCCCCCTCACTCCCGCGCCGGCAGGGAGAGCTCGCGCACCCAGATGTTGCGGAACGAGACGAGGTCGGTGTGGTCCTGGAGCTGGATCGGCCCCCGGGGCTCGTGGGCCTTGTAGGACGGCGGGCCGCGGAACACCGTCGGACCCGCGAGCACCGCATCGTGCTGCACGAGCACGCCGTTGTGGAAGACCGTCATGCGCGCCGGGCTGAGGAGCGAGCCGTCGGCGGCGAAGCGAGGGGCGATGAAGACGACGTCGTAGGTCTGCCATTCTCCCGGCGGGCGGGAGGCGTTCACAAGCGGCGGGTGCTGTTTGTAGATCGAGGCGGCCTGGCCGTTCACGTAGGTGGGGTTCTCGTACGAATCGAGCACCTGGAGCTCGTAACGGTCCATGAAGAAGACGCCGCTGTTGCCGCGCTGCTGGCCCTTGCCGGTGTCGCCGACCGGCGAGCGCCACTCGAGGTGGAGCTGCACGTCGCCGAAGGAGCGCCGGGTGCGGATCGCGCCCTGCTTGGGCACGACGGTCACGGCCCCGTCCTTCACGCTCCAGCCGGTGCTTTCGGGTTTCACGTTCTGCCACTCGGCGAGCGAGGTGCCGTCGAAGAGCACGATCGCATCCGAGGGCACGCCCGCGGCAGGCACCGAGACGACGGGCGGGACTGGCTCGTAGTATTCGGTGAGTTCCGGTGGCGGAAGACCCGAGGTGTCGACGGCCGCGCAGGTGCTGAGCGCGGTCGCGATGACGGCGAGGAAGAGGGCGAGGAAGAGGCGCATGGGTCGTGGGGATCGGAGGACGGACGAGGTGTAACGACCGGCGACGGGCGGGAAAAGGCGATTGTCGCGGCGGCGGGGGCGGAGTTTCCCCCCTGCTTCCGGCTTCAAAGGGGGCGGGCCCCGGCCTAGCCTCCGGGGCGATGGAAGGGCGGAACCACGTCGTGTGGGTCTTGACCACGCAGTGGCGGGCGATGTCGTGCGGTTACGCGGGCGATGTCGATGCGCGCACGCCGGCGCTCGACGCGTTCGCGGCGGAGGCGGTGAACTACGCGGAGGCGGTGACGCCCCATCCGTTCGGGCCGTTCGCGCGGGCGGCGTTGCTCACCGGCCTGCCCTCGCCGGAGAACGGCGTGAGGGAGTATTTCGACCCGCTGCCGATCGAAGCGCGGACGATCGCGCACTGGATGCACGGGCGGGGTTTCTCGACCGCGTGGTTCGGCAAATGGCACCTCGGCCGGCGCGACCCGGCGGCCCCGCTCGTCGGCGAGGCCCACGCGCGGATCGTCGTGCCGGAGGGGGAGCGGGGCGGCTTCGCGTTCTGGGAAGGCTTCGAGAGCGGCTTCCTCCTGCAGGACCCGTGGCTGCACGGCTCGCGGCTCCCGGAGCCGGTGTGCTTCCCGGGTTACCAGAGCGACGTGCTCTGCGAGCGGGCGGCGGCGTGGCTGGCGGAGCGGACGACGCCGACGTTCTGCGTCGTCAGTCTCGAGGCCCCGCATCCTCCCTACGCCGCGCCGGCGGCGGGGATCGCGGCGCGCGATCCGGCGTCGCTCACGCTCGCGCCGAACGTCCCGCGGGGCGGCGAAGTCGAGGCCCGGGCCAGGCGGGAACTCGCCGGCTACCACGCCCACCTCGAGGCGACGGATCGGGCGATCGGGCGGTTGATCGCCGTTCTCGGACCGGAGGCGATCGTCGTCGTGACTTCGGTGCACGGGGACATGCACGGGGCGCACGGGAGATTCCGCAAGGGCTGGCCGCACGAGGAGAGCGTGCGCGTGCCGCTGCTCGTGCGCGCGCCGGGCCTGCCGCGCGGCGCGGTGTCCCGCGAGCCGGTCTCGCTCCTCGATCTCCCCGCGCTTACCGCGGCCCTCGTGGAGGGGCGGCGTTGGCGTTGCGGGCGCGACCACGCGACGATCTCCATGCCGAGCGTGGTCGCGCTGCCCGATCAGTGCGACCGGGTGTGGAGCGGTGTCCGGGCGCCGGGTTGGAAGATGGTGCTCACGGCCGACGGCCGCCCGTGGCTCTCCGTCGATCTCGAGCGCGATCCGCACGAACTGGGCGCCGAGAGGACACCGGGCGCGGGGCCGTCGACGGGTTGAACCCGGGGAGATTCCGCCTCGTGCGCGGGGCGGGCCCGTGCCTTTCGGCGAAAGGCACGCCAGCCCCGGCGTGCGCGTTTGGTGGCGCCGAGGTGGCACGCCTCTCGCCGAGAGGCATGGGGGCGGCCGCCGCGGCCGCGGGTGCGGCCGCCGTTCCCGTGCTCAGCGGCCGGTGTGGCCGAAGCCGCCGGCGCCGCGGGCGGTGGCGTCGAGCTCCGCGACCTCCACGGCGGCGCCTTGTTCGACGCGGTAGACGCCGATCTGGGCGATCCGGTCGCCGCGGGCGAAGGTGAAGGGCTCGGCCCCGAAGTTCGCGAGGATCACGCCGACTTCGCCGCGGTAGTCGGCGTCGACCGTGCCGGGGGAGTTGAGCACGGCGACGCCGTGCTTGAGGGCGAGCCCGCTGCGGCTGCGCACCTGGACCTCGAAGCCCGGCGGCACGGCGACCGCGAGGCCGGTCTTCACCAGCACGCGGGCCCCGGGGGCGATCACGCCCTCGCCGTCGGCGTGGATGTCGAAGCAGCTCGCGTTCTCCGTGGCGCGGACGGGCAGGCGGGCGGTCGGCGTGAGGCGCTTGACCTGGAGATGCATCCCTTGAAGGGGCGGCGCCCGACGGGCCGGCTCAAGATCAAACTCCGGACACCGGTCGCGCACGATCGCGAATGGCGGCAGGGAGCGCGCGTCCGCTGCGCGCATCGAGCCCCCTGCTCTGGAATCGAGCCGGAAGGTCGTGCCTCAGGCCGGCCGCCAGCCGAGCAGGCGGGCGGGCAGGGTGAGGATCGCGGCGAGCAATGAGAAGACGCCGTTCACCGCGACGCCAAGCAGGCGGAACGGAAGCAGGATCAACCAGACGAACGGCACGGCGACGAGCGCGAGCAGGGCGATCGGCCAGCAGAGCGCGAAGAGCACGCACCAGATGAGGAAGGCAAGGATCGTGGTCATGGCGTGAAAGGGACGCGGTCGCGCTCAGGAGTCGGTGCGCTTGATGTGGATGCCGCCGCCACGCGTGCTCGCCCTCACGAGCGGGCCGCCGCCGTTGATCGTGCCGCGCACGTTTGTGCACGAGGCTGTTGCGCCTTCGCCCGTGAGCCCCTCGACGCGGATGTCCCCGCCCGAGGTGTCGAGGTTGGCGGAGAACCGCGGCGGCGCCGTGATGACGAAGCGGCCGGAGATCCGGCCGCCGCCAAACCACGACCAGCCGAGGCGCTCTCGATCGCCGGTCTCGCGGATCGTGATCGTGCCGTCGCTCTCCTCGATGGTGATCGGGCGCCGGGCGAGGAAGCGCTCCTCGTCGGACTTCGAGGACATCGAAACCTTGCGCTCGATGTCGATCGCGACGGTGTCGGCGGCGCCGGCCCGCACTTCGACCGTGACGCCCCGGGGCCTGACCACGAGCGAGCCGCCCGGGGCGGCGGGGAGCGTACGTTGAATCGAGTCGATCGTCTCCGCCGCGAGCGGCGTGGCCGCGATCGTGAGCGCGAGCAGCACGCCGGAGAACCGACGCGGGGAAAGGACGGAAGTTTTTCGGGTATGCATCGGTGGCATTCACGCCACCCCGCAAACCCGTCTGCGGTTGCAGGTTTTTCAGTCCCGCACGATCCGCCGCATCTGAACCGTCGCCTCGAGCTTCGTGCGGCCGGCGCCCTTGAACACGCCGCGGGTCGGGGACGTGTCGTGGAAATCGCGGCCGGCGGCGAGGAACACGTGGCGTTCGCCGGCGAGGATGTCGTTGGTCGGATCCAGGGGGAACCAGTCGCCGTTGGGGAGCCCGGCCTCGACCCAGGCGTGGCTCTCGGCGGCGCCGACGAGCCGCTGCTCGCCGCGGGCGGCGGCGCGGCGCTGCCTCTCGGTCTCGATGTAGCCGACCACGTAGCGCGCCGGGATCTCGGCCGAGCGGAGGATCGCGATCATCACGTTGGCGAAGTCCTGGCAGACGCCGGCGCGCAGCGCGAGGGCCTCGTCGACCGTCGTGCCGAGGTGGGTCGTGCCGGCCTTGTAGGTGAAGTGTCGTTTCACCCAGCGCATCACCGCGAGGAGGGCGGGGCCGAGCTCGTCGCGCGGGCGGACGAGCTCGTTGGCGAGGCGGTTGACGCGGCGGCTCAGCGCGATGCCGGCGGAGGGCTGGACGAAGTCGAAGAGCGCGAGCCTGCGCCCGCGGTGGATCTGGCGCGCCTCCGAGACGGAGATCGCGAGCGCCTCGGGCGGGGGCGGCTCGCGGTGGGTCTCGACCTCGCACTCGGCGCGGAGGACCAGCTCGTCGTGCCGGTGGATGAGGGAGAACTGCTCGATCGAGTTGCCGAAGTAGTCGGTGTAGCCGCTCACGCGACAGTCGGGCGTGATGGCGAGCGTGCGGCGCAGGACCGTCTGGGAGCGGTTCGAGGGCGGGCGGAGGCGGGCCTCCATGAACGACTCGGAGGCGGGCGAGGCGTAGGTGTAGCGGGTGGTGTGGGAGATGAGGAAACGCATCCGTAGTGGAACTCCGGAGACGGGCTCAGGGCGCGGCGGGCGCGGGCGGCGCGATCCGCGACTGGTGGGAGAGGTAGAAGTCGTGGAGCGTGCCGGCGAGGGCCTCGAGCCCCTCGAGGAGGGCGTCGAGGCGTTCGGCAAGCGGGAGTTCGCCGTCGGCCGGGGCGCGGAGGCGGCCGACGGCGAGGGTGGCGGCGGCGCGGGCGTCCTCCGGGGCCTCGAGGCGCGGGCTGTCGGTGCGCTGGGCGAAGTGGCGATCGAGGTCGAGGTGGGTCAACGAGTCGAGGAGGGCGCGGGCGGCGGGCAGGGGAGCGTCGTCGCCGAGCCCGGTGAGGGCGGAGATGGCGGAGAGGCTGTCGCGGACGCGGGCGAGGCAGGCGAAGATGCTCTTGGGGGCGTGGCGGTTGGTGAGGAAGAACTCGGCGACGAAGAGCGGCTCGGCCCGGGCCTGGTAGGTGCGGCGGTAGGCGTCCTGGGAGGAGAGCATGCGGACGAGCGAGCCGAGGTCGGCCTCCTCGCGGCGGTTGGAGCGGGCGGCGGTCTCGGCCTCGGCGAGGACGTGGCGCAGGCCGGCCCCGGTCATCATCGCGCGCTCGAGATGCACGCCGATCTGGAAGAAGTGCCAGCCGATGTCGTGGAGCATCGTGCGGTCGAGCGTGCCGAAGAACGCGGCGAGGCCGTCGAGGGCGGTGAGGACGGCGGTGGCGGGCGGTCCGTCGCGGGTGGCGCGACCGCGGTGGCCCGCGGCGGCGAGGTCCTCGAGGGACCGGTCGAGGCGGTTGAGGACGCCGAGCGTTTCGGGGCTGAAGAAATCGCGGTTGCCGAGCGTGTTGGCGCGGGCGGCGCGGACGGTGCTGAGGAGCGAGGCGGGGTTGGCCGCGTCGAGCGTCATGTGCCGGAGCAGGGAGGGCGTGAACCAGGCGCGGCCGCGCGGCCGGCGGAGGTGGCCGTGCCCGGTGGCCTCGAGGATCCCGCGCCAGACCGGGTGCCAGGCGAGACGCTCGCGGCGGGAGGCCTCCTCGATCCCGACGTCGCGGACGATGCTGAGGATGCGGGCGGTGGCCTCGGCGCGTTCGGTGTAGCGGCCGGCCCAGAAGAGGTTGTCGGCCGCGCGGGAGCCGAGCAGGAGCGGGCGGACGCGCTCGGCGGGCGGACGGTCGAGGACGGGGCCGGTCTCGCGGGCGGCGAGCACGACGAGGTCGGCGCACCATCCGGGCTGCCAGGGGGGCGGATCGGTCCGGCGGCGGGTCGGGAGGAGGCGGAGCATGCCGCCCGGGAGCACGTCGATGCGCCGGCCCTCGCAGAGGGCGAAACAACTCAGGCGCCGCTCCACCTGCCGGCGGGCCCCGCCGCGGGCGGGGTGGGATGCGGCCCGGGCCGGGGCGCGGGCCACGTAGGCGTGGGGTGCGCGCAGCATCGCGGCGCGGGCGCGGGCGCGATCCGCGGCCGGCCGGCCGGGCGTCCAGGCGGGCAGGCGGGGATCGCTCGACTGGGCGGGCACGAGCTCGAGCGAGCCGTCGTCGTCGTGGACGATCGCCCGCTGATCGACGTCGCCGCAGTAGTAGGTCGTCGCTCCGGGAAGGAGGGGGCGCTCGCCGAGGAAGTAGCGGAGCAGTTGGGGCAGGTGGGCCTCGAGGGCGCGGTTGTCGGCGATGCCGGTGCCGATGGCGTTGGCCACGACCACGTGGCCGGCGCGGATGCTCCCGAGGAGGCCGGGCACGCCGGTGAGCTTGTCGGTGGGGAAGACGACGGGGTCGGTCTCGCTGTCGTTGATCCGACGGTAGATCACGTCGACCGGCACGAGGCCGGCGACGGTCTTGAAGTAGACGCGCTGGTCGAGCACGAGGAGGTCTCCGCCCTGGGCGAGGGGCACGCCCATCTTCCGGGCGAGGAAGCTGTGCTCGAGGTAGACGGGGTCGTGCGGGCCGGTGGTGAGCACGACGACGGTGGGGTTGTCGCGGTTGCCGCGGGCGAGGCGGCGGAGCTTCTCGTGGAGCCGCACGGGGAAGTGGATGATGCGGCGGAACTCGGGCAGCTCGGCGAAGAACCCGGCGCGTTCCTGGAGGAGGAGCCGGCGGGTCTGGACGGCGAAGGCGGTGCCGATCGGGGTGTTGGCGAACGTCTCGCGGAACTCCCAGTCCTCGCCGGTCCGCACGAGGTCGAAGCGCACCAGGGTGGCCGGGCTCTCGCGCCCGGGCTCGAGGCCGACGCAGGCGCGGCGGAAGAAGGGATCGCCGAGCACCAGCTCGGGGGGCAGGATGCCGAGCTTGAGGACCTCCTGCTTGTGGTAGAGGTCGGAGAGCAGGGCGTTGATGAGGAGCGCGCGCTGCCGGACGGCGGCCTCGATCCGCGCCCATTCCTCGGGCGCGACCACGAGCGGTTCGGTGTCGATGCGCCAGTCGAGGCGTTCGTCGTCGGGGGCGGAGGCGACGGTGTAGGCGGCGTCGAGCTCGCGCACCGCGCGTTGGAGGCGGTCGGCGAGCGTGCGGTTGGCGGGACGGCTCGAGAGCGGGTCGGAACCGCCCGGGCGCGGGGGAGTCATGCGGGGATCAGGTGCGGAAAAGGATGCTCTCGCGTTCGAACATCGAGACGACGAGGCGCATGGCGAGTCCGGCGAAGAGCAGGCTGCTCGCGAGGGAAAGCGCGAGGAACGGAAGGTCGGTGGCGCCGGCGAGGACCTGCTTCATCACGAGGGCGGTGTTGAGCACGGGCACGAGGGCGAGGCCGAGGTGGCCCTCCGGGCCGAGGATGCTGGAGAGGATCGCCGGCACCATGATCACGAGCAGGAGGGGGAATACGAAGGCCTGCGCCTCCTTCTGGTTGCGGGCGAAGGTCGAGACGATCAGGAGCAGCGCCGAGGTCATGAGCGAGAGCGGGATCACGATCAGGAGCATCGCGCCGACGGCGGGGTAGGAGATGGCGAAGCCGGTCTCGAAGAGGCGCCCGGCGACGCTCAGGCCGAGCTGGACCGCGAGCACGAGCCCCGCGATCGAGCAGAGGGCCGCGACGATGCTCACGACGGCGATCGCGGCGAGCTTGCCGAGGATGATCTCGTGGCGCGAGGCGGGCGAGACGAGGAGCGTCTCCATCGTGCCGCGCTCCTTTTCTCCGGCGCAGAGGTCGAAGGCGCTCGTCATTCCGCCGAAGGCGGCGCCGAGGATCACGACGTAGGGCAGGAACATGCCGAGGAAGAACCCGCCGGTCTGTTCCTTCGGGGCGAGGTCGCGCGCCTCGTGGCGCACGGGTGCGAGCAGGGTGCGGTCGAGCCCGCGCTCGGCGAGGCGGCGGTCGACCTCGGTGCGGGCCACGGCCTCGACGAGCCGCTCGAGCCGGGCGAGGGCGTTGCGCGACTTGTCGCTCGCGCCGTCGAAGAGGATCTCCGCGGTGACCGTGCGTCCGGCCGCGAGCTCGTCCGCGGCGCTTTCCGGCACGGCGAGCACCGCGCGCACGCGGCGCGCGGCCAGGGCCTCCTCCGCCTCCGCGAGGTCGGCGAGCGGCGTCACGAGGAGCCGGTCCCTCTCCCCGAGGGCGGACTCGAGGCCGGGGAGGGCGGCTGCGTTGACGACGCCGACCGCGAGCGCCTCGGCCTGGTCGCTCTGCACCTTCTGACCGACGAAGAACCCCATCACGAGGATCATCAGCGGCGTGACGAGCAGCGGGGAGACGATCACCCCGAGCAACACCCGGCGGTCGCGCAGGGTCTCGCGGAGTTCTTTGGCGAACACCGTGCGGCTGCGCGGGCTCATGCGACCGCCTCTTCGGCCCCGACGAGCCGGAGAAACACCGATTCGAGCGCGTGTCGCGCGGTCGCCGTCCGCAGTTCCTCGAGCGTGCCCGCGGCGACGACCCGGCCGGCGTGGATCACGACGATCTCGTCGCAGAGGCGCTCGACCTCGCTCATGATGTGGGTGGAGAAGACCACCGTGCGCCCCTCGGTGCGGCAGCGCTCGATGAAGCGCATGATCGTGCGGGAGGTCATCACGTCGAGCCCGGTGGTGGGTTCGTCGAAGATCATCACGGGCGGTTCGTGGACGATCGCGCGGGCGATCGAGACGCGTTGTTTCTGGCCGGTGGAGAGCCGGTCGCAGCGGCCGTCGGCGAACGGCCCGATCTCCAGCTCCTCGAGCAGCGCCCCGACGCGCGCGCGCCGCGCCGCTCCCTCGAGCCCGTGAAGGCGGGCGAAGTAGTCGATCATCTCGCGCGCCGAAAGCCGGCCGTAGAGCGCGGTGCCGCCGGAGAGGTAGCCGACGTGCTCGCGGACGGCCTGGGGCGCGGTGCGCACGTCGTGGCCGGCGACCGCGGCCGTGCCGGAGGTCGGCTCGAGGAGGGTGGCGAGCATCCGCAGGGTCGTGGTCTTGCCCGCGCCGTTGGCCCCGAGCAGGCCGACGATCCGGCCCGGCCGGGCGTTGAAGGAAACCCCGTCGACGGCGCGCACCGCGCCGCGCTTGCGGTCGTGGAAGGTCTTGGTGAGCGCGCGGGCCTCGATCATTTCGTGGTCTTGGGAGCCGGATGGGAGAGGCGGTGGACGATCCGCCGAAGGGTGAAGAGCACTACGGCGAGCGGGGCGAAAAGCCAGCACAAGGCCACCTCGAGTTTCACTCCCATCCTCTCGCGCCGGCCGAAGTGGATGATGACGGCCGCGACGAAGAGGTTGGCCATCTGCACGTGCGCCCAGAGCACGAGGAAGATCATCGGGTGCTTGAGGAAGCCGCGCACGCTCTTGTAGTGCACCTCGGGCGAGCCCGGCGCCCCGATCGTGAACGCCTTCCACGCGAAGAAGAGGTAGCCCACCGAGAGCAGGAACGGGAAAAGGAACGGCGAGGTGATCCACTGCGTCCAGCGGCTGTGCGGGAAGAACAGCCAGGAGATCCACACCGGGAGCGGCGCGAGGGTGATGAGGTAGAACGCCTCGTTGATCTGCCGGGAGCCGAACAGGTCGATGAGCAGTCCGGACATGGGGGCGATCGGGGTGGAAGCGCCTCAGACCGGGCCGTGGCGCAGATCGAGCGTGCAGCCGCGCACGCCGACGAGCGGCGTGGTCGGATCGCGGGATTCGCCGACCGGGGCGGGGTCGGGGACCCAACGTTCGTGGCGCCGCGCGACGGCCTCCGCCTCGTCGGCCGGCAGGTCGGGGTAGTTCTCCCCGCGGGGGTGCCACACGTGGTAGCGCGCGGCCGCGGTCACCCGGCCGGTGCGGGCGTCGACCCATTCGAGGCGCAACGGCGCGTGCGAGGGGATGTGCGGGTGCAACCCCGGCACGAGGTGGAAGGCGCGGTAGCGGACGCCCGCGATCCAGTGGTCTCCCCGCCGTCGGAAGGGTGCGCGCCGACCGTTGACGAAGAGGTGGCCGCCGGGTTCCGGCCCGGAGCAGGGCAGCGCGGCCTCGAGGCGCTCGAGGCTCGAGTCGACCGAGCGCGAGGTCGTGGAGCCGTGCGTCTGCTCGCCCAACATCGGCCACGCCTCGAGGGCCGCGCGGAAGACGAGCGCGCCCGCGCCGGTCGCCAGCCTTCCGAGCTCCGGGAAACGCAGCTCCCAGACCGGGCGCAACCATTCCGGGTCGAACGCGATCCCGTGCCGCTCGAGCCCGGCGCAGATCGCGACGAGATCGCGCCACAACACCGTGGGCAGGAAGAACTCCTCGTGCAGCCTCCGGCCCCACTCGCGGAAGGGCCGCCGCACCGGGCGGTGAAGGAGGCGGGCGAGCACCGCGCGGACGAGCAGGCCGGTGCGGGCGAGCACCTCGGGATCGGGGTGCGTCTCGAACGCCCGAAACTCGACGATGCCCATCCGGCCGTTGGGCGTGGCGGGGTTCCAGAGCTTGTCGACGCTGATCTCGGCGCGGTGGGTGTTGCCGCCGCGGTCGGTGAGCAGGTCGCGGAAGAGCAGGTCGAGCATCCCCCGGTCGCACGGCGTGCCGATCGTCGCGACGCCGCGGCAGGCGAGCTCGAGCTGCTCGAGCGCGTCGGGCAGGCTCTCGTCGGGCCGCGGCGCCTGCGAGCTCGGCCCGACGTACTGGCCGGAAAACGCGTAGGAGAGCGCCGGGTGGTGCTGCCAGAAACGCAGGACCGAGGGCAGCAGGTCGGGCCGGGTGAAGAACGGTCCGTGCTCGGCGACGGGGCCGCCGAAGCAGAGGTGGGCGGCCCCGCCGGTGCCGGTGATGCGGCCGTTGTAGTGGAGCTTGCGCGCACACAGGCCGGTCTCGCCGGCGAGCCGGTGGAGCCGTGCGATCCACCCGCGGTAGTCCGCCCACGTGCGGCAGGGCGGGAGGTTCGCCTCGATCACGCCGGGATCGGCGGCGAGGCCGAGCGACATCCAGCGCGGGCTCGCCGGAGGCAGGTAGCCGGCGAGCACGATCGGCCCGCAACCCAGGGCCGCGACCTCGGCCTCGACGACCGCGAGCAACGCGGCGTAGTCGTCGAACCAGAGCGAGGGAATGAACACCACGAGGCCGCCGTGGCGCGCCTCGACCACGAGCGCCCGCCGGATCACGGCCTCCCGGAGGTCGCCGAGCGGCAGGCGCAGGCCGGCCCAACTGTCGCCTGGGAGCAGACGCAGGGCTTTGCGCCCCGAGGTCCATCGATCGGAAACCCACGCCCCGTCGCGCCGGTCGAGAGGGAGCACGCAGGCCCCGGCCGAGACCGAGGTGG
>DAIPIQ010000206.1:0-6097 GCA_036770745.1 Opitutaceae bacterium | reverse complement strand
GGCGAAGAACTCAGCGACGATCCGGACCTGATTCCCGACCTGCTCGCCTCCGCCGACGGCGAGACCGCCCGCGACCTCGCCAACACCCTCCTCCTCAATCAGGGCTTCGAGGAGCTGACGAAGAAGTCGCTGCTCGCCCGCTTCATCAAACACTTCCCCAACATCCAGAACCTCGTCGCCGGCGGGCCCGACGAGAAGGAGGAACGCCTGCTCGTCTCCCGCGAGAGCCACGACCGCCGCACCCAGGAGCTCGCGGACATCATCCAGCGCAAGATTCCCGAGAACTCCCGCGCGATCGCCGCCGCCCGCGAGCACGGCGACCTCCGCGAAAACTCCGAATACAAGATGGCCAAGCAGGACCAGACGGTCCTCTTCGCCCAGCGCGCCCAGCTCGAGAAGGAGCTCGGCCGCGCCCAGGTCACCGACTTCACCAACGCTTCGACCGAGCAGGTCGGCATCGGCACGGTGGTCACCCTCCACGAGGAGGCGACCGACAAGACGGTGACCTACACGATCCTCGGCGCCTGGGACAGCGTGCCGGAGAAGTCCATCATCTCCTACAAGACGCCCCTCGCCGCCGGCCTGCTCTCGCACCGGGTGGGCGACAAGGTCCGCGTCCGTCTCGGCGACAACGAGATCGAGGTCGAGATTCGCGAGATCCGCCGGCACCTCGACGCGGTCGCCGTCTGAGCCCTCCGCGCCGTTCTTCAGGGCCGGGGCGATTGGATCGCCCGCAGCCATCTGTCCGGCGGTGGGCCGGGGTTGACCTCCGGCTTCCGAACGGAAGACGCCGCAGAAGCCGGGGATGAACCCCGGCCCACGACGGCAGGTTGCCCCCACTTTTTGACTCCACCCCGCGCGGGATCCGACCTTTTTTGGACTCGGCGCATCGGCGCCCCGCCGCTTTGCTCGGCCCACACCGTCGATGAACGCCCCGTGGGACACGCTCAAGATCCTCGCCGACGCGACCCGACTGCGCCTCGTCATGCTCCTCGCCGCCGAAGAGCTCGCGGTCACCGAGCTGCAGGAGATCCTCGGGATGGGCCAGAGCCGCATCTCCTCGCAGCTCGCCCTCCTCCGCCAGGCGGGCCTCGTCTCCGACCGGCGCGAGGGGAAAAAGGCCTACTACTCCCTGCGCGAAGACCTCGCGCCCGCCCAACGCGCCCTCATCGAGGCGGCCCGCGCGGCCGTGGCCGGTCAGGGTGAGATCGCCGCCGACGCGAACGGCCTCGAGCTGGTTCTCGGCCGCCGCCGCCGGGTCGCCGAACAATACTTCAACCTCATCGCCGGGCGGCTCGGGAAGAACCACTGCCCGGGCCGCTCCTGGGAGGCGATCGGGCATTT
The DNA here is from genome assembly GCA_036770745.1 of Opitutaceae bacterium. Taxonomy (GTDB): domain Bacteria; phylum Verrucomicrobiota; class Verrucomicrobiia; order Opitutales; family Opitutaceae; genus DAIPIQ01. Next base: position 4,753 of record DAIPIQ010000206.1, on the reverse strand, counting down.
CCTCTTGCGGCTCTTCCCCGCCATCACCGTCGCCGACCTCGGGGCCGGCGAGGGCCTGATCTCGCAGCTCATGGCCCGCCGCGCCGCCAAGGTGTGGTGCATCGACAGCTCGAAACGGATGGTCGAGGTCGGCACGGAACTCGCGAAGCGCAACGGGCTCGCCAACCTCGAATACAAACTCGGCGACATCGAGGACGTCCCCCTTCCCGACCAGTCGGTCGACCTCGCCCTCCTCAGCCAGGCGCTCCACCACGCGCACAAGCCCCAGGTGGCGATCCGCGAGGCCTTCCGCATCCTCAAGCCCGGCGGTCAGATCGCGGTGCTCGACCTGCGCGAACACGCCTTCGAGCAGGCGCGCGAGCGTTATGCCGACCGCTGGCTCGGCTTCACGGAGGCGACGCTCCACGGGCTGCTCAAGCGCGCCGGCTTCCAGCACGTCGAGGTCAACTCGGTCGCGCGCGAGGAGGTCGAGCCGCACTTCGAGACGCTCCTCGCCTCCGGAAGCCGGCCCTGAGCGGGGCGGCTCCGGATCAGCCCGCCTCGATCTCGTCGCCCAGGCAGCTCTTGTAGAAGGCGAGCGCGCGCTCGGCGACGGCCACGGCGTCGGGAGTGCGCAGCGCCTCCTTCGCGAGTTTCGCGGCGTCGGTCATCCGCATGTGCTGGATCAGGTACTTCACGCCGGTGAGGCTCGCGGGCGAGACGCTCAACTCGTCCGCCCCCATCCCCACGAGCAACGGCACGAGCACGGGGTCGCCCGCCATCTCGCCGCAGACGGAGACGGGGATGCCGGCGTGGTCCGCCGCCTTGAAGACCGCCTCGAGCGTGCGCAACACCGCAGGGTGCGTCGGCTGGTAGAGGTGCGCGGTGCGGGTGTTGCCGCGGTCGACCGCGAGGAGGTACTGGATGAGGTCGTTGGTCCCGATGCTGAAGAAATCGCAGCGGGTCGCGAGCAGGTCGGCGATCGCCGCCGCGCTGGGGATCTCGATCATGCTCCCGACCGGGAGCTTCGGGTCGAAGGCGAGGCCGCGCCGCTCGAGCTCGCGCTTGCACTCCGCCACGAGGGCGACGGCGCGCTCCAGCTCGTCGACGCCGCTGATCATCGGAAACATGAGGCGCACCCGGCCGTGGGCGCTCGCGCGAAGGATCGCGCGGATCTGGTCCTTGAAGATCGCGACGTTCTCCAGGCAGAAGCGGATCGCGCGGAATCCGAGGAACGGGTTGGCCTCCGGCGCGTCGCCGAACGAGGCCCACGCGACCGGCTTGTCGCCGCCGATGTCGAGGGTGCGGATCGTCACCGGCTGTTTTCCGAAACCCTCGGCCACTTCGCGGTAGACCGCGTACTGCTCGTCCTCCGACGGCACGCGGTCGTCCTTGAAGAACAAGTACTCGGTGCGGAACAAACCCACGCCCTCCGCGCCGGCGGCCTTCGCCGCGGCGATCTCGCCCGCGCCCTCGATGTTCGCGTGCAGCGGCACCCGCGTCTTGTCGAGGGTCTCCGACTGTTCGCCCGCCGTCGCCAGCATGCGCTTCTCCAGCGTGCGCCGCAGCAGCTGCAGCTTGCCGTAGCGGAAGAGGGTCTGCTCGGTCGGGTTGACGACCAGCAGCCCGTCGTAGCCGTCGACGATGACCCAGTCCCCGTGCTTGACCCGGCTCGAAGCCTCGCGCACGCCGACGACCGAGGGGATCTTCATCGAGCGGGCCATGATCACGACGTGGCTCGTGCGGCTTCCGCCGTCGGTCACGAGGCCGAGGATCCCGCTGCTCCCGAGCGCCGCGGACTCCGACGGGGTGATGTCGCTGGTGACGAGCACGCGCTCGGCCGCGAGCCGGGAGATGTTGGCCACGGCCTTGCCCGCGAGGTTGTGGAGGACGCGTTCGACGACGTCGCGCAGGTCGCTCGCCCGCTCGCGGAGGTACTCGTCGTCGATCCGCCCGAAGGCCTCGATGTAACGCTGCCCGACGTCGCGGAAGCACACCTCGATGTTGCGTGAGGTGTGCTCGAGCTCGCGCACGGTCTCGGCGATCAAAGCCTGATCCTCCAGCACGAGCAGGTGCGCGTCGAAGATCCGCGCCTCGTCCTCGCCGAGCGAGCCGGCCACCTCCTGCTGGACCTTGGAGATCTGCCCGCGGGTGCCGATCAGCGCCTGCTCAAAACGCGCGATCTCGGCCCCGTGCTGCGAACGGTCGACGGTGTAGCTCGGGATCTCGAGCTTGGCCTGATGCACGACGAAGGCCCGTCCATGGGTGATCCCGGGCGAGGCCCCGATGCCATGGAAAACGAGCTCATGCTTTGACGTTGCATCCATTCAAAGTCCGACGGGCGGCCGAAAAACGGCGAAGGGTAGGTCCCGCCGGGGGAACGGGACAAGGGGAATGTTCGCGACGTTGATCCCACGCCCCCACGGACCGGTCAACGACCTTCCTCCCGCCCGGCCCGCGCCCTCACGCGAGGGTTGTTTCGACGACGAAGGCCCCCGTGCCGAGCGCGTCACGGATGCGTGCCATCGGCGGGTCGCTCCGCGCGTCCGGATCGAGCAACGCGAAACACGCGCTCCCGCTGCCCGAGAGGAGCACGCCCGCGACCCCGGGCAGCGTGCGCAGCTCCTCCGCGAGCGCGGGGAGCGCGAGAAACTTCGCGAAGGCGACACGCTCGAAGGTGTTGAAGAGCACCTCCGCCAGCCGCGCACCGCCCGCAACCCAGCGGGCGAGTCGCGCCTCGGCCGCGGCCGCGTCCTCGTAGAGCGCGCCGTCCGCCGCGACGAGCCGCGCGTAGGCCCACGGCGTGGCGATCCCGAAATCCGGTTTGAAGACGAGTACGCGCGCGCCGCGGATCCGCGCGCGGACCGTTTCGGGAAGCCGCTCGATCCGTTCCCCGCGCCCGCGCAGAAGGCACGGCCCGTCCTCCAGGAACAGCGGGCAGTCGGAGCCGAGCTCCGCCGCCAGCGCGGCGAGCCGCGGCCGTTCCAGCACGTCACCGTGCAGCCGGTTGAGCGCGCGCAACACGGTCGCGGCGTTGCCGCTCCCGCCGCCCAGACCCGCCCCCATCGGGATGCGCTTGTTCAAGACGATCGCGATCCCCTCGCCCACGCCCGCCGCCGCGCGGAAGGCGAGCGCGGCCCGCACCGCAAGGTTCTCCGCGCCCGTCGGCACGGCAGGATCGTCGCACTCGAGCTCGACCCCGCCCACCCGCCCCGCCCGCCGCACGGTCAGGGTGTCCCCGAAGGCGAGCGGCGCGACGAGCGAGACGAGATCATGAAACCCGTCCGCTCGACGGCCGGTGACCGCGAGGAAGAGGTTGAGCTTGGCCGGGCTGGTGAGGACGAGGGCCGACATGCGGACGGAGGTGCGGGTCGCGCGATGCGCCGGCCCGACGTGTTTTGTCGTGCCTCGCGGCGCGCCGGTTCCTTAGATCCGCCGGGATGAAATGCGATCTGATTCTCGCCCTCGACGTGCCCGACGAACGCGCGGCGACGGCGACCCTCGACCGCCTCGAAGGCGTGGTCGGCTGGGTGAAGATCGGCCTGCAACTCTTCACCCGCCACGGACCCGGGCTCGTCGAGCGCGTCGCCGCCCGCGGCCACCGGGTGTTCCTCGACCTCAAGCTCCACGACATCCCCAACACCGTCGCCTCCGCCGTCGAATCGCTCGCCGCGCTCCCCATCGACCTGCTCACGATCCACGCCGGCGGTGGTGCGGAGATGATGCGTGCCGCCGAGGCCGTCCGCGCCCGCAACCGCCCGGGGATGACGCTGCTCGCCGTCACGGTCCTCACCTCGATCGACTCGCCCGCGCTCAACGCCACCGGCGTGCCCGGCGACGCCGCCGATCAGGTCCTGCGCCTCGCCCGGCTCGCCCGCGAGGCCGGGGTCGGCGGGCTCGTCTGCTCACCCCTCGAGCTCCCCCTCCTGCGTCGCGAGCTCGGCCCCGGGCCGGTGATCGTCACGCCCGGTATCCGCCCCGTGGGGACGTCGCCCGACGAGCAGAAGCGCGTGCTCACCCCCGCCGGGGCGGCGCGCTCCGGGGCGTCGTTCATCGTCGTCGGCCGGCCGATCCTCCAGGCGGCCGATCCCGCCGCCGCCGCGCGCGCGGTGCTCGCCGAGCTCGCCGCCGCCTGAGGTGATGGACGACGCGCTCGCGATCCTCCTCGCCGGCGGCCGCGGTGCGCGCATGGCCGGCGCGTTCCGGGACAAGGTGCTCGCGGTCCTCGGCGACCGCCCGGTCTTCGCCCATTCGCTCGAGGCGTTCGTCGAGGCCGGCGTGGTCGGCCGGTTCGTCGTCGTCTACCGCGATGCGCCCCAGCGCGCCGCCCTCGCCCGCCTCCACGCCCGCGGGGCGGCCCGCGAGTGGCCCGTCACCTGGGTGAGGGGCGGGGCCGAGCGGCGCGACAGCGTGGCCAACGCCCTCGCCGTCGTGCCGGCCGCCGTCCGCCACGTCTACATCCACGACTGCGCGCGCCCGCTCGTGGCGGTCGAGAGCCTGCGGGCGGTCGCCGCGGCCCTGCGGGCCGACGGGGCCGCGGTGCTCGCCCACCGCGTGACGGATACGATCAAGCGCCTGCCGCCGGGGCCCGACACGCCGCGCCGCCGCCGCCCGCGCACGCTCGCGCGCGACCGCCTCTGGGCGATGGAAACGCCGCAGGCGTTCCGGCGCGACTGGATCGTCGCCGCCTACGCCGCGGTGCGCCGGCGGGGACTCGCGATCACCGACGACGCCGCCGCGCTCGAGGCCGCGACGCGCCACCGCCTCACCCTCG
>DAIPIQ010000205.1:0-6146 GCA_036770745.1 Opitutaceae bacterium | reverse complement strand
GCCTCGAAGAAGACCCGGTTGGCCGCGGCGATCGCGAAGCCCGAGAGTCGGCCGCCCGCCCGGCAGCGCAGGCCGGCCCGGGGAAAACGCAGCCGCACGGTCGCGCCGACCACGGCGTGGCCCGCGCATTTCGGCGCGCCCGCCGGCATCGAACGTCCGTAGGCCGTGGCCAGCGCCGCGAGCGCCAGCCGCTCCGCCGCCCGAGCCCGGTCGAAGGCGGCGGCCTCCGCGGCGCTTCCGAGATCCGCCGTGACGGTCAACGCCGTATCCGGCAGCGCCACGGTCAGGGCCTGCGCCTCGCGCAACGCCGCCCATGCCTCGTCCGCCCCGGCCCCGCCCCCCTCGGGCGCGCCCGCGCTCTGGGCGATCAGGAAGGGCAGGCCGGCCTGCGACCACGCCGCCCGCCAACCGCGGATCAGCGCGATCAGGCCCGCGCGGTGCAGTTCTCCATCGCCCAGATCGCTCAGCCCCTGTCCCCAGACCACGCCGTTGACCGGGAGCACGGTGAGCGGGGCGACCATGCCGTTGAAGAGCGCGGACGGGCACTGGGTCTCCGTGACCTCGAGCACGCCGACCATGCCCTGGGCGGTCTCCGGCTCGACGAGGCGGCGGGCGCGTCGCGCCAGCTCGACCCCGGAAGCGAACTCGGGACGCCCCTTCAAGAAATCCCGCGGCACCCAGCTCGTGATCCGTGTGCCCGGCCAGGAAACCTGGATGATCCCGAGCGGCCGCTCGAGGGCGGGCGCGAGGGCCTGGGCGAAGCGCAACGCAAGCGCAGAGGTCGCGGTCAGGGTTTCCCCCGCGCACTCCTGCCACGCGCCCCCGCACTCCGAAGCCGGTTCGAGCACTCCGGCGCGCGCGACCCGGAAGACGCGCACACCCGCAAGCCCCACCCGTTCGCGCGCATCGATGGCGCGGCCGGCGGACTGCACCGGGAGATCGACCGCCCGTCCTCCGGCGACGAGCCAGACGTCGCCGACGAGGATGTTGCGCCGCAACAGTTGCCCGGCGGTGGAGGAAACGACCAGCGTGTGCGGGCCGGCCGCCGTCACCGGCTCGAGCGGGGCCAGCCATGAGCCCTGCGCATCGACCTTCGTGGAGACCGTCTGCCCGGCGAACGTGACCTTCACGACATGCCCGGGCACGCCCCGCCCGGAGATCGGCAGGACGACCTCGCGCGGCAGCACGCCGTGGTTGCCGAAGAGAGGATTGAGAGAGAGCGAAGACGACATGGACAAGCGGACGCCTATCGGATCGCGGGAGACGACCCTTCGTTCCATCTTCGCCGGCCGTCCTCCCGGGCACAACCACCCCACCCGCCTGCGACCGGGATTTCACAGCGTTTTGCCGAAAGCCACGGGCGCAGGACCGGCTCGGGCGACCGCGGCTTTTGGGTTCGACAGCGGCCGGGCGCCTCGCCTTCGCTTCGGGCCATGTCGTCCTCCCAAAAGGATCCGCGCGTCGCCGGAAATCCGCTGCTCGACAGCGTGCTGACGCTTGTCGCGTTCGTGATCTTCTTCCTCATCTGCCGACGGCACGTGCCGTCGGAGGATCCCACCATGATCAACCTCTGGGGCGCGTTCACCGCGGCGTGCATGACGGGCGTGTTCTGGTTCGCGCTCCACATGTTCAAGGCGACCCTGCGCGGCCAGCGCGACTCGGGCGCCCCGCGCAAGTAGTCTCGTGAGGAGGCCCGCGGCGCGCGGGCGAACCGGAGGCGGCTTCACGGAGCCGCCTTTTTCGCGCCCGGAAGATCAGGCCCCGTCGCCCTCTTCGAGCTCGGCGCGGGCGCGCTCGGCGAGTCGCGTCGTGTAGAGCGCCCCGATCCAGATCGCCCCCTCGTAGAGCAGCCAGAGCGGGAGCGCGACCATCGACTGCGTGACCGGATCCGGCGTGGGCGTGATGAAGGCGGCGATGATGAAGAAGACGAGCACCGCGATCCGCCGCCATTTCCTGAGTTGCGCCACCTCCAGGATGCCGAGGTAGATCAGGATCTGGATGACCATCGGGAACTGGAAGGCCGCGCCCATCCCGAGCACCATCCACACGAGCATCGAGTAGTAGCGGTCGGCCGACCAGAGCAGCTCGTACCCGAGGGTGGCGTTGAACATCGCCGAGACCCGGACGACGCTCGGCACGAGCAGGAAGTAGCTGAACGCCCCGCCGGCGAGGAAGAGCACGACCGCCCCGATGCACGCCGGCACGAGCAGCCGCTTCTCCTTCCTCGTCAGCGCCGGTGCGACGAACTGCCCGACGAAGAAAAGGATGAACGGCAGCGCCATCGTGACCGCCCCGAGGAAACAGATCATCATGAACACCGAGAAGATCGCCATCGGGGTCGTGGTGATCAGCTTCAGCGCGTCGGGGTTGTCCTCCAGTCCCTTGTTGAGCGGCCAGTTGAGGACGGTGGCGGTGTCCTTGAGGAAGACCGCGATCAGGATGAAGCCGATGAGGAAGACGATCAGCGACTTGACCAGCGTCCAGCGCAACTCCTCCAGGTGGTCGAGGAAACCCATCGGCCGCTCGCCCCCGGCCTCGGGATCGGAGGCGGTTTCGCTGACTTCGTCGGGCTTGGGAGGGTCGTCGGCCATGGAACGCGGCAACCAAAGAACGACGCGCCGCCGGTTGTCGCCACCGAAAAGCGCCGCGGTCCGTCGCCCCGGTCAATCCGTGCGGAACGGACGCCAGCGGATGCGTGTGCAGGGCGGCCGTTCTCCGCCATACTCCCGATCGAGCCCGATCCCGCTTCCATGAGTCCCGAACCGATCCGCTTCATCAACACCGTCCTGCGCGACGGCCACCAGTCCCTCGCGGCGACCCGGATGAGCACCGCGCAGATGCTGCCCGTCGCGCCCCTGCTCGACCGCGCCGGATTTCACGGGCTCGAGACCTGGGGCGGCGCGACGATCGACTCCTGCCTGCGCTTCCTCGGGGAGAACCCCTTCGATCGCCTCCGTGCGCTCAAGCAGGCCGCCCCGCACACGCCGCAGCTCATGCTCTTGCGCGGCCAGAACATCGTCCAATACACCAGTTTCCCCGACGACGTGGTGGAGGCGTTCGTCCGCGCCTCGGCCGCGGCCGGCTGCGACATCTTCCGGATCTTCGACGCGCTCAACGATCCCCGCAACCTCCGCACCGCCGTGCGCGCAGTCATCACCGCCGGCCGGCACGCCCGCGGCGAGATCTGCTACACGAGCAGCCCGGTGCACACGATCGAGGGCTTCGCCCGCTTCGGCGAAGAGCTCGCCGCGATGGGGTGTCACTCGCTCGGGATCAAGGACATGTCGGGCATCCTCGCGCCCGGCCCCGCCGCCGGGCTCGTGCGGGCCCTCAAGACCCGCACCGGACTTCCGGTGGCGGTCCACAGCCACGACACCGCGGGCTTCGCCGCCGCCACCTACCTCGCGGCTTCCGCCGCCGGAGCCGACGTGGTCGAGACCTCGATCGCCCCGTTCGCCAACGGGACCGGCCAGCCCGACACGGTCCGCATGCTCGACCTCATGGAGGGCGATCCCCGACGGCCCGCGCACTTCGATCGCGCACTCCTCCAGGAGATCCGCGGCCTGCTCGAGGACGTCTACCGCGAGCTCGCCGCCTTCACCAACGCCGCCAACGAGCGCACCGATCCCGACATCCTCGCCTTCCAGGTGCCGGGCGGGATGCTCAGCAACTTCCGCAATCAACTCCGCGAGCTCGGGATGGCCGACCGCGCCGCCGAAGTCATGGCCGAGGTGCCGCGCGTACGCGCCGCCCTCGGCTACATCCCGCTCGTCACGCCCACGTCCCAGATCGTCGGCACCCAGGCGATGCTCAACGTGAAGTTCGGGAAGTGGAAGAACCTCGCCCCGGCGGTGGTCGACATCGCCCTCGGGGCCTACGGCCGCACGCCCGGCCCGGTCGATCCGGACTTGCGACGACTCGCGATCGAGAAGGGCGGCCGCGAGCCGATCGAGGGTCGTGCCGCCGATGCGCTCGCCCCGCGCATGCCCGCCCTTCGCGAAGAGACGCGCTCGCTCGGCCTGCCCGACGACGACGAGACCTGCGTGCTCTACGCCATGTTCCCTCAACAGACGATCGCGTGGCACGCCGGGGAGCGCCCGGCGCCGCCGTCGTCACCGCCGCCCGCTGTCGCCCCGACGAAGGCGCCTCCCAAGACGCCGGCCCGACGCTTCCGCCTCACGGTGGCCGGGCGCACCGAAGAGGTCTCGGTGCACGAGGTCTCGCCGTGAGCCGTCGTCGCCCCACCCTCGCCGAACTGCTCGCGCGGATCGAGGCGCTGGAGGCGCGCGTGGATCGACTGGGGTCGGGCTCCGACACACCCCGCTCGACCACTCCCGCCGAGGAGGAGATCCCCTGGATGGTCCTCGCCGCCGCCGTCGCCGCCGTGCTGCCCGACGCCACGTCGATCCGCTCGATCCGCCTTCTCGCGAACCACCGGCTCAACTGGTGGGGGATCGAGGGCCGCCTGGAGCATTTCCGCTCGCGCCGGCTGAAGTGAGCGACGCCCGGCGGACGACCCGCCGCCGCGGCACGCTGTTCCGTTGACAGCACCGGCTCGGGCCGTGTTGCCTCCCGGTTTCGTGTCCACACGACGCGTCGTTTCACCACCGCACTACCCATCTCATGGTCGCCAAATCGAAAGCCCGTAAACCTGCGAAACCCGCAGCGAAGAAGTCCGCCAAGTCGCCCGCCCGGGGCCCGAAATACGTCTACACGTGGGGGGCGGCGAAGGCCGACGGAGACGGCACGATGAAGGCGCTCCTCGGCGGAAAAGGCGCCAACCTCGCCGAGATGACCCGCATCGGGCTGCCCGTGCCCCCGGGCTTCACCGTCACGACCGAGGTCTGCACCTACTACTACGCGAACAAGCGCACCTACCCGGCCTCGCTGCAGGCGCAGATGGAGGCCGGCGTCGCCAACATGGAACGGATCATGGGCACGAAGTTCGGCGCGACCGACGGCATGCCCCTCCTCGTCGCCGTCCGCTCGGGCGCGCGCGACTCGATGCCGGGCATGATGGACACGATCCTCAACCTCGGCCTCAACGACCACTCCGTGCTCGCCCTCGCCAAGGCCACCGGCAACGACCGCTTCGCCTGGGACTGCTACCGGCGCTTCATCCAGATGTACGGCGACGTCGTCCTCGGCGTGCAGAAGCGCCCCGATGAGGACCACGAGCCGTTCGAGACGGTCATCCACGCGTTCAAGCACGAGACCTACCACCGCGACCTCGTCGACTCCGAGCTCACCGCCGGCGATCAGCAGGAGCTCGTGAAGCGCTTCAAGGCCCTCGTGAAGGAACGCACCGGCAGGGTGTTTCCCAACGACCCGTGGGACCAGCTCCGCGGCGCCGCCGGGGCCGTATTCGGATCGTGGATGAACGACCGCGCGATCGTCTACCGCCGCAAGTACAACATCCCCTCCGAGTGGGGCACCGCCGTCAACGTGCAGGCCATGGTCTTCGGCAACACCGGCGAGACCTCCGGCTCCGGCGTCGCCTTCACCCGCAACCCCGCCAACGGAACGAACGAATTCTACGGCGAGTTCCTCATCAACGCGCAGGGCGAGGACGTCGTCGCCGGCGTCCGCACGCCCGAGCCCGTGGCCGGGCTGAAGAAGCAGATGCCTCGCAGCTACGCGGAACTCATGAAGGTGCGGGCGATCCTCGAGCGCCACTTCAAGGACGTGCAGGACATCGAGTTCACGATCCAGGAAGGCAGGCTCTTCATGCTCCAGACGCGCAACGGCAAGCGCACCGCCGCGGCCGCGCTCAAGTTCGCCGCCGACATGGTTAATGAGCGGCTCATCGACTGGGAGACGGCGGTGCTCCGCAACCCCGCCGACCAGCTCGAGCAACTCCTCGCCCCGATCTTCGACCTCGCCGAGGTGAAGAAGGCGAAGGTGATCGCCAGCGGTCTCCCCGCCGGTCCCGGCGCCGCCACCGGCCGCATCTACTTCAACGCCGACCGCGCCGTCGCCGCCTCCGAGAAGGGCGAGAAGGTCCTGCTCGTCCGCGTCGAGACCTCGCCGGAAGACCTCCGCGGCATGATCGCGGCCGAGGGCATCCTCACCGCCCGCGGCGGCGTCTCCTCCCACGCCGCGCTCGTCGCCCGCCAGATGGGCAAGGTCTGCGTCTGCGGCGCCTC
>DAIPIQ010000030.1:23611-26316 GCA_036770745.1 Opitutaceae bacterium | reverse complement strand
CCACGGCATGCAAGGTCACCATGGTCGATGCGTCCGAATCGGCCGCGCAGAAGCCTGTTGGTCTTCAGCGGAACCGAGGCATGCCGCCACTTTTGATTACACCCGTTGGAAAACCTTCGCTCCGCTGCGACGTCGCACCGGCGGCAGAGGGTTGCCGCCGCCACATCAGGAGGTCGGGCGGGAGACCGATCGTCACTCGATCGCGACGAGCTCGATCTCGAAGACGAGCGGCGCGCGGGGCGGGATCGTCGGCGGGGCGCCGCGGGCGCCGTAGGCGAGCTCGGAGGGGATGATGACGCGCCGCCGCTCGCCGAGCCGCATCTCGGGCAGGGTCAGATCCCACCCGCGGATCACCTCGGACTTCATGACCGTGAAGGCGTAGGGTTCGCCGCGGCGCGCCGAGGTGTCGAAGACCGTGCCGTCGAGCAGGCTGCCGGTGTAGTGGACCTTCACGCGGTTGCCCGGGATCGGTTTCGGGCCGGTGCCGGGGAGGAGCACCTGATGGCGGATGCCGTTCGGGGAAAGCAGCGAGTCGGGAAAGCGCTGGAGCATGCGCTCCTGTTCCGCGAGGCCGCTGGGAGCGGAGTTCGGCTGGTCGACGTCGCCCGCCGCGGTCTCGTGGCGGTGCATCGCCCGTTGCGTGCAGCGCGCGGTGAACACCAGCACCGCGAGGAGCGTGCCGAGGATCAGGACGGGAGCGAGGGCCTTCATGCTAGAAGCCGCGGACCGCGGGGTGACGGCGCGTTTGGTGGAGCGATCCTTCCGAAGGATTCAGGTTCATGCGACGGGCAGCGTTGTCCATCACGCGGCGCGAAGGAATCCGAAACGCGGCGCGCTCCACCTGCGCGTCCTCGCGTCGATGGACGAAGGCGTGCTCCGAAGCGCGGGTCCAGTAGGGTCAACGCGGGCTTGCGACGGCGTGCGCGGTTCACTGTTTTCCCCGACGATGACGAAACCCGACAAAAAGAGTGATCGCGAGCCGCGCTGCATGGAGCGCGTGGCGGTGCATGCGATGCCGGTCGTCCTCCAGCGCCACCCGCGGGCGCGGCACTACCGGCTGCGGATCGGCCGCGACGGCGAGGTGCGGGTGACGATGCCGCCGCGCGGCACCCACCGCGAGGCGCTTGATTTCGTGAGCCACAGCCGCGCGTGGATCGAGGAGCAGCGCTCGCGCCGCGCGACGGCGAGCGGGCATCGCGCCGAATGGCGCGCGGGGCAGCGGATCCTCTTCCGCGGCGTCGCGGAGGAGCTGCGGGTGGATCGGGTGCACGGGCGCCCGGTGGCGGCGTGGGGCGATCAGCGCGTCTTCATCGCCGATGCCGGGATGAACCTGCGGCGGCCGGTCGAGGCGCGACTGGTCGCGTTGGCGCGGGCGGAGCTGCCCGAGCGCACGGAGCGGTTGGCGCGGGAGCACGGCATCGCGATCGCGCGCGTCTCGGTGCGCAACCAGGCCTCGCGCTGGGGCTCGTGCTCCTGCTCGGGGGTGATCTCGCTGAACTGGAGGCTCGTCCAGGCGCCACCGGAAGTGCGCGACTACCTCATCATCCACGAGCTCATGCACCGGCGGGAGATGAACCACTCGATCCGCTTCTGGCGGCACGTGGCCGCGGCGTTTCCCCGGTGGCATGCGGCCGAGAACTGGCTCGAGGCGCACGCGATCGAGCTCGGGTTTTGAGGAAGGGCGTAAGTGGGTAGGAGCGTAGGAGCGTAAGGAGGAGTCCGATTCCGGAGACGCGCGCGCTCCTCAAACGAGAGAGGGAACGTCGGAGGAGGAACGGCCCCGGAGCTTCACTCCCAATCGACGAGCTCGATCTCGAAGACGAGGGTCGCGCGGGCGGGGATCCGGGCGCCGGAGCCGCGTTCGCCGTAGCCGAGCTGGTAGGGGATCACGACGAGCCGCTTCTCGCCGCGGGTCATGTCGGCGAGGGTCTCGTCCCAACCGGCGATGACCTGCCCGCGGCCGAGGGCGAAGGCGAAGGGCTCGCCGCGCGGGATCGAGCTGTCGAACTCGCTGCCGTCGAGAAGGCGGCCGGTGTAGTGGGCGCGGACGCGAACTCCGGCGGCGGGTTTCACGTCACCCGAGCCCGCCTGGAGGAGCTTGTAGCGCAAGCCGCGCGGTCCTTGCTGGAAATCGGCGAACGTCGCCTCGAGGTAGGCGCGCTCGGCGGCTTCGTCGGGGAAGGACGTGGGGCCGTTCAACGTCAACGGCGCCTCGGCGCCGGGCGGAGGCGGCGGGGGCGCGGCCTCGATCAGGGCGGCGCGATCGGCGGGCAGGCCGGTGTAGGTCCACTCCGGGATCTGAAAGGCGCGCGCGGTCATGCGGGTGTTGATCGCGTCGGCCGCGACCGATGATGCGACGAAGGCGAAGACCGGGCCGGGCTGCGGGGCGGGCGGGGCCGGGGGCGCGGTTTCGCCCTCGGCGGGCGGCGGGGGCGGGGGAGGCGCGGGCGGGGCGGGGCGGCGCCCGAGGGCGATCGTGAGGGTGCGGCCGTCGGTCGCGGTGAGGCGGAGCGTGCGGAGGTGTTCGCGCGCGGCGACGACGTCGGGCGCGTCGGGCGCGAAGGTTTCGGTGAAGCGGAGGCCGGTGAGCGAGGAGAGAAGCGAGGAGACCGTGCTCTCGCGCACCTTCTCGCCCGCGGCGAGCCCGGCGGCGGTCCACGCCGCGGTCGGGGTTTCGCGGGAGAGGCGGAGCGGCGGCGCGACGA
>DAIPIQ010000030.1:0-23601 GCA_036770745.1 Opitutaceae bacterium | reverse complement strand
CGGATCGTTGAAGCCGACCTCGAGCGCGGTCACGGCCTCGGGCTTGACGTCGACGAGGGTGGCGTCGGCCCAGTTCTTGACCGTGGAATCGATCCAGGTGCTGAGGTTGGCGAGGTAGGCGCGCTCCTCGGCGTCGAACTTCACGAAACGACCGCCGCCGGAGGGAGTCTTGCCGAGATGGGCGCGCCAGACCGTGGCGCCGCCGGCATCGAGCAGCTCGAGGGTCGTGTCGCCGAACTCCATCCGCGCGATCCGCACGGGGTCGGCGGAGAGGAAGCGGGTGATCTTCGCCTCGCGCAGGTCGGCGATGAGGCGGGTGAGTTTGGCGAAGTCGACGGGAAGGTCGTGGTACTCGCGCACGACCCACGAGGGGTTCGCGGGATCGGTGTTGACGAGGTTGATCGTCGTCCCGCCGGTGACGAGCCGCACGCCGGCGACCTTCGGCACGACCTCGGCGGCGAGCATGGGCCGGCCGACGCGGGCGTCGGCGGCGGCGCCGGAGTCGCGGCGGGAGAAGAGCCAGGTGGCGACCGAAGCGCCCGCGAGGACGGCGGCGACGAGGGACAGGGTCTTCAGTTTCATGAGCTGGCGGAGGACTTCTGACGACGATTGCGACGGAGCATCACCCACGAACCGACGACGACGATGGCGAGGGGGATCGTGACGAGGTTGAACACGGTGAGGCGGTTCTGAAGGGCCTCGATCCCGGTGCGGAGCGAGAGCCGGATCTTGCGGATGCTCGTGCGCAGCTCCGCTTCCTGCACGCGGTAGCGCTCGAGGGCTTCCTGGACCTCGGGCGTGGCGATGAGGGTGCGGCCGGCGGTCTGGCCGGTCTGGAGTTTCGTGATCTCCTGCTGGACCTCGGTGCGGCGCGCCTCGAGGGCCTGGAGCTCGCTCTGGTAGCGCTCCTCCGCGGCGAGCTCGAGCTCGCGGATGACGGTGAACGGGCGTTGCGCCTGGCCCTTGCCGCGGATCGAGATGAGGTCGCGGCTGCCGCCGAGGAAGTCGACCAGGTTGGAGGCGAAGGTGAGGTTGTCGTTGAGGGGCTCGATCGCCTGGGTGCCGAGGAAATTCAGGCGGCGGACGCTGAAGTCGTCGAGGATCCAGTCGGTGTCGGCGACGACCACGAGCGTGCCGGGCCCGGTCGATTCGCGGAGCGCGACCACCTCGGAGACCACGGGCGCCGGCGGTGGCGGCGGAGGGGTGTCGCCGTCGGCGGGGGCGGGCGTCTCCGGCTCGGGATCCTTCGGAGCCCCATCGGCGAAGGCGGTGCGGAACGAGCCGCGGACGAGCACGGCGACGTTCTTGCGCACGCCGCCGTCGCGGATCTGGCGGGCGATCTCGGCGGGAGGCGTGAAGTTCAAGAGCATCGAGGCGACGGTGCTGCTGCGCGAAGTGGTCTGGATCAGGGGCGTGACCTCGTAGCCGCGATCGGCCGCGACCTCGAGGGCGCCGGCCTCGATCATCAGCATCGAGTTGAGCGAGGCGGTGGGCAGCGCGTCGGCGGCGAACTGCTCGCCACGCAGGCTGATCCACAGGGGGAAGTTGGAGACCCCGGCGCTTGTCTGGACGGCGGTGGCGAGGTTGAGGTCGCCGACGACGTCCCCGGAGTTGAACGTCACACCCCACGCGCCGAGGAGGCGCGGGAGGTCGCTCGTCACGCCCTCCGGCGGGCGACCCATCATCATGGGGTTCTGCTGTTGCCGGCTCTTGAAGTGGTAGGAGGAGGGATCGACGGCGACGAAGACGGGCTTGCCGGAGAGGAGGAACTGGTCGATCGCGAAGAGGAGTTTCTCGCCGACGTCCTGCGGGTGGATGACGGCGAGCACGTCGAGGTTGTCGGGCAGGCTCTCGTCGGACGCCTGGATGTCGACGACCTCGAACGTCGCGCCCCACTGGTCGATCACGAGCTGATCCGGGGGCGGCGGCGGCTGTCCCGGCATCGCGAAGGGCGGGGCGGCGCTGCGCAGGGGCAGGCCGCTGAGGAGGCCGAGGCGCGGCTTGTCGAACTGCTGGACCGAGTGGATCGCCTGCGAGATGTCGTACTCGAGGTAGGGCTCGCGGTTGGGTTGAAAGATCGGGATCGCGACCTCCTGGTCGGCCTGGCTGGCGACGAGGCCCAGGTAGAGCATGCGGCCGTCGGCCACGGGCTGGGGCGTGATGCCGGAGCGGCGGGCCTGCGTCTCCTCATCGGTGTCGGGCTGGGGATCGACGAGCCGGAGCACGACCCTGCCGCCGGAGGCCCGCTCGTACTGGCGGAGCATCTCTTCGATGCGGGTCGCGTAGTTCTTGAAGCGGATCGGAAGCCCGTCGAGGCCGCGGCTGAAGTAGTAGTGGAGCGTGACCGGCTCCTCGATCTTCGCGAGAAGCGCCTTGGATCCGGGAGAGAGCGTGTAGATGCGACCTTCGGTCAGGTCGAGCCGCGCCGGGATGTGCGAGGCGAGGAAGTTGAGCGCGACGAGGATGACGACGAGGAGAAGGAGGGCGACGGATTTTCCACCGAGTTGCATGAGGGAAGGGGAGGTTGGCGGGTCAGCGCTCCAACACGATCACGTTGGCCAGCAGGGTGACGCCGGCGAGCGAGAGGAAGAAGACCACCGCGCGAAGATCGATCAGGCCGCGGGTCATCGATTCGAAGTGGGTGTAGAAACTGAAGTTCGAGATCGCGTCCACCGCCCAGACGGGGAGGACCGCGCCCATGAGGTCGCCGGCGACGCTCAGCCCGAGAAGCGTCAGGCCGAGGCAGACCATCAGGCCGATCACGAACGCGACCACCTGGTTGCGGGTGAGCGCGGAGGCGAGCGAGCAGATCCCGAGGTAGGAGGCGGCCATGAGGATCGAGCCGATGTAGCTCGCGACGATCACGCCCCAGTCGGGGTCCCCGAGGTGGGCGACCGTGAAGGCGAACGGCGTGGTGAGGAGGATCGCGATCGCGATGAACGCCCAGGCCGCGAGGAATTTCCCGAGCACCGCCGCGCCCGTCGTGAGCGGCAGGGTGAACATCAGCTCGATCGTGCCGGCGCGGCGCTCCTCGGCCCAGAGCCGCATCGCGGCCGCGGGCACGAGCACGACGAACATCCACGGCACCCACTGGAAGAAGGGCGAGAGCGTGGCCTCGTTGCCCTGGAGGAGCCGGCCGACGAAGAACGTCATCGTCGTCGCCAGCAACTGGAAGCCCGCGAGCACCACGTAGGCGACGGGCGAGCGGAAATAGCCGAGGAACTCTCGTTTGAAGACGGAACAGACCTGGTTCATGGCGCGGGGATCAGCGGGTTAGGTCGCGGAAGACATCGTCGAGGCGCCCGGTCTTGCTGCGGGCGCGCAGCTTCTCGGGCGTCTCGTCGACGAGCACGCGGCCGCGGGCGATGATGATCACGCGCGTGCAGATCGCGTCGACCTCCTCGAGGATGTGGGTGGAAAGGATGATCGCCTTCTTCTTCGCCATGCCGGTGATGATGCGGCGGACCTCGTGTTTCTGGTTGGGGTCGAGGCCGTCGGTGGGCTCGTCGAGCACGAGCACGGGCGGATCGTGGAGGACGGCCTGGGCGAAGCCGACGCGCTGCTTGTAGCCCTTCGAGAGGGTCTCGATCACCTGCCCGCGCACCTCCGCGAGCCGGCAGAGGCCGACGGCCTCGTCCACGCGCTTCGCCCGCTCCTCGCGGGTCCGGAAGCCGCGCACCTCGGCGACGAAACCGAGGAACTCCTCGACCGACATCTCGTGGTAGGAGGGTGAACTCTCCGGCAGGTAGCCGATGCGGCGCTTCACCTCGAGCGGCGACTCGCGCACGTCGAAGCCGTCGACCACCGCCGTGCCCGAGGTGGGAGGGACGTAGCCGGTGAGCATCTTCATCGTCGTCGACTTGCCGGCGCCGTTGGGCCCGAGGAAGCCGAGGATGTCGCCCTGTCGCAGCGTGAAGGACACGCCCTCCACCGCACGAATCGGCCCGTAATGCTTAACCAGATTTTTGACTTCGACCATGGGAGTTCGGGACAAGGGGAGTTGCCTGAAAATGGAAAAGCCGGAGGTGGTTCAAGGGAAATCATTCCGCGGCGGAAACCTCCGCCACCGGTCCCCGGGCGCCCGGTGCGCGGGGAGAGGAGCGGCTCACAGAAACGAGTCCTGCACGCCCGGCTTCGGGGCGGCGGGGCCCGCGGGTTTCGCGGTGAGGTGGCGCGGCGGTTTCGCCACGCGGGCGGCGACCGCGGCCTCGCGATCGGCGACGATCCGGTCGCACATCGCCTTCACGTGCATCCGCAGCCAGAGCGCGGTGTTGCTCTCCGGCGTGTAGTCGGCCGGGCCATACGCGTGGATCCGGCCGGACTGGAGGAGGCGGTCGTTCTGCTCGAACTCCTCCGTGGAGCCCTGGCGGTAGACCGCGTAGGCCCGGCCGCCGGCGCCCTTCACCACGGAAAAGCACGGCACGTCGCTCGGGCCGTCGGCGACGTAGATCATGTTCTGGAACGGGATCCGCCGGTCCTCGGGCCGGATCTGCGCGTTGACGTCGATCGCGGGGTTGCGGTTCGTGCCCTTGTTGATCTCGAAGAGCGCGCGCGTCTTGGTCGTGTTGTCGATGATCGCGCCGATCTGGCTGATCTCCATCGTATCGCCGATCCCGAACTCGGGCTGGCTGAGGAAGCCCGGGGGCAGCGGATTCTCGATGAACTCGCAGCCCCAGATCCCGTCGACGTGGCGCGCGATCCGGCTGCCCCGGATCATCTCGGCGAGCCCGGTCGAGACGACGTAGTGCTCGAGCGTGAGGTCGTGCTTCTGGTACTCGGGCCTGGAGCGGACGAACGCGCGGAGCTCGTCGAAGAACTCCGGCAGGCCCGCGTAGAACGCGATCTCACGGCCGCACTCGCGGAGGGTGGCGTTGTTCAGCCCCTCCATCGCGCCGGTGCGCACGCAGGTGAGGAGGTGGTTGAGGTAGGCGCTCTCCCCGGAGATCGTGTAGCCGCGCCGGCGGTAGTGTTCGGCGAGGCTGTTGACCTCGTGCCAGAAGAGCGCCTCGTCGACCCCGTAGCGGCGGAAGAGCGGGGCCTGCATGTAGCCCGGGATGAGCGTCTTGTCGAAATCCCAGATGCACGTGAGGATGTTCTGCGTGAAAAGCACCGTGGCCATGGTCGACTCGCCTCGTCTGCAAAGCGTCCCGGGCCCGCGGCCCGGATGAAAGCACTTGAGGATGCCGGCCGAAGATGGTGAAGCAACGCGCAAATCCCGACCCTCCCGCGGGCGGATCCCGCCCGCGCCCGCATGCCCAAGCTTCCCGACCTCTCCGTCTTCCGCCGCCGCTTCGAAGAGCTCGACGCCGCGATGACGGACCCGTCGTTCTTCGCCAACCCGAGGAAGGCGGCCGAGCTCACGCGCGAGCAGCAGCGCCTCCGCGACCTCCTCGACGAGGCGGAGACCCTCGCCCGGCTCGAGCGCGAGCTCGCGGAGAACCGCGAGCTGGCCTCCTCGGCGAATCCCGACGTCGCCCTCCGCGAGCTCGCGGCCGCGGAGCTTCCCGCGATGGAGGAGCGTCGCCGCGCGCTCGAGCAGTCGGTGCTCGCGGCGATGCTCCCGCCCGAGCCCGGTGACTCGCGCAACACCATCTTCGAGATCCGCGCCGGGGCCGGGGGCGACGAGGCGGGTCTTTTCGCCGCCGAGCTCCACCGCATGTATGCGCGCTACGGCGAGGGCCGCGGCTGGAAGATGGAGCTGCTCCACGCGAGCCTCTCCGAACGCAACGGCTTCAAGGAGGTCGTCTTCGCGGTCAAGGGCGAGGGCGCCTACCGCGCGCTCAAGTTCGAGAGCGGCGTCCACCGCGTCCAGCGCGTCCCGGCGACCGAGGCCAACGGCCGCATCCACACCTCGACCGTGACCGTCGCCGTCCTGCCCGAGGCCGAGGAGGTCGACGTCGAGATCAACCCCGCCGACCTCGAGATCACCGTCGCCCGCGCGAGCGGCCCCGGCGGGCAGGGCGTCAACACCACCGACTCGGCGGTGCAGATCCTCTACAAGCCGACCGGGCTCATCGTCACCTGCGCCGAACAGCGCTCGCAGCAGAAGAACCGGCTCCAGGCGATGACCGTGCTGCGCTCGCGCCTCCTCCAGGCGAAACTCGAGGAGGAGCGTGCGAAATACGCGGAGAACCGCCGCAGCCAGATCGGCACCGGCGACCGCAGCGAACGCATCCGCACCTACAACTTCCCCCAGAGCCGCCTCACCGACCACCGGATCGGGCTCACCGTCCACAACCTCCCCGAGATCATGGAGGGCGGCATCGGCCCGGTGATCGAGGCCCTGCAGGTCGCCGACCGGGAGGAGCGGATGCGCGAACTCGCCGTCCGGGGCGTCCTCTGACGCCGCACCCCGCGATGCTTTCCCTTCTGGAGGTCGTGCGACGGACCGCGGAATTCTTCGAGCAACGCGGCGTCGAGAGCGCGCGCCTCAACGCCGAATTGATCGTCGCCCACGCCCTCGGGATCGGGCGGATGCAGCTCTACCTCCAGTTCGAGCGTCCGATGACCGAGGCCCAGCTCGCGCTCCTCCGCCCGCTCGTGCGCCGGCGCGGACGACGCGAGCCGCTCGCCTACGTCCTCGGCACGGCGGCCTTCGGCGACCTCACCCTCGCGGTCGACCGTCGCGTGCTCGTCCCGCGCCCGGAGACGGAGCAGCTCGTCGAGTTGATCAAGGACACGGTCGCGCGACCGCCCGCCCGCGTTCTCGACCTCGGCACCGGCAGCGGCGCCCTCGCGCTCGGTCTCGCGGGTCTCTTCCCGGAGGCGGAGGTCGTCGCGGTCGACGCGAGCGCCGATGCGCTCGCGGTCGCGCGGGCCAACGCAGACGCCCTCGGCCTCGCGGGTCGGGTGCGGCTGCTCCCCTCCGATTGGTTCGTCGCCCTGCGCGATGAGGCGCCCTTCGACCTGATCGTCGCCAATCCGCCCTACCTCACCGAGGCGGAGTGGACGGAGGCGGCGCCCGAGGTGCGCGACCACGAACCGCGCGCCGCCCTCGTCGCGGCCGACGACGGGTGTGCGGACCTGCTCCGCATCATCGTGGAGGCCCCGCGCCACCTCGCGCCCGGCGGATGGCTTTTTCTCGAGACCGGCATCGACCAGCACGCGCGCCTCACCGCCGCGCTGCGGGAGGCCGGTTTCGAGGCGCAGTCGCATCGCGACTGGAGCGGTCGCGACCGTTTCGTCGCGGGGCGACTCGAAGCGGCCGGAGGCTGACGCGATCCGCCCGCGCACCGACGCACACGCATGCGTTCCCCGAGGTCGCCGCCGGCCTATGGATGGCGTGTTTCGCGAACGTCGCGCACCTGGCCGACGACACGCCTCTCGGCGAGAGGCGTGCCACCGCGAGACCCGAAGAGCCGGCCGGTGGCGTGCCGTTCGACCGACCTGTTCGGGCTCAACGCTCCGGGATCGGACCGCCCGGCACGGCGGGCGCCACGCGAAACGCGCCGGCCCCGGTCGCGATGGCGAACGGCGCACCGCGTCGCGTCGCGAGGAGGAGTTCCCGTCGCTGAAGGTCCGCCAGGACGGGGCGCAACTGCGGGAGCGTCACGCCCAGCCGCTTCGCGAGCATCCCGGGACACATCGTCGTGCCGGCGCGGAGCGCGGCAAGCCCGGCCAGGACCCGCGCTTCAGTCGGCGGGCCGTGATTCATCGTCGCGATTCCCGCGGTGGCCCGCGGAACCTCCGCCGCGCGGGATCGAGCCCGGGGATCGCCTCGAGCAGCGCGCGCGTCGGCGCGGCGACGGGATTCGCGAACAACTCCGCCGGCGGGCCGGTCTCCACCACGCGTCCCGCGTCCAGCACCACGATGCGCCGGCTCACCCGCGCCACCGTCGGTAGATCGTGGGAGATGAAGAGCAGGGCGACGCCCGTACGCTCCTGCAGCGCGACGAGCAGGTCGAGCACCTGCGCCTGCGTGCGGGTGTCGAGGGCGCTCGTGACCTCGTCGCACACGACCAGCTCCGGCTCGACGACGAGCGCGCGCGCGATCGCGAGCCGTTGGCGCTGGCCTCCGGAGAACTCGTGGGGAAACCGGTCGAGGTGCTCCGGGCCCATGCCCACGGCCGAGAGCATTCCGGCGGCCCGCTCGCGGACCACGGATCGGCCCGTCCGCCCGGCGAGGATCAGCCCCTCGCCCACGACCTCCCAGACCCGGCGCGCGGGGTTGAGCGAGAGACGGGGATCCTGAAAGACGATCTGAAGCCGGGGCCGGAAGGCGCGCAACGCGGCGGGCCCGAGTGCGCGCAGGTCGAGCCTGCGCCCGTCGCGTTCGTGCCAGACGATCGAGCCGGCGTCGGGCTCGACGAGCCGCAGCAGACAACGGCCGAGCGTCGATTTGCCGCTCCCGCTTTCCCCGACGACGCCGAGGGTCTCGCCGCGTGCGACCGAGAGATCGACCCCGTCGAGCGCCGTGACCGGATGGGCCGTGCCGCCGAAAAGTCCGCCGCGCCGCACGAAGCGCTTCGTCAGGCCCGCGACCTCCAGAAGGGGGACGCTCATCGCTCGGGCGGGCTCGCGGCGCGGAGCAACTCGCGGGTGTACTCCGCCTCCGGGCTCTCGAACAGCCGGCCGACGCCGGCCTCCTCGACCTTGCGGCCGTCGCGCATCACGAGGACGCGATCGGCCATCTCGGCGACGAGACCGAGGTTGTGCGTCACGAAAAGCAGGGCCATGCCGGTCGCGCCCTGGAGCTCCGCGAGCAGCTCGAGCACGCCGCGCTGCACGGTGGTGTCGAGGGCCGTCGTCGGCTCGTCGGCGATCAACAGGTCGGGCGCGCCCGCGATCGCGATCGCGATGGCGATGCGCTGCAGCATCCCTCCGCTGAGCTCGTGCGGAAACGCGTGGTAGCGGCGGGAGGCGTCGGCGATGCGCACGCGCTCCATCAGATCGACCGCACGCCGGCGCGCCTCGTCGCGGGCGAGGGCGCGGTGCAACCGCAGCACCTCGGCGATCTGCGGGCCGACGGCGACGGCCGGATTCATCGCCGCGGAGGGTTCCTGGAAGATCAGCCCGATCTCCCGACCGCGGAGCGCGCGCCAGGTGCGTTCCGGCGCGGGAGCGAGATCGCGCCCCTTCCAGACGATCGCCCCCGCGGCGACGCGCAACGGCGGTGGCACGAGGCCGAGGACCGCGAGGCCGGTCAGGGATTTCCCGGCCCCGCTCTCGCCGACCACCGCGAGCGTCTCGCCGCGGGCCAGTTCGAAGGTGATCCCGTCCACCAGCGGGCGCTCGCCCCCGGGAGCGGTGATCACGAGGCCGCGGACTTCGAGGAGCGTCTCCATCGATCCTGGTCGCTCAGAAAAGGTCGAGCTGCGCGGTGTCCGCCGGGCGGACTTCGATCGGACGCCGGGGCCGCGGCCTCGGCAGGGGAGCGGAGACGGTGACCACGGCCTCGTCGGACTCGAGCCGGCCCATGATCTCGGAGGCCCTCGCGACGACCTCGCGCGGCAACCCGGCGAGCCGGGCCACCTGGATCCCGTAGCTGCGATCGGCCGCGCCCTCGACCACCCGGCGGATGAAGACGATCTCGTCGTTCCATTCCTTCACCGCGACGGACAGGTTCTTCAGCCGGTCGAGATGGCGGTCGAGCTGGGTGAGCTCCTGGTAGTGGGTGGCGAAGAGCGTGCGGGGACCGCACGCGGGGTCGCGGTGCAGGTGCTCCACCACGGCCCAGGCGATCGCGACCCCGTCGTAGGTGGAGGTGCCGCGGCCGATCTCGTCGAGGATGATGAGCGAGCGGTCGGTGGCGTTGTTGAGGATGTTGGCCGTCTCGTTCATCTCGACCATGAAGGTCGAGTTGCCGCGCGCGAGGTCGTCGCTCGCGCCGACGCGGGAGAAGATCCGGTCCACGAGCCCGACCCGGCAGGCCTTGGCGGGGACGCACGCGCCGACCTGCGCCATCAGGGCGATGAGCGCGACCTGGCGGATGTAGGTGGATTTGCCCGCCATGTTCGGCCCGGTGATGAGCAGGATCTGCGGCCCGGTCGCGGCGACCGAGGTGTCGTTGGGCACGAAGGCGTGGCCGCCCGGGTCGCGGCGCACCACCTCCTCGACCACCGGGTGGCGCCCGTCGGTGATCTCCAACGCGTCGGAGTCGTCGAGCCGCGGCCGGCAGTGGTCGCGCTCCCGCGCGATCACGGCCCAGCCGAGGAAGACGTCGAGCTCGGCGAGCGCCTGCGCCGTGGTGCGGAGCGCCTCCGCCTCGGCGAGCGTGGCCTCGACCAGCCCGTCGAAGAGCGTGCGCTCGCGCGCCCGGGCGTTTTCTTCGGCGTGGAGGATCTCGCGTTCCTTTTCCCGCAGGTCGTCGGTGATGAAGCGCTCGCCGTTCACCATCGTCTGCTTGCGGATGTAGTCCTCGGGCACGAGGTGCAGGTTGCTGCGCGTCACCTCGATGAAGTACCCGAACGCCTGGTTGAAGCGCACCTTCAGGCTGCGGATGCCGGTGCGTTCCTGTTCCGTGCGCTCGAGCGCGGCCAGCCAGTGCTGGTTGTCGCGCGTCAACGAGGCGAGCCGGTCGAGCTCCGGGTCGAAGCCCGGGGCGATGAAGCCGCCTTCGTCGAATTTCGCGGGAAGTTCGTCGCGGAGCGCCCGCGCCAGCAGTTCGCGCAACGCGGGGGCGTCGACGATCCGCGCCGCGAGCGCGCGCACCCCGGAGTCGTCGAAGGCCGCGAGCGCCGCGAGGATCCGCGGCAGCCGCCCGAGCGTGTCGCGCACGCCCCCGAGCTCGCGCGGGCTGCGCAGCCGGTTGTGCAGGCGGCCGAGGATCCGTGGAAGGTCGCGCACGCCCCCGAGCGCCTCGCGCAGCCCGGCCGCCGCCGGCGGCGCCTCGACGAACGCGGCCACGCAGGCCTGGCGCGCGCGCAGCCCGTCGAGGTCGAGGCGCGGGGCGATGAGGAACCGCTCGAGCTGCCTGGCCCCGGCCGCGGTCACGGTCGCGTCCATCGCGGCGAGGAGGCTCCCCTCCCGCGTGCCGCGGGCGGAGCGGAGGATCTCGAGGTTGCGCAACGTCGCGGGGTCGATGAGCAGCGTGTCCGTGCTCCGGTATTCGCGGATCGTGCGGAGGTTCTCGGGTTTCGCCCGGAGGTTTTCCGTTGTGTAGTGCACGAGGGCGCCCGCCGCGCCGAGCGCGCCGTGGCGGGCGTCGATGCCGAAGCCTTCGAGGTTGAGGACGCCGAGCGTGTCCATCACGAGGCGCGCCCCGGGGATCGCCTCGAAGTGGTAGCCCGGGATCGTGCTCAGGGTGCGGCCCTCGCAGAAGGCCGCGAGCGCGACCGGCGTCGCCGAGCCGTGCGGCTGCGCCCGCCAGCGCTCGAGCGCGCCCTCGGCGAGGACGAGCTCCGCCGGATCGAGCGCGGTCAGGACGGGAAGGAGGTTCGCGGGCGAGGCGTCGCTCGCGAGGAGGAACTCGCCGGTCGAGAGATCGAGCCACGCCGCGTGCAGCCCCGCGCCGTCCCAGTCGAGGGCGGCGAGGTAGTGGTTGCGGTTGGCCGTGAGCTGCGCGGCCTCGAGGGTCGTGCCGGGGGAGAGGATGCGCGTGAGCGCGCGCCGCACGAGCTTGCCGGGACGCGCCTCCTCGAGCTGGTCGACGAACGCGACCTTGCGCCCCGCGGCGAGGAGTCTGCCGACATGCGCGTCGATCGCGTGGTGCGGAAGGCCCGCCATCGGCTGGTCGTTGCGCCGGGTGAGGGTGATGCCGAGGATGCGCGCCGCGTCCTCGGCGTCGGCGTGGAAGAGCTCGTAGAAGTCACCCAGTCGGAAGAGCAGCAACGTGTCGGGCGGCAGGCCGTTTTTGACCTCCCAGTACTGCTGCATCATCGGGGAGAGTTTCTCGCTCCGGGTCATGGCGGCGGACGGTGGGGATTGCCACGCGCCGGAGGGGCCCGCAATGAGAAAGACCATGCCCGTCCTCGCGCACCGCGACTTCGGCGGCGAAGGCCTTCCGCCGCTGCTCATCCTCCACGGTCTGCTCGGGTCCTCGCGCAACTGGCAGTCGGCCGGTCGCGATCTGGCGGAGCGTTTCCACGTCCACGCGCTCGACCTCCGCAACCATGGCGACTCGTTCCACGCCCCGGCGATGGACTACCCGATGATGGCCGATGACGTCGTCGCGTGGATGGACGCGCGGGCGCTGGAGCGCGCCCACGTGGTCGGGCACAGCATGGGCGGCAAGGTCGCGATGACCCTGGCCTGTCGTCGGCCGGAGCGGCTCGGCCGGGTCGTGGTCGTCGACATCGCGCCGAAGGCCTACCCGGGATCGCACGAACGCGAGTTCGCCGCGATGCGCGCGCTCGATCCCGCGACACTCGCGTCGCGCGCGGACGCGGAGCGCGGGCTCGAGCCGCTCGTGGGTGACTGGCCGATGCGGCAGTTCCTCCTGAGCAACCTCGAGCGGGCCGAGGGCGGCGGCTTCCGCTGGATGATCAACCTGCCCGGCCTCGCCGCGGCGCTGCCCGTGCTGGAGGCGACCTTCCTCGAGGTCGGTGATGCGTGGGCCGGCGACCTGCTTTTCCTGCTGGGGGAAAGGTCGCGCTACTTCACCACCGGCGACGAGGTCGTGGTCCTGCGGCACTTCCCGCGCGCGACGTTTCTCACCCTCGCGGGGGTCGGGCACAACCCGCACTTCGAGGCGCGCCCGCGCTTCGTCGAGGAGGTCGTTCGTTTCCTCGACGAGGGTCCGCCCGATCAGCCGGCGGCGAGCCGGGCATAGAGCTCGAGGTGACGGTCGACCTGCCGCCCGGGATCGAAGGCCGATCGGGCGTGGGCGCGCGCGGCCGCGGCCATCGCGGCGCGGCGCGGGGCGTCGCCGGCGAGGGTCGCGACGGCTTCGGCGAAGAGACGGATGTCGCCCGGCGGCACGAGCAGTCCGGAGCGCCCGGGAAGGAACGTCTCGCCGACGCCGGCGGTGTCGCAGGCGACGACCGGCAGGCCGTGCCACTGGGCCTCGACGAGGAAGTTGGGCATCGACTCCGAGCGCGAGGCGAGGACCGCGAGGTCGGCGGCGGCGTAGAGGTGCAGCGTGTCGGCGCGGCGCCCGAGGAAGCGGACGCGCCCGGCGAGGCCGCGTCGGCGCGCCTCGCGTTCACACGCCGCCCGCTCGGTTCCGTCGCCCGCGAGCCAGAGTTCCCACGGAGGTTCGCCGGTGAGTTCCGCCGCGGCCTCGATCAGCCCGCGGTGTCCCTTGCCGGGCCGCAGCATCGCCACGCAAAGGAGGACGAGCGACGACGGCGGCGTGCCGAGCGAGGCGCGCACCGCTTCGCGGACCGCGGTCCCGGGCGTCGGCTGGGGCGCGGCGATCCCGTTGTGGATGACACGAATCCGCGCGGGATCGACCCCGAGCCCGGCGACGAGGCGCCGGGCCGCGGCCTCGCTGTTGGCGATGACCGCCGCGGCCTGTCGCAACACGCGCCGGTAGGGCCAGGGGACGCTCCTTCCGGTGCGGAACGTCGCGACCAGCGGCGTATCCGGAAAGGCCCGACGGATGCGCCAGCCGTGCAGGTGGGCCGAGCGCCCCATGAGCTGGACGACGCCGGGCTCGAAGCGTCGCAACGCACCGACGAGGCCCGGGGCGTGGAAGTCGAGCCCGAGGTCGCGGCGCTGGAGCGCGAGATGGTGGACCGCCTCGGGGATCCGCCCGGCGAGCGGTCCGCCCGGGCGGAAGGTGACGAGCAGCACCGCGTGCCCGAGCGCCGCGAAGGCGCCCGCGAGCGCGACGGTCTGCGTCTCGGTGCCGCCCTGGCGGAGGTGGTCCTGGACGAGGGCGATCCTCACCGGCGGGAGGGGATGAAGGTTGCGGCGCGGCCTCGTTCGGGCTTTGTGCGGGGCATGAGGCGGCACCCGCTCTTCCAACTGCTTGTGCGCTGGGCGGTCCACGCGGTCGGCATCCTGATCGCGGCGGCGGTCATCCCGGGGATCGAGTATCGCGATAACGGCGCACTCGCGATCGTCGTGGTGCTGCTCGGGCTCTTCAACGCGTTTTTGAAACCCCTCCTCGTCCTGCTCGCGCTGCCGTTCGTCGTCCTTACCCTCGGCTTCGGCGTGCTCTTCATCAACGCGGGCCTGATCCTTCTGGCTGCGCATTTCGTCGATGGCTTC
This sequence comes from Opitutaceae bacterium, assembly GCA_036770745.1. Taxonomy (GTDB): domain Bacteria; phylum Verrucomicrobiota; class Verrucomicrobiia; order Opitutales; family Opitutaceae; genus DAIPIQ01. The sequence continues at coordinate 9,507 of DAIPIQ010000030.1, read as the reverse complement.
GTGGTCGACGGTTTCCTCTCCGCGCTTTTCGCCGCGGTCGTCGTCGGCCTCGTCGGATTGCTGGCCGGCGGCCTGGCCGGGGAGGGAAGGGTGATGGTGCGGACGCGACGGGGGCCGCCGCGCGGTCGGAAAGGCGGGGCGGACGACGTCATCGACATCTGATTCGCGCGGCGCGCGTGTCGTTCTTGATCCCGCGATGGAAGCCGCTTCAGTGCCCGGATGTCCGAATCCTCCCACTACGATCTTGTCGTCATCGGCGGCGGCCCCGCCGGGTATGCCGGAGCGATCCGCGCGGGCCAGCTCGGGAAGCGGGTGGCGTGCATCGAGCTGGAGCGGGCGGGCGGGACGTGCCTCAACTGGGGCTGCATCCCCAGCAAGGCGCTGCTGAAGAGCGCCGAGCTGATCTCCAAGATACGGAAGGCCGACAGCTACGGCATCGAGGTGGGATCGATCGGGTTCGACTTCGGCAAGGTGATCGGTCGTTCGCGCGGGGTCGCCGACCAGATGGCCAAGGGGATCGAGTTCCTCTTCAAGAAGAACAAGGTCGACTACTTCGTGGGTCGGGCGCAGGTGAACGTCCCGGGCATGGTCGAGATCGTGGAGGGACCCGCCAAGGGCCGGTTCCTCAAGACCGACAGGATCCTCCTCGCGACCGGCTGCAAGGCGCGGAAGTTCCCCGGCGTCCCCGTCGACGGGAAGCGCGTCATGACCTCGCGCGAAGCGCTGGAGATGAAGACGCAGCCGAAGTCGATCATCATCGTCGGCGCCGGCGCGATCGGGGTGGAGTTCGCCTATTTTCTGAACGCCTTCGGCACGAAGGTGACGCTCGTCGAGGCGCTGCCGCAGATCCTCCCCGTCGAGGACGAGGACGTATCCAAAGTCCTGAGTCGCGCGTTCGACAAGATCGGCATCGCGCAGCGCGTCGGGGTGAAGGTCGAGAAGGTCGAGGTCGGCGGCAAGACGGTGAAGGTCCACCTCGTCAAGGGCGACGAGAAGGAGGCCCTGGAGGCCGAGACCGTGCTCTTCGCGATCGGCGTCACCGCCAACATCGAGGGAGCGGTGTCGTCGCGGATCAACCTGAAGACCGACCGCGGCTACGTCGTGGTCGACGACGAGTATCGGAGCTCCGTCCCGGGAATCTACGCGGCGGGCGACATCATCGGTCCGCCGTGGCTGGCGCACGTGGCGACCTTCGAGGCGGTCAACGCCGTCAACGGCATGTTCGGGGCGGGCAGGGCCAGGCGCGTGAAGAATTTCCCGGGCTGCACCTACTGCATCCCGCAGGTGGCAAGCACGGGCATGACCGAGCGGGCGGTGAAGGAGAAGGGTCTCGCCTACAAGGTCGGCAAGTTTCCCTTCACCGCTTCGGGCAAGGCCGTCGCGGCGGCGGAGCCGGACGGCTTCGTCAAGGTGATCAGCGCCGAGAAGACCGGCGAGATCCTCGGCGTGCACATCATCGGCGCGGAGGCCACCGAGCTGATCGCCGAGTACTGCCTCGCGGTCGAGCTCGAGGCGACGATCGAGGACATCCACCTGACGATCCACGCGCACCCGACCCTGAGCGAGGCGCTCGCCGAGGCCGCCGGCGCGACCCACGGTCAGGCGATCCACATCTGACCGCCGATCGTCTCCCGCGGTCGCGGCCCGCGGGGAGTTTCAACTTTACAGGCCCGTGAGCGGGCTCGACACTCCGCCGCTTCCGGAATCCGGACGGCGCTCCCGTAGTTCAATGGATAGAATGTTGGCCTCCGAAGCCGAAGATTTGGGTTCGAGTCCCGACGGGAGCACCAGCGTCGAGTGCGTCAGCTCTTGAGCTCCAGGCGGGCGAGGAAGCGCTGGAGGGGGACGACGAGCGTCGGGAACACGGCGGGCGGGCCCTCCAGAACGATCACCAGCATGCGCCCGTCGATGACGACGAATACCTCGCGGCGGGCGAGCGGGCGTCCGCCCGGGCCCGTGGTGAGCTGGAAAGCCACGTCGCGATAGGGTTTGCCGAAAACGAACATGCCCGGGTTGCCGTCGAAGTTGCCGCCTTCGGCGACGCCGGTGAGGTTTTCGCCGTGGCGGGTGCGGAGGCCCGAGAGGTAGGACGCCCAGCGTTCCGGCTCGAGGTCGCGCAGGAATTCCTTCCGGTCGAAGACGGCGAAGCCGAGCCGCACCTCGCCGCTCGAGGGATGGCCGAGCAAGGCGGAGAACTCCGGCGAGACCTCGTTGCGACGAACCCATCCGCCGACGGCGTCGAGCCGGATGCGCAGACCGGCGCCCGAGAGTTCATGCACGGTGATGGGCACGCCGTCGCTGATCTCGTTGATCGAGACGAGTGCGAGCTCGGGCCGGGGTGCTTGGGGCCAGTAGGTCGGGGGCGCCTCGGCGGCTGCCATGACGACCATTGGAAGCTGGAGCAGGCAGAGCGTAAGGATCGAGGGCTTCATGGTGTCACCAGGGTAGCGTGGCGCGCGCGGCGGTGTATTGGGCGGCCGTCAGGTCGCGAAAGTCGACCCGGCGGTAGGTCCGGATCAGCGGAGTGCCCGGCGGATAGACGCCTGAGGCGAAGAGCTGGTTGAAGCCCCAGTTGCGGTTCGGCGGATTGTAGTAGGCCGTGCTCCAGGTCGAAAGGTCGACCTCGCATTCGTAGAGGCAGACGAGCGCGCCGCGGATGTAGAGGTTCTTGCTGCCCCAGTTCTCGAGGAAGCGTGGGAGGTTGTGGGCGCCGCCGCTGCTGCGGCTGTTGCCCGCGGCGTCGGTCGGGAGGAGTCCGGTGACGATCGCCGCGGAGACTTCGGTGTGGCTGGCGACCGGCTTGTTGGTCGTCTTGCTTACCGCGTCATCCCAGGAGTTGGAGAGGATCGAGACCGTGTCCCCGAAGAGCGCGACGGGCACCTCGCCGGTCTCCGGGGTGTGCGAGCTGGCCGCGCTCATCGTGCCGTCGGCGTTGAAGTCGCCCCTCACGTAGAGGTTGTTGTTGGTGGCGAAGGTGAACCCCGGGTCGGCGCCGCGCGAAGGGATGCCCTGGCCCGTGGCGCCGACGCGCCCGTTGTAGAGGCGGACGCCCGTGCGGTTGAGCTCGGCGTCGGTGCTCGTGAAGTCGAAGTAGACCACGCCGTTCCATTCGGTGGCGGGATCGAAATTGCCGATGTGGGTGGAGGCCGAGGCCGTGTCGGGGCTCTCGATGAGCTGCTTGAGCTTGCCGACGTCGAAGTCGGCGATGCCGATGTTGAAGCCCCGACGCCGGTCCATCATCTGGTTGGCCGTGTAGGTGACGAGGTCCGGGGGCAGGGTGACGGGGTCGCCGTTCCGTTTCTTGGCGGTGACGACGCCCGCGGAGTTCATCGAGAAGTAGAGCGAGGCCTTCGTGGACATCTTCTGCGCCTCGGTTTCGGCGGAGTAGTCCGGATCGGTGTTCGGGAGGGGGCGTTCGATGATCGCGCGGCCCGAGTTGTTCGGATCGTAGGCGGCGGTCCCCGGGTCGTCGGGCGTGTACTCGTCGAAGGCGACCGGCTGATAGTTCTGGATGCCGTGGGAGGCGGTCTGGAGGTTGCCGTGCCAGGTGTTCGAGGCATGGGAGCGGAAGAGCGTCGAAAGCGCGCCGGTGCCCATCTTGCTGTCGTTCCAGATCCCGTCCGCCTTCATGTTCACCTGGTTCCCGAGGCGGTTCCTGAAGGTCACGGGACTCTCGCCGAGGGTCTCGCTGTTGTTGTTGCCGCGGATCCCGTTCTTCCAGTCGCGGTAGACGTGGCCGGTGACGGTGACGCCGCCTTGGAAGTTCAGGGAGTTGCCCCCCTGACTCGAGACGTAGAGCGAACCGTTGGTGTGGACGGGCCCGAGGATGTTCATGGTCGGCCCCGGGAAGATCTCGAGATCGAGGTTGTAGAAGATCGCGTGCGCGAACAGCGGCGCGTCGCGCACGCTCAGGCGCTGCGTCACGTAGGAGTCGATCGGGGGGCCTCCGGTGGGGCTCGTCACCCGGGCGCGACCGAAGACGCTGATCTCGCGGGTGAGCACGACCTTGCCCTTGAGCGGATCGAACTCGTTCGAGGGATCATTGGGATCGATGAAGTTCGCGGTCGCGAACGGGGGGATCGTCCCGCCGATCAGCTCGAGGCTCGCGGGAGGGAGGTCGAGGGCGTCGGTGGTGCCGGGCTCGAGGGCGTTCACGCCGATCGTCGTGCGGTTCTCGAACTTGTGGCGGAGCTGCGCGAAGCCGAACTCGACCACCGCCTCGGCCGCGTTCTTCGCCTCGAGACGGAGTGCGTGGCGCAGGTTCATGTTCCGCTCGGTGAGCGACCAGCTCAGGAGGCCCGCGATGAGGAGGACGAGGCTCAGGCCGATGATCATCGTCGTGAGCAGGGCGGAACCCTTGCGATCGGTGAGCCTGGATGAGGAGTGTTTCATGGCGGATGCAGGTTGTCGGGCGTCACCCGCGGGGGGACACCGTGAAGTTGTAGGTGTTGGTCGCACGGCGGGTCGCCGTGCCGCGATGGATGATCTCGCCTTTGACCATGATGCTGCGGTCGTAGAAATTGTAGAAGAGGCGGCCGTTGCTCAGCCCCCGCGAGACCTCGATGACCTCGGGAAACGAGTTGATCGCGGCGGCGCCGGGCAGGAGCGATTCCACGGTGCTCGTCGAGGAGGGGCTGAAGTTCTGCACGAACTTCCGCACCGGTCCCTCGACGCCGGGAGCCGCCGCGCGGTAGTAGCCGACGAGGCGCTCGATCCGCGTTGAATTGAGCGGGTCCCGGAAGACGAGGACGAGGAAGTCGCCGGAGACGCCGTCGTTGACCGGCGCGGTGCGATCGGTGAACGAGGGATAGATGACGAAGAAGTTGGAGTAGGTCGCGTTGTCCGACATCTCGCTCGTGAACGCGCGGATGTCGCGGTTCACGCCGAGTTTGCCCGTGTCGTAGTGGAAGATGTTCAACGACTGGAGGAACAGCCCGAGGGCGCCGGCGATCGCGAAGCCGAACACGCCCAGCGTGATCAGGATCTCGACAAGGGTGTAGCCGCTCCGCGAACGAAGCGGGCGGCGACGGCCGGGAAGACGTGGAGGCGAGGCGTGCATCGTGCGGGAGTTCAGAACGTGGGGACGTGCGAGCGGATCGCGGTGACGGAGTTGGAGAAGGTGCGGGTGCTCGCCCCGTCCTGGAACTGCCAGGTGTAGTTGATCGTGATCAACCGGGACCGCCCGACGTCGTTGGCCGGGTCGGTGATGTCCTCGAGGTAGAGGACGATCTGGAGCGGCATGTCGTCGTTGGGGTTGGTCGGCGTGTTGTTGATGTCGAGGAGCCGGTTGTTGACGATCTGGGTCGAGGTCGACCTCGGCAGGGGCGAGACCGTGAGCGGATCCGGGGTGCCCTGGTCGAGCAGGGTCGGGACGGGGTTCAGGTCGAGCTCGGCGAACTCCATGTTCTTGAGCTGTTCGACGTAACCCTGGGCCGCGGTGACCGCGGTGTTCTGTCGGATGCTGCCCTCGGTGAGCCGACGGGATTGCATGAGACTCGCAAGCACGCCGACGGCGACGATCCCGAGGGTGGCCAGGCCGATCATCACCTCGAGGAGCGACATGCCGCGGGAGGCTCGCCGGTTCTTTCGCGCGGAAAACAACATGTTCGGGTGAGCATCGGCGCGGACTTCCGCGGCTCAGGCGCGGCGGTGTCGGTCAGCCCGCTTTCGCGCCCGGGTTACGGATCATGGAAGGATTCCCCCCTCGCTTTCGTGGAAACACGCGGCGGTTCCCCGGTGTTTTTGCTCAGAGGCGATCGACCGCGATGGAGGGAAGTCCCCACCTCGACGCGTGCCGGACTCCGCGCGGGTCTTTCCAGTTGCCGGAGACCGGGCGCGGCGTAGCTTGCCCGGTCTCCCGGGCCTCGAATCATGAGCAAGTTCTTCATCACCACCGCCATCGATTACGCGAACGGCGCCCCCCACCTCGGCCACGCCTATGAGAAGGTGCTCGCCGACGTGATCGCACGGTTTCGTCGATGCATGGGCGATGAGGTCTTCTTCCTTACGGGGCTCGACGAGCACGGGCAGAAGGTCCAGCAGTCCGCCCGGGCGCGGGGGATCGACCCGCAGGCCTTCGTCGACGAGGTCGCGGTGGGCTTTCGCGACCTGTGCGCGAAGCTGCTGATCTCGCACGACGACTTCATCCGCACGACCGAGACCCGGCACAAGGAGGTCGTTCGCGGGATCCTCCAGCGGCTCTTCGACAACGGTGAGATCTACAAGGCCGAGTACCGCGGCTTCTACAGCACCCGGCAGGAGCAGTTCCTTCAGGAAAAGGACCGCAACCCCGACGGCTCGTGGCCCGAGCTCTTCGGCGAGGTCACGGAGATCGCGGAAGCCAACTACTTCTTCAAGCTTCGCGACCGTCAGCAGTGGCTGATCGACCACATCCGCGCGCACGACGACTTCATCCTGCCGCGCTACCGCGCGAAACAGGTGCTCGAGTTCCTCGCCGAGCCGCTCAACGACCTCTGCATCTCGCGACCCCGCGAGCGGCTGGAGTGGGGGATTCCGCTGCCGTTCGACGAGGAGTTCGTGACCTACGTCTGGTTCGACGCGCTCCTGAACTACTACTCCGCCGTGGCCGACCGTCCAGGATTGTGGCCGGCGACCCACCACGTGATCGGGAAGGACATCCTCGTGCCGCCGCACGCGGTCTACTGGCCGATCATGCTCGAGGCCGCCGGGCTCGAGCCTCCGCGCTCGCTCCTCGTCCACGGCTGGTGGTCGATCAACGGGGCCAAGATGTCCAAGAGCACCGGGAACTTCGTCGACCCGATCGCCTTCGCCGAACAGTTCGGAGCGGACGCGCTGCGCTACTTCCTCGTGCGCGAGATGAGCGTGGGTCAGGACAGTGATTTCTCGCTCCCGCAGTTCCTCATCCGCTACCAGAGCGAGCTCGCGAACAACCTCGGCAACCTCGCCAACCGCACGCTCAACATGACGAACCGCTTCTGCGGCGGGCGGGTGCCACCGGCCGGTGCGCTCGACCCGCTCGACGCGGAGGTCCGGTCCGCCTGGGCCTCCACCCGCGACGAGGCGCTCGCGCTCAACGCCGGGTTTCAGTTCCACCTGTCCCTGGAGCGCACGCTCCAGTTCGGCGCGGTGATCAACCGCTACGCGGAACAGCGGGCCCCGTGGAAGCTCGGGAAGTCGGCCGATCCCGGGGATCGCGCGGTCCTGGAGACGACGCTCGCGACGATGGCCGAGGCGCTGCGCCTCGTCACGACGCTGCTCGAGCCCGTGATGCCGGAGACCGCCGCGAAGGTGGCCGCGCTCCTCGGCACGGCTGGCGACGGGCCGTGGCGGGAGCGACTCGAGTGGGGCGAGCGGCTCGCCGGTGCGCAGGTCGGCGAGTCGGCGATCCTCTTCCCGCGGCCCGCCGCGACGTAGGCGCCGGCCCGCCGTCTTCGATGCGACGAGTCCCGCTCAACCCCGCCGACACGCGATCGCGCACGGCGTTCGAACGTTTCCTCGGCGAGTGCCGCGAGGTGGCGCGCGCGCGGGGACGCCCGCAACTCGTGAGCGTTTCCGTCGAGGCCGGACACCTCGACCCGCTCGCCGTGCTCGAGTCGATCTACGAGGCGGACGAGCTCCACTTCTATTGCGAGCGTCCCTCGGAGCACATGGCCGTCGCCGGAGCCGAGGCCGTGCTTCTCTGTTCCCCGGAGGGCGTCGATCGCTTCGGGCGCGCCCGCCGCTTCGTCGAGGAGACTTTGGAACACACCATCGCCGTCGGAGACCTCGACCTGCCCTTCGCCGGTCCGCATTTCCTCACGGCCGCGGGTTTCTTCGACCGGACCGATCCGTCGTTCCCCTTTCCCGCCGCGACGATCTTCGTCCCGCGCTGGCAGGTCGGGCGCGACGCCGCCCGCTGCACCGCCGTCGCCAATCTCCTGCTGGACGCCGAGGCGCCGATCGAAGCGCTCGCCGAGCGCGTCTGGCGGGCGCACGCGAAGTTCCAGTCGTTCCACGAGAGCGATGCGCGCTTCGAGCCGCCGAGCGAAGTCCGCGACCGCATCCCGGTCGGAGAGGTCGGTGCGAAGGATGGTTTCGCCGACTCGGTCCGAAGGGCGCTGCGCCTGATCGACGACGGGGTGTTCCAGAAGATCGTGCTCGCGCGCGCGATCGAGGCGGCCGCCGAGGCGGAGTTCCACCCCCTGGCGATCCTCAACACCCTCCGCGGCCGCTTCCCGGACTGCTACGCGTTCTCGGTCGGCAACGGCCGCGGGCAGAGCTTCATCGGCGCGAGCCCCGAGTGTCTCGTGCGGATGCGCGGGGGCGAGCTCGTCACCGAGGCGCTCGCCGGCTCGGCCCCGCGCGGGGCGTCGGCCGGCGAGGACGCGGCGCTCGCGAGCCGTCTCCTCAAGAGCGAGAAGGACCTGCGCGAACACGCGCTCGTCGTCGAATCGCTCGTCCGGCGCCTGCGTTCGCTCGGGCTCGAGCCCGAGATCGGTTCGCGTCCACGCCTCCGCCGGTTCTCCAACGTCCAACACCTCCACTCGCCGTTGCGGGCCCGGGTGAACGAAGGGGTGCACGTCTTCGACGCGGTCGCGAGCCTGCACCCCACCCCCGCCGTCGGCGGCAGTCCGCGCGAGGCGGCCTGCGGGCACATCGCCGCCCTGGAGCCGTTCTCCCGGGGTCTCTACGCGGGGCCGATCGGATGGGCCGATGCGCGCGGCGGGGGCGAGTTTCTCGTGGCGATCCGCTCGGCGCTGATCGACGGCGCGCGGGCCCGGGTGTTCGCCGGGAGCGGGATCGTGGCCGGTTCGGAGCCCGCCCGCGAGCATGCGGAGACGGAGCTGAAGTTCCGTGCGATGCTCGATGTGCTGACGGGTTGAAACAACCCGCTCGCCCCGCGGCGACCCGCCCGCAGACTCGCGAGACTCCGATGGCGGCCACGCTCGACTTCCGAAACACCAACACGCTTTGGGCGAGCGTGCTCGTGGAGACGCTCGTCCGCTGCGGCGTGCGCACCGCGGTCGTTTCGCCGGGCTCGCGGTCGGCCCCCCTGACCGTGGCCTGTGCACGTCACCCGGGGCTCGATGCCGTGCCCGTCCTCGACGAGCGCTCCGCGGCCTTCTTCGCCCTCGGGCTCGCGAAGCGGACGCGGCGCCCCGTCGTGCTCGTCTGCACCTCGGGAACCGCCGGCGCGAACCACCTGCCCGCGGTGATCGAGGCACGGGAGAGCGGCACGCCGCTGCTGGTCGTCACGGCCGATCGTCCTCCCGAGCTGCGCGCCTGCTCTTCGGGGCAGACGATCGATCAGCAGAAACTCTTCGGAGACTTCGTCGCTTTCTTCCACGAACTCGCGCCGCCCGAGGCGGGCGAGCCGATGCTCCGCTACCTCCGGCAGACGGTCGCCCACGCCTGCGAGCGGACGAGGGCGCCGGATCCCGGACCGGTGCACCTCAACGCGCCGTTCCGCGACCCGCTCGCTCCCGTCGCGGACGGTTCCGCCTCGGGTCTGGAGGGCGTGATCGACGAGACCTTTTTCACCCATCT
>DAIPIQ010000204.1:0-6285 GCA_036770745.1 Opitutaceae bacterium | reverse complement strand
CCTCGGTGCGGAGCGGAGCGGCGACGTCGCCGCGCGCGGCAAGCACGGCGAGCGCCCGGGCGTGCCCGCCGCCGCCGAGCCGGAAGGCGGCGTTGATCGCACGCAACAGGAGCATCTCGTCGTCGCGAGGATCGGCGAGCCGCGCGGCCAAGGCGGGCAGGGCGGCGGGGATCGGGTGGTCGTTGATCGCCCGCGCCGCCTCGCCGACGAGGAACGGGTCGGCGTCGTCGAGGAAGACCGCGAGGTCGGCCGCGCCGAGCTTGCGCCACGCGAGGAGGACGCCGAGGCGGACCGCGCTCGAGGCGTCGCGTGCGCCCGCGGTGAGGGTCGCGGGGTCGTTGGTCCCGACGAGCCCCATGACGAGACCGTGGCGGAGGGTGGCGTCGCGATCGTCGTTGGCGCGGAGCGCCTCGAGCAGGGCCGGTGCGGCGGGAGCGTGGGCGAGTTTGCCGAGGCCTTGTGCGGCGAAGTAGCGGACACGCGGGGAGCCGTCGCGGAGAAGGTCGATCAGGGTCGGGGCGGCATTGGCGATGCGGAGGTCGCCGAGCACGCGCGCGGCCTGGGCGCGCACCTCGGGGTCGGCGTCGGCGAGCAGCGGCGGCAGCGCCACGAGGGCGCGCGGCGTGCCGCTCGAGGCGAGTTGGCCGAGGCCCCACACCGCATGGAGCCGGGCGAGCGGCGCGGCCCCCGCGGCGGCGGCGGTGCTCGCGAAGAGTTCGCGGCCGGTGGCGCCGCGTTCGGCGAGAAGGTACTGCGCCTCGCGGCGCACGCGTTGGTCGGCGTGGCCGAGGAGGCGGGCGAGGGCGGGGCCGTCGAGCTTTTCCAACCCGCCGGAGAGGACGTGGCGGACCTCGGCGACGAGCGGGTCGTCCGCGTGGGCGGGATGCTCGATCGCGTAGATCCGGCCGCGCTTGGATTTCGGCCAGGCTTCGACCCAGTCGGAGTAGTAGAGGCGTCCGTCGGGCCCGAAGGTGACGTCGGTCGGGAGGGCGTTGCCGAGGAACGTCGAGGTCGACTCGACCGCGTGGCCCGCGCCGTCAGGGCGCAGCTTGTAGACGTCGATCCCGCTGCGCGAGATCGCGCCCTTGAAGTGGGTGACGAAGATCGCGCCCTCGAAACCGGGCACGAGCCCGGTGCCGGGGTGGTAGGCGATGCCGGAGGGTCCGTCCTCGATGTTGCTGACGGGCGGCACGAGGTAGGCGGGCTGGCCCGGGTGGCGCGGCCACCAGAGGCGCTCGCGGTTCCACGGGCCGGCGTCGCCGAGCGGGGCGAACTGGTAGCCGATGCGCCAGCCGCTTTCGGCGCCCTCGAGCACGTGGACGAGCCGCTCCTGATCGCCCTGGTCGGAGTCGTTGTCGCCGGTGAAGAGGTCGCCGTTTTCGGTGAAGATCAATTCCTGGGGGTTGCGGAGCCCGTCGTGGATGAGCTCGAGCGCGGAGCCGTCGGGGTTGCAGCGGTAGACGGCCCCGGTGTCGGGGTTGGAGACGCGGCTGCCATCGATCGTCGAGACGGCGTGGGCCCCGCGGTCGCCGATGCTGAAATACAGTCTGCCGTCGGGGCCCCAGGCGAGGCCATGGAGGTCGTGGCCGGTGTAGCCGAAGTGCACGCCGTAGCCCCGGCTCAATTCGCGGCGCGACTCCGCCCGCTCGACACCCTTGAAATGCCACAGGCTCGGGATGTTGGTGAACCACACCTCGTCGCCCCGCGTGAGCACGCCGGAGGCGATGCCGTCGAGCGGGCCGCGAAACCCGTCGGCGTAGATCGAGGAGTGGTCGGCGACGCCGTCGCCGTCACGATCCTGGAGGAGGCGCAGGACCTCGCCTTCGATCGAGATCTCGCGGAGCCCGGCCTCGCCGAGGTTGCGGCGGACGACCTCGAGCCGGTCCTCGATCGTGCGGCTCGCGAGGTCGTCTTCCAGCATCCCCATGTACCTGCGGATATCGAGGACGCTCGAGCCGTAGCGGTAGGTCTCGGCGACGAAGAGCCGGCCGCGGACGTCGAAGTCGATCGCCACGGGATTGGCGAGCATCGGCTCGGCCGCCCAGAGCGAGGCGCGGAATCCCGGCGGGAGGCGGAAGCGTGTCATCGCGATCGCGGCCTCGTCGGAGGCCGGGAGGATGTCGGGCTCGGCGAGCCGCTCCTGCGGCACGAGGTTCATCGGGGCCTCGTCGTCGGCGGGCAGGGAGGCGGCGAGGTGGAAAGCAGTGGCGAAGGCGAGGGCGACGCGGGGGGACATCGGCGGCAAGCTAGGCCCGCGGCCCTCGCCTGCAAGCGAGGTCTCGGGCGACTGTCCGATCGGACGAAGGCGGGGAGAAGCGGGTGTTTCCGAGGGAGCGGCGGCATCCTTGCCGCCGGTGCGACGTCCAACCGGCGGCAAGGATGCCGCCGCTCCGTTCGTGGGCGGCGGGCGCGATCGCCCGGGCGGGCGCTCAGGGCGAGTCCGGCGCGACCTCGAGGTGAAGGTGCTTGAAGGGGTGGAGGTCGAGCAGCGTGGGGTGGAAACCGCGCACGCTCGGGTGGAGGAGCTTCACTCGGGTGTAGTGGTAGATGGGCAGCACGGGGAGCTCGCGCATCAGGATCTCCTCCATGCGTGCGTAGAGGGCGAAGCGGGCGTCGTCGTCGGGTGCGGCCAGGGCGCGGGCGTGGAGTGCGTCGTACTCGGGGTCGCCCCAACCGGTGTGGTTGTTGCCGCCGCCGGTGACGAAGATTTCGAGGAAGCTGTGCGGGTCGATGTAGTCGCCGATCCAACCGGCGCGGCTCAGGTCGTAGGCGAGCGTCTCCGTCGTATCGAGGTAGACCTTCCACTCCTGGTTCACCAGCCGCACGCCGGCGCCGAGGTTCGTGCGCCACATCTGCTGGATCGCCTCGGCGATCAGGCGGTGGTTGTCGTGGGTGTTGTAGAGCAGGTCGATCGAGGGCAGGCCCGCCCCGCCCGGGAAACCCGCCTCGGCGAGGAGGCGCCGCGCTTCGTCGAGATCGCCCTCGAGTCGGGCGCGGGGCGCGTAGCCCGGGACTCCGGGGGGCGTGAAGTGGTAGGCGGGCGCCTGGCCGCCGCGGGTGACGTTGCGCACGAGGCTCTCGCGATCGATCGCGAGGGCGAAGGCGCGGCGCACCCGGGAGTCGGAGAAGGGAGGGCGGGTGGTGTTGAAACGATAGAAGTAGACGCCGAGGAAGGGATCGATCCGCAGCAACTCGGGGTTCTCACGGCGGTAGACGTCGATCTTGGAGAGCGGCACGTCGTTGGTGCGGTGCAGCCGTCCGGTACGGAACATCCGCTCCTCGGTGTCCTGACTCTCGATCGGATGAAAGTGGATCTCGCGCAGCCGCACCCGGTCGGCGTCCCAGTAGAGCGGGTTCTTCTCGACGATCAGCACCTGGTCGGGCCGCCACGACTTCAGGCGGAACGGGCCGTTGCCCACGAAGTTTTCCGGGCGGGTCCACGCCGTGCCCTTGCGATCGAGGCCGCCGAACCGCTCGACGACCTTCACGGGCACGGGCCACCACGAGTAGTGGTTGGCGAGGATGTTGAGGAAGTAGGGCGTGGGATGCTTCAACCGCACCTCGAGCGTGCGCGCGTCGCGGGCGCGGAAGCCGACCCGTTCGAAATCGGCGTGTTCGCCCCGGTGGTATTCCGCCGCGCCGTCGACGTAGTCGTAGATCATGTTGGCATACGAGGCCCCGAGGCTCGGGGTGAGCATGCGCCGGTAGGAAAGGAGGAAATCCTCCGCGGTGACCGGCGTGCCATCGCTCCAGCGGGCGTCGGCCCGGAGATGGAACGTGTAGGTGCGGCCGTCGGCGGAGACGTCCCACCGCTCCGCGACGCCGGGCTCGGGGCCGAGGTCGACGGGGTTGGGGGCGACCAGGCCTTCCATCAGCGCCATGAGCACGGTGTGCTCCGGGATGCCGGTCACGATCTGCCCGTCGAGGTCCTGGATCTCCGCGCCGTTGCCCCAATGGAGGATGCCGGCGCGGTTCGCCTCCTCGAGCGGCGAGCCGGAGCGCGCGCAACCTCCCGCGAAGAGCGAACAGACGAGGAGGAGCGGCGGGATCGAACGCATCGGGAGGCGGGTCAGGGATTGGTGAAACCGATCGCCTTCAACGGATGAAGATCGAGCGGGTTGTCGAACCAGCCGTCCACCCGCGGATCGACGAGGCGGATCGTCGCGTAGACGTGGACCGGGATCAGGGGCGCGGCCTCGAGGAGGATCGCCTCGGCCTCGCCGAGGAGGCGGAGGCGTTCCGCGGGATCGCGCGTGCGGGCGGCCGCGGTGAGCCGCGCGTCGTACCCGGGGTCGCTCCAGCCGGTCTGGTTGTTGGCGTTGCCGGAGGTGAAGATCTCGAGGAACGAGACCGGGTCGGCGAAGTCGCCAAACCACGAGGCGCGGCTGATGTCGAAGTTGAGGCTGCGCCGGTTGTCGAGGAACACGCGGGCGTCCTGATTGGCGAGCCGGACCTCGATCCCGAGCTCGCGTCTCCACATTTCCTGGACGGCCTCGGCGAGGAGGCGGTGGTTCTCCGAGGTGTTGAAGAGGAGCTCCAGCCGGGGGAAACCCGCCCCGCCGGGGAAGCCCGCCTCGGCGAGCAGCGCCCGCGCGCCGTCGGGATCGTCCGCCAGCCCCGCCGGGGGCCGGTAGCCGCCCGGGCCGGCGGGCGTGAACGCGCGCGCCGGCTCGTAGGCCCCGCCGAGCAGCCGGCCGGTGAGCGCGGTGCGATCGAGCGCCGCGGCGAGCGCCCGCCGCACGCGCGGATCGTCGAGCGGCGGACGGGTGACATTGAGGCGGTAAAAGTAGACCCCGTAGGCCGGCGCGACGCGCACCGCCGCGGGCTGGCGTGCGCGCCAGGTCGGCAGTTTGCCGAAGGGGAGCGCGTCGGTGATGTGCAGCTGGCCTCCGCGGTAGGCCCGCTCCTCCGCCTCGACTCCGCCGAAGACGTGGAAGACGACGCCGCGCAACCGCACCGACGCGGCGTCCCAGTAGTGCGGTTGGCGCGCGAGGGTGATGCGCTGCTCCGGCCGCACCTCCTCCAGCCGGAACGGGCCGTTGCCCACGAAGCGGTCGGGCGTCGTCCAGCGCGTCGCGCGGTCGGTCTCGGGGCCCGCCGCCCGGATCGATCCGACGTGCACCGGCAGCCAGACGAAGTGGGTGAGCAGGGAGAGGAAATAGGGAGTCGGCGTCTCCAGCGTCAGCCGGAGCGTGCGTGCATCGACCGCCTCGGCCCCGAGCGCGGCGGGAGCGGAGACGTGGTCGCGGGCCCCGCGGAGCACGTGCAACAGCCAGGCGTTGGGCGCGCCGAGCGACGGGGCGAGCGCGCGTCGGATCGAGGCGACGAAATCGTGCGCGGTCACCGGATCGCCGTTGGACCAGCGGGCCTCGGCCCGGAGGTGGAAGGTGTGGGCGAGGCCGTCGTCGGCGACCTCCCATCGTTCGGCGACGCCGGGCACGGGCTCGAGCGTGCGCGGATCGGGCGTCACCAGGCCCTCGAAGAGCGCCCCGAGCACCGCGCCCTCGGCGAGCGAGGTGGCGAGGTGCGGGTCGAGCCCCGGCTCCTGCGCGCCGAGGCTGCGGTGGAGGACGCCCTCCGCGACCGCACGGTCGGCGGCGGTCTCGCGCGGACCACAACCGGCGAACACGCACCCGAGCGCGAGCGCGGCGAACAGCAGCGGTCCCCGCGTCCTCATGCCCGGGCGAGGAGGCAGACCGCGTGGGCCGCGATCGCGGAGCCGGCGCCGATCGCGTCGGCGCCTTCGTTCGTCGTGGCCTTGAGTCCGACCTGTGCGGGGGCGACGCCCAGCGAGCGGGCGAGGCGGGCGCGCATCGCGTCGAGGTGCGGGGCGATCTTCGGACGTTCGGCGAGGAGCGTCGCATCCACGTTCAGGATACGGTGGCCGCGTGCGCGGACCTCGGCGGCGGTGCGCTCCAGGAGGATCTGGGAGTCGATCCCCCGCCAGGCGGGATCGGTGTTCGGGAAGAAGTGGCCGATGTCGGGCAGCGCGGCGGCCCCGAGGAGCGCGTCGCAGATCGCGTGGGTCAGGCAGTCGGCGTCGGAGTGGCCCTCGAGCCCGAAGCCGGCGTCGAACGCGATCCCGCCGAGCACGAGCCGCCGGCCGGGCGCGGTGCGGTGGATGTCGTAGCCGTGGCCGATGCGGAAGGGGGGTTCGCCGGGATCGGTGGTCATGGCGGGTTCAGGCGTTCCGGGCCGCGCGGCGGGCGAGGAGAAAGGCGGCGTACTCGAGGTCGGCGGGCCGGGTGATCTTGGGATTGGGGAGCGGATTTTCGACGAGGGTGA
>DAIPIQ010000203.1:0-6336 GCA_036770745.1 Opitutaceae bacterium | reverse complement strand
CCCACCATCCGGTCGTCGTCGTCTTGCCCGCGACTCGGGCCGCGCCTGTGCGGTTCCGCCTCAGGGCACGACGTAGACCTCGACGAGGGCGAGCCCCGTCCCGCCGCCGGCTCCGGTCACGCCGGCGGTGTAGCGGCCGGGCGGGAGCGTGAGCAGGAGCGTCGCGTCGAGCGTGCCGACGGCGAGGGGGAAGGCCCCCGCGCCCTGGGCCGCGGCGGCGATGAGGTTGGTCTGGGTGGAACCGCCGGCGCTCCAGTTGTCGTTGGTCGCGATCGCGACGTTGAGGCTGTTGAAGAGCGTGAGGATCGGGTCGGCGAGGACGCCGCCGAGACCGAACTCGGTGTTCAACGTCGGGCCGACGGCGCGGAGGAGCAGGGTCATGGTGGCCGGCCCCTCGAAGACGAAGCCCGGGATCGCCACCGCGTCGCCCGTGCCCACGAAGACGCGGGAGGAGAGGTTGGCGATGAAGCTCGTGCCGCCCGGGCCGCCGGCATCGTAGACTTCGACGAGCGCGATTCCCGTCGTTCCCCCCACGCCGGAGATCCCGGCGGTGTGCCGGGTCGCCGGCAGGGTCAGGACGATCGCCGAATCCTTGCCGCCCGGCGGGATTGCGAACGCCCCCACGGTCGCCGCGGTGGTCGAAACGAGGGTGGCGTCGCCGCCTTCGCCCCAATCGTCGCGCGATGCGATCGGCTGGTTGAGGGCGTTGAAGACGGTCAAGGTGGGGTCGGCGAGGCGGTCGGGGACGCCGAAGGGCAGCAAGGCCGGGCCGATGGCGCGGACGAGCAGGGTGCGCGTGCCGGAGCCGCCGATCACGAAGCCCGGGATCGCGAGCGCATCACCGGTGCCGACGAAGGCGCGGGTGGAGATGTTGACGAGTCGCGAGCCGGGCAACCGGCCTCCGGCGAGGACGCGCTTGAGGGCGGGCCGGTTGCCGCCCTTGAAGGCGAGCACGCCGAGGACCGCGCCGCCCGCCCCGTCGCTCGTGAGGTTGGGGAAGTTGACCGAGGCGTTGTCCGTGAGGGCGACCCCGTTGTCGCCCCAGAGCCGCGCTCCCGAGGCGTCGATCCGCTGGGCGAACGTGCCTTCCTGGTTGAAGCGGAAAGTCACGATCACGCCGCCGGCCCCGTCGGCCAACGCGCGGGCGGTGAAGCGCTGACCCGCGAGGACTCCGGCCGGGATGCCGTCCGCCGCGAAGGCGAACGTGCCCGCGGCGGTGATGCGCTGCACGCGGGTGTCGTCGACGCCCGTGCGCGGATCGTCCCATACGCAGAAGGCGCCGCCCGCGCCGTCGGTGACGAGGTGGAGGTTGTCCTGCACGTTCGGCTGGTTGACGAGCGGCACGCTGCCGGCGCCCCACGGCAGCGTGCCGGCCCCATCCACCCGCTGGAGGTGGAGGTTGTCGTTCACGCCGTTGTCCGCCTGCCACCCGAGGATGGCGCCGCCCGTACCGTCCGGCGCCATGGCGATGAGGTTGCCGAGGGCGGTCGTGTCGTTGCCGAAGCCGACGGGCGCGAACGCCGGCGCGCCGTTCGCAAGGATGCGCTGCATCCAGACCGTACGGGGATTGGCCCCGAACTGGATCCAGCCGACGACCGCGCCGCCGTTCCCGTCGGCGATGACGTTGATCACCGAGCCGCCGCCGAAGACCCCGCTGGAATACTCGACACCGTTGGCCCCCCAGAGCGGAGCGCCGTTCGCGTCGAGCTTCTGCACGAAGGTGCGGAAGTTGTTGGTCGTCTCCGCCCAGGTGACGAACACGTCGCCGGCCGGGTCGCCGGCGACGGCGAGCCTGGACTGGTCGAAATCGTTGACCCCGACGCGGACGCCGTTCGCGGTCCACTGGGCAACCCCGAGGCCGTCGAAACGTTGCGCGTGGATGCGGGGATCGTTGGCGACGCGTTCGTCGAGCCACAGGACCACGACCGATCCGCCCCCGACGGGGACGACGAGCGGGTCGTCTTGGCGGCCGACCGCCGTCACCACCGGCACGCCATCGGTCGTCCATTTGGCGATGCCGTCGGCGTCGTAGCGTTGGATGAAGACGTTGGTCCCGGTGAGGGCGACGTCGCGGTTGTCGTCCCACGCCGCGAACACGCCACCCGCGCCGTCGGCGGCGACGGTGGGGGCGCCGGCCTGGGTGTCGAAACTCGTGGCGAGGAGGTCGAGGTCGACCCGATGCGACCATTGTGCCTGGGCGGCGGTCGCAAACGCGAACAGGAGGAGAACGGCGGGATGCGCCGGGAGTGCGGGCTTTTTCATGGCGGTGGGTCTCCGAGGGGAGCGCCGAGCCGTGGAGCGCGCTCCGGGTTGTTGGGGGCGGCGCGGGGGAACCGCGCCTCAAACTAAAGAAACGCCGAAAGCGGAGCGTTTCTTTCACCGATCGTGCGAAGGTGCAACGATTCTGAATCCCCTCGACGACCGCACGGGCTTTCCCACCCTCCAGCCTCCGTGGTGCGGGCTCTGCCAGCGTCGAGGCTCGGGAGGGTGGGGCTCCTCGCGGCGCTCGCCGCGGGTTGCCTGTTCGCCGGATGCGCCTCGGTCGAGCCGCCGGCTCCGGCCCCGGATTCCGCGCCCGTCGTCCTTCTCCCCGCGCCGCCGCCCCCGCCCGCGCCGTTTCCCGTCCTGCTCGGGGTCGATGTGCTCGAGGAGCAGGGTTTCGCCGTGCTCGCCGGAAAACGCGTCGGCCTCCTCACCCACGCCGCCGCCACCTCGCGCCGCGGGGAGCCCACCTGGTCGGTCCTCCACCGCGCCCCGAGCGTACGCCTCGAGCTCCTCTTCGCCGCCGAACACGGGCTCGACGGCCGCGCCCCCGCCTCCGCGGTCATCGAGGACGGCGTCCACGGCCCGACCGGCCGCCCGGTATACTCGCTCTACGGGAAAACCCGGCGACCCACCGCCGCCCTCCTCCGCGGGATCGACGTGCTCGTGGTCGACCTCCAGGACATCGGGAGCCGCTCCTACACCTTCATCTCGGCGATGCGCGAGGCCCTCGAGGCCGGCTTCACCGCCGGGCTGGAGGTCGTCGTCCTCGACCGCCCCAACCCCCTCGGCGGCCGCAAGGTCGACGGCCCGATGGTCGATCCCGAGTGGCGCAGTTACGTGGGGGCGTTTCCCGTGCCCTACGTCCACGGGCTGACGATCGGCGAACTCGCCCGCCTCGCCCTCGACACGCCCGGCGTGTTGAAGCTCGACGAAGCCGGCCGCGCCGCCGCCCGGCTCACGGTGGTGCCCATGCGCGGCTGGCGTCGCTCGATGCGCTGGCCCGAAACCGGCCTCGAGTGGCGGCCCACCTCCCCCTACCTCGTGGATTTCGCCGCGGTCGAGGGCTACCCCATGACCGGGCTCGGCTGCCTGCTCGGCGGCTTCACCCACGGCGTCGGCCGCGAGCAGCCGTTCCGAGGGCTGGCCTACCGCGGGAAAACCCCCGATGCGCTCATCCGCGAGCTCGACGCCCTCGCCATCCCGGGCCTCGCCTTCCGCAAGGTCGAGGTCGTGAACCGCGACGGGAAGCGGGCCCACGGCACGGTGGTCGACATCACCGACTGGGAGGCGCTCCGGCCGACGGAGCTCAACTTCCACCTCATGCGACTCGCCTGCGCCTGGGGCGTCGCCAACCCCTTCCGCAGCGCCACGCCCGCCGAGCGCCAGATCGTGAACCGCCACGTCGGCTCCGGGGCCTGGTGGGAGGCCGTCGCCCGCGACGGTGCGCGGGTCGACGTGGCCGCCCACGTCGCCCGCTTCGCCGCCGAGGCGGCGGCGTTTCGCGAGGCCAGCCGGCGCTGGTGGCTCTACCCCGAGCAGCCGTGAACCCCGCCGCGCCGATGCGCACCGAACTCTTCGTCTACGGCACCCTCCGCCACGACCAGCCCGAGCACCGCGCCCATTGCCGCGGCGTCACCGGCTGGCGGCCCGCCAGGGTCCGCGGCCGCCTACACCGCCTCCGCGAGGGCTGGCTGTTGCTTGTCGTCCCCCCGGTCGACATCGCCCTCGAAGCCACCGCCGACCCCGCCACCGACGAGCGCAGCCGCGCCGCCCTCCCGCCGCCGCCACTCGACTCCGACGGCCCGTGGGTGGACGGCGAACTCCTCGGCTTCGACCATCCCGAGTCGGTCTGGCCGCCGCTCGACGACTGGGAGGCCTTCAGTCCGGGCCGCCCCGGCATCTACCGCCGGGCCGTCATCCCCGTCGTCATGACAGGCCCGGATGGCCCGTCTGCCGTGCACGCCTGGGCCTACGTCGCCGAAGCCGCACCTGAGGGATCACGGGAGATCGACCCGACCGAGCCGCTCGTTTGAAGCGATCCGGAGCGATTGGACCACGGAGGGGTGAGAAGAAGTACAGAGTCCACCAAGCCTGGCCGGAGCAGTCCAAGTGGACCACAGATTGCACAGGTGGCACGGATACGGAGAATTTAGGACCTCCCTTGAACCAGAAAGCCCAGGCAAAGAGCGGCTCCATCCGGGTGAACCGATCTCTCACCGCATCACCTTCGTGATCTGTGCAATCCGTGTAATCGGTGGTTCCAACCGCCTTCGCTAAGCGGAGCGTTTCATCGCTTTCGGGCGGTTCGTGGTCTCACCCGGGAGGTGGGCCGGCGCTCGAAGCGGGGATCTCTCCGAAGCACCGCGCTGTGGGTCTCCTCCGCAATCTCCGTGAGCCTCCGTGTCCCTTCCGGCTGTGTTTCCCGGGTTGAACGATTTCCGGTCACCCGCCTTTCGTGGGACGGGGTTGATCCCCGTCTTTCGCGCCGGCCCGCGCCCCCGGGGACTCCCGATACCCTTCACCCGTCGTCAGTCGGTCGAGCGGACTGTGCACGCGCCGGGCCGCCGGGCTCGCGACATGGGTGTAGATCTCCGTCGTCTCCAGGCTCCCGTGCCCGAGCAGCTCCTGGATGCTGCGCAGATCCACGCCATCCTCCAGCAGGTGCGTCGCGAAACTGTGCCGCAAGGTATGGCACGAAACCGGTTTCTCGATGCCTGCCAGACGCGCCGCGGCCTTCACGGCGAGGTGCAGGGTGTTGTCGTGCAGATGGTGCCGGCGGCGCAGCCCCGAACGCGGATCGAGCCCCGGCGTCTTGGCCGGGAAAAACCATTGCCACGCGAGTTCGGTCCCGGCGTTCGGGTACTTCGAGCCCAGGGCGTCCGGCAGCCACACGCCGGGCAGGCCGGCTCGGCGGTCGGCTTCGTGCAGCAGGCTCAGCCGGTCCCGATGTGCCGACAGGGCCGCGGCCATCGACCGCGGAAGCGGGACCGAACGGTCCTTGTCGCCCTTTCCGGCGCGGATCATCACCAGCTCCCGGTCGGATTCCACGTCCTTCACCCGCAGGCGCAGGCACTCCATCAAGCGAAGGCCGCAACCGTACATCAGCCGTAGCATCAACCCTGTCGTGCCGACCGAGGCGCCAAGCAGCCGTCGCACCTCCTCCCGGGCCAGGACCACCGGCAGCCTTCGGCCGCGTTTCGCACGCACGGTCTCTCCCAGCTCGCCCAAATCGCGATCCAACACGTGCCGGAAAAAGAACAGCAGCGCTGACAAAGCCTGGTTCTGAGTGGTCGCCCCCACTCCGCGTCCAATGGCGAGATGCTCGAGAAACCGCCGCACATGGCTGCCTTCCCAAGCCTCCGGCGCCACTCCGGGGTGGAACTTCATGAACTGCCGCGCCCACAGCACGTAGGTCTGTTCCGTACGCAGCGCATAGTGCCGCACGCGCAACGCCGCCCGCAGGCGCTCCTCCGAGCCGCGACGATCCGGCGATACCGGTTGCGGATCGCCGCGTGGCTCCGGCTCCGCACCGGGTTTCACGCGAAAGCGCGGCGTGGGTCTTCCGTCCGCCGCCTGTTCCCAATGCCAGTTCTCGATCCCGCGCAGAAAGACTGTCAGCGCCTGTTTGGTCTGCTCGACGCGCAGGTGGGGAGCCGGGGGTTCACCCCGAGCGAGCTCGTCCAGATAGCCGCGTGCCAGAATGCGTGCATCCAAGCGATCCGCCCGACGACGACAATAGCCGAGGAATCCCTCCAAGTGCGCGCTCCACCAACCAAGCAGCGACTCGTCGAGCCCGACCTGCTGCGCCTCCGTCAGCCGCCGGACCCAAGGCCGCACCTCCGGAGCGCCCCGCCGCGGCATCGAATCGCGATACCTAGGATTTGCTGTTCCCATCAGAGCAAGGCCACCGGCTCGAAAGAAAAAGTCCAGTTTGTTGTCGACTTGATCCCATAGTCCCGCGATTGGTGTGGTTAAACAACGTTCGGCAAGACAGAATGGAAGAAGCCTCCACCATCGATTTGTTCGTTCTATCGATCATCAGGGGACTGAAGGTCGTCTTCGTTGAAATGG
>DAIPIQ010000202.1:0-6461 GCA_036770745.1 Opitutaceae bacterium | reverse complement strand
GAGGAAAGGCGACATCGTCGCGGCCTGTCAACCTTCGAGGCCTCCCCGGCGAGGCGTGCGATCTTCGCGGATTTCTTCGCCAAGGCCGCGACCCTCGGCTGACGATCCCCCCATGCCGCGCGTGCTCAACCTCGGTTCGCTCAACCTCGATCACGTCTACGGCGTGCCGCATTTCGTGCGTCCCGGCGAGACGCTCTCCAGCGGCTCCTACGCGATCTTCGCGGGCGGCAAGGGCTTCAACCAGTCGATCGCCCTCGCGCGGGCCGGGGCGCGCGTCGCGCACGCCGGCGCGATCGGGCCCGACGGTCGCTGGTTGCGCGAGCGGCTCGCCGCCGAGTCGGTCGAGGTGGAGAAACTCGTCGAAGTCGACCTGGCCACCGGTCACGCGATCATCCAGGTGGCGCCGACCGGGGAGAACGCGATCGTGCTCCACGCGGGGGCCAACCACGCGCTCGAGGCCGCGGCCGTCGCGGGCCTCTGCGCCGACGCCCGCCCGGGCGACCACGCGCTCACGCAGAACGAGACCTCGGGCGTGCCGGAGTTCCTGCACGCGGCGCGGGCGGCGGGCCTCGTGGTCTGGCTCAACCCGGCCCCGCTCGGTCCGGAGGTCGCGGCGTATCCGCTCGCCTGCGTCGACTGGCTGGTGGTCAACGAGACCGAGGCCGAGGCCCTGACCGGGGCGCGCCATCCGCACGAGATCGCGGAGCGCGTGCGGCGCCGGTGGCCGCACCTGCGGCTGCTCCTCACCCTCGGCGCCGAGGGCGCCTGCTTCGCCCATGGCGGGGAGTTCCACCACGAGCCGGCCGCACCGGTCGCGGAGGTCGTGGATACGACGGCGGCGGGCGACACCTTCGTGGGTTTCTTCATCGCCGCGGTGCTGGAGGGGCGCGCGATCCCCGAGGCGCTCGCCCGCGCCTGCCGCGCCGCCGCCCTCTGCGTCGGCCGCCGGGGGGCGGCCGATTCGATCCCTCGTCTCCGGGAACTCTGAACCAATCTGGAGCAGTCGGGCCGTGCGGGGCGCGGAGGAAAGACAAGTCCACGGAGCGACGCGCCTGTGCCGCCGCGACTGTCGATCGCACGCCCGCGCTGGTAGCGGCGCGAAACCGGCTTCCCGTCCCCGGGATTTTCCGCGACGCTCCCCGGCTTTCCGATGATCGACACCCGCCTGCTCCGAGAAACGCCCGATGTCGTGCGCCGGGCCATCGCCGCCAAGGGGAGCGACTGCGACCTCGACGCCGTGCTCGCCGCCGATGCCGCCTGGCGCGCCAAGACCGCGGAAGTCGAGCAGCTGCGCTCACAACAGAAGTCCGCCAATACCGAGATGGCGCGGCTCGCCAAGGGCTCGCCCGAATTCCTCGCCAAGGTCGCGGAGATGAAGACCGTCGCCGCCCGGGTGAAGACGGAGGAGGCGGCTCTCCACCTCCTCGCCGAGCGCTGGCAGGGCCTGTTCCTGACCGTCCCCAACATCCCGCACGATTCGGTGCCCGTCGCCCCGGATCCCTCGGGCAACCAGACCGTAGCGACCTGGGGCGAGCCGGCCGCCAAGGGTCCGCACCACCTCCCGCATTGGGAGATCCCGTGGTTCAACCGGATCGTCGACTTCGCCCGCGGAGGGAAGGTCACCGGCGCGGGGTTCCCCTTCTTCGTCGGCGACGGCGCGCGGCTGGTTCGCGCGCTCATCCAGTTCTTCCTCGAGGAGGCCGGACGCAACGGCTACGTCGAGGTCAACCCGCCGCTCTTCGTCAACGCCGCGAGCGCGACCGCCGTCGGCCAGCTCCCCGACAAGGAGGGGCAGATGTACGAGATCCTGCCCGACGGCTTCTACGCCGTGCCGACGGCCGAGACGCCGCTGACGAACTTCTTTCGCGACGAGATCCTCGAAGCCTCGGCGCTCCCCGTCCGCCGCTGCGGGCACACCCCGTGTTTCCGACGCGAGGCGGGCAGCTACGGCAAGGACGTGCGCGGGCTC
The DNA here is from genome assembly GCA_036770745.1 of Opitutaceae bacterium. Lineage (GTDB taxonomy): Bacteria > Verrucomicrobiota > Verrucomicrobiia > Opitutales > Opitutaceae > DAIPIQ01. Next base: position 4,492 of record DAIPIQ010000202.1, on the reverse strand, counting down.
AACCGCGTGCATCAGTTCGACAAGGTCGAGCTGCTCAAGTGGGTCCACCCGTCGCGGAGCTACGAAGAGCTCGACAAGCTCCGGGGCGACGCCGAAGGGCTGCTCCGCAAGCTGGGGATTCCCTACCGAGTCCTTTTGATGTGCACGGGCGACCTCGGTTTCGCCCAGGCGAAGAAGTTCGACCTCGAGGTCTTCGCGACCGGGCAGCAGCGCTGGCTGGAGGTCTCGAGTTGCAGCAACTTCGAGGCCTTCCAGGCGCGGCGCGCCCAGATCCGCTTCCGCGATCCGGAGACCGGCAAGGTCGAGCCCGTCCACACCCTCAACGGCTCGGGCCTCGCGCTGCCGCGCGTGCTCGTGGCCATCCTCGAGAACAACCTGCAGCCGGACGGCCGCGTGCTCGTGCCCGAGGTGCTGCGCCCGTGGTTCGGAAAAACCCACCTCGGCGAGGCCTGAGGCCCGACTGGCCCGCACTGCTCGAGGCGGTCCGCGGGCGGCTGCCGGCTTCGTGCCTCGACCCGCGGGCGCTCGCCGTGATCGCGGGCCGGCCCGCGCGCGAGCCCGTGGCGATCGCCTGCTCGGGCGGCGCGGATTCCGTGGCCTGCGTGCTCGCCCTCCTCGCGGCCTTCCCCCGGCGGCGCGGACGCTGGTTGATCCTCCACTTCGACCACCGGCTGCGCGGACGCGCCTCGACGGCGGACGCCGCGTTCGTCCGGCGGATGGCGGAGTCGCTCGGCGAGCCGGTCCGGGTCGGACGCCGGGTGCGCGGGTCGCCGCGGGCCGCGGTCTCCGAGGACGACGCGCGCCGGGCGCGCCACGGATTCTTCGCGGAGGCGATGCGTGCCGCGGGGGCGCGCGTGCTCGCGCTCGGGCATCAGCTCGACGATGTCGCGGAGACGATGCTCATGCGCCTCTGTCGCGGCGCGGCGACGGCCGGCCTGGCCGCTCCACGACCGGTCCGGCCGATCGGGAAGATCCGGCGCGTGCGCCCGCTCCTCGGTGTATCCGCCGCGTGGATTCGCGGCGAGCTCGCCGCCGCCGGCGTGCCCTGGCGCGAGGACGCGACCAATTCCGGCGACGCGTTCTTCCGCAACCGCGTGCGCAACCGCGTGCTGCCCGCCCTGGTCGCGGCGAGCCCGGGCGAGGCCCTGGCCGGCTTCGCGCTCTCGCGGCGCCGGCTCGAGGAGGACGACGAGGCGCTGGAGGCGGCGGTCGCCGCACTCCTCCCGGGGCGCCTGCGCGGGGCCGCCGATCTCGCGGCCTTCGTCGGCCGGCCGCGCGCGCTGGTCCGCCGCGCCGTCGACCGATGGGCGGGCGAGAACGGGCTTCTTCCCGGTCTCGGAAGATCCGCGATGGAGGAGCTCGTCGCGGTGGTGGCGGCGGGAGGGCGGGCCCGGCTCAGCGCGGGCGTGGAACGCTTCGTCGTGGTCGAGGGCGGCCGGTTGCGTCTTGAGCGGGCGTCGTCTCCGCGCCCGGCCGGGTCGTGGAGTCGGGAGTTTTCCGCAGACGGCGAAGCCGTCGCACTGCCCGATGGCGGCGCGTTGCGGGCACGGTCGCGGAGACTCACGCCCGCGCTCCGCCGCGCGATCCGCGCGGGGAGGGTGGACCCGGCGGGCGAGGCGTGGCTCGACGCGGCGGCGTTGTCCTCGCCGAGTCTCCATGCGCGCCCACGCCGCGCCGGCGATCGTTTCCGGCCCTTGGGGGCTCCCGGGTCGGCGTCGCTCCAGGATCTGATGGTCAATCGCCGGATTCCGCGGGAACGCCGCGGGAGCATTCCGGTCATCACTTCGGACGACGGCGTGGTCGTCTGGCTGCCCGGCTTTCCTCCCGCGGAAGCGTTCGCTGTTCAGACGGATTCCATCCACGTCGTTCAATTGACTTACCACCCCCCGGGGACCAACGTAACCGGCTGAACCACACGAGAGATTCCAAAATGTCCGAACCCGAGAAGCGCAGGAAGCGCACGCCCCTCAAGAATCCGTCGCCCGAAAAGTTCCAACCGCGGGTGATGCTGATCTGGATGGTGTTGTTCGCCGCGATCGTGGGCCTGTGGTTCATGAACCCGGGCGTGTCGTCCACGACCAAGGAGCTGAAGATCGTCGAAGTCATCCGTGAAGCCGAGGCGGGCGCCATCGTCTCGGGAGTGATCAAGCCCGACGCCGCCGGCGGGAAGGACTTCGTCATCATCTCCGGTTCCATGCGGTCGGGCGACGGCGCCCCCGTGAATTTCCAGGCCAAGGGGCGGTTGCCGGATGCGAGCTTCATCGAGTTGCAGAAGAGCGGCCTCTTCACCGAGGCTCCGGCCGGGACGATGTGGCAGCAGGTTCTGGTCGGGCTGCTGCCCTTCGTCGTCATCATCGGGCTCCTCTATTTCCTCTTCGTCCGCCAGCTCCGCCAGGCCGGGAGGGGCGCGCTCAACTTCGGCAAGAGCCGCGCCAAGATGCTCACGCGGGACCGCGACCGCATCACCTTCGCCGACGTCGCCGGTTGCGACGAGGCGAAGGAGGAGGTCAGCGAGATCGTCGATTTCCTCAAGGATCCGAAGAAGTTCCAGAAGGTGGGCGGTCGCATCCCCGCCGGCATCCTCATGGTCGGGCCTCCGGGCACGGGAAAGACGCTGCTCGCCAAGGCCATCGCGGGCCAGGCCGACGTGCCGTTCTTCACGATCAGCGGCTCGGATTTCGTGGAGATGTTCGTCGGCGTCGGTGCGAGCCGCGTGCGCGACATGTTCGAACAGGGCCGCAAAAACGCGCCCTGCCTGATCTTCATCGACGAGATCGACGCCGTCGGTCGTCAGCGCGGGGCCGGCCTCGGCGGCGGCAACGATGAACGCGAGCAGACGCTCAACTCCCTCCTCGTGGAGATGGACGGCTTCGACACCACCGAAGGCGTCATCATCATCGCCGCGACCAACCGGCCCGACGTGCTCGACCCCGCGCTGCTGCGCCCCGGCCGGTTCGACCGCCAGATCTACATCGACCTGCCCGATCTTCTCGGCCGCGAGCAGATCCTCCGCGTCCACGCCCGGAAGCTCCCGCTCGACGACAGCGTCGACCTGACCGTCCTCGCCCGCGGCACTCCGGGACTCTCCGGGGCCGAGCTCGCCAACCTCCTCAACGAGGGCGCCCTCACCGCCGCCCGGCGCAACAAGAAGAAGATCGAGATGATCGACATCGAGGAGGCCCGGGAAAAGGTGCAGTTCGGCCGCGAGCGCCGGCGCATCATGGACGACGAGGACAAGCGGATCGTCGCCTACCACGAGGCCGGCCACGCGCTCGTCCAGGTGGTGATCGACGACGGCCTGCTCCCGGTCCACAAGGTCACGATCATCCCCCGCGGCGGCAGCCTCGGGAGCACGATGTTCATTCCGACGAAGGACATGCTCAACCACGGCAAGCGCCGGCTGCTCAACCAGCTCGCCGGCCTCATGGGTGGACGCGCCGCCGAGGAGATCGCCGTGGGCGACATCACGAGCGGCGCCTCGGGCGACATCAAACAGGCCACCCGGATCGCCCGGCACATGGTCTGCGACTGGGGCATGAGCTCGCTCGGCCCCGTCGCCCTCGGCGAGAATCAGGAAACCCTCTTTCTCGGCCGGGAGATTTCGCGGCAGCAGAACTACAGCGAAGAGACCGCCCGGCGGATCGACGCCGAGGTCCATGCGATCGTCGAGGCGCAGCACGCCCGCGCCACCGAGATCCTCACCGGGCGCCGCGCCGCGCTGGACACGCTCGCCAACGCGCTGCTCGAGCACGAGACGCTCGAAGGCGCCCACGTGCGCGAGATCCTCGAGTTCGGCGAGATCCGCTCCGCGATCACGAAACAGCCGCCGCCCATCCCCGACGATCCGGCGAAGACCCGCGGAGCGCGCGAGGAGCCGGGTCGCAAGAGCAGCGACGTGCCGCACGGGGCCGAACCGAGCGGCGCGCCCGCCTGAGCTCCGGATTGTCGTCGCCTCGCGGTGCGTCCCGCCTCCAGCGTGTCGCATGATCCGCGAACGATGCCCGTGAGGTATTCGGCCACCGGCGCGCGCCTGCGCGCGCCGGCCATCAGCGCCTTGATGTCGGCCGCGTTGGACGATCCGCGACTGCTCAGCCTCGCCGCCGGATTCACCGACACCTCGACGCTTCCCGTCGGGTTGATCAGCCGGACGGTCGGGGCGCTCGCGATCCGCGACGGACAGCCCGAGCACCTGCAGTACGGATCGACCCAGGGTCGGCGTCGACTCCGGGAGCTGCTGGCCGCGCGCACCGCGCGGCAGGACGGCGTGGAGCCCGGCGTGTTCACCCCCGGGCGGACCCTGATCGGGAACGGCTCGCAGCAGTTGCTCTACCTCGCGGTGCAGGCGCTGTGCGACCCGGGCGACATCGTCCTTGTCGAGCGCCCGACCTATTTCGTCTTTCTCGACATGCTCGCCGGGCTCGGGGTCCGCGCTGTTTCGCTGCGGGCGCAGATGGACGGCTCACTCGATCCGTCGGCGATCGCGGAGCAGCTC
>DAIPIQ010000201.1:0-6483 GCA_036770745.1 Opitutaceae bacterium | reverse complement strand
ACCGGCCGCCGCCGGGGGCGGGGGCGCGCACCCCGCGCTGGCGCGGGCTCACCCTGCTCCACGAATTCCTGGCGCAGGGCACGCCGCTCGCCTGCGCGAGCGACAACGTCCGCGACGCGTTCTACGCCTACGGCGACTACGACCTGTTCGAGGTCTACCTTCACGCGATCCGCGCCGGTCACCTCGACGCCGCGCTCGCCCGCTCGCCCGAGGTCGTGACGACGGGGCCGGCGCGCCTGATGGGGCTGCGCGGGGCCGGCGTCGTCGCCCCCGGGGCGAGCGCCCGGCTCGTGCGCTTCGCCGCGAAGGATTTCAGCGAACTGCTCAGCCGCCCGGGCGCGCCGCGGCGGATCTGGCAGGACTCCGGATGGCGCGCGCCGAAACCGCCGGAGTATGCCGAGCTGAGTCGTTAGAGAGTCCCGTCGGCCGGGATGAGCGGGACGGGGGCGTCCACGCGGCCGAGCGGGCGGCAGCCGGGGCCGATGCCGCTCGTGCCGAGGTCGGGCGCCGTGCTCTGCGCGAGCGCCATCAGGCGGGCGACGACATCCGGCCGCGCCGCGGCGAGATCGGTCGTCTCACCGATGTCGGCGGCGAGGTCGTAGAGTTCGCCGCCGGCGAGGTGCAGTTTCCAGAATCCGGCGCGGACGGCGTGGAGGTCGAGGCCGCGGTGGTAGAGGAACACGTCGCGCGTCACCGCCCCGGGCCGGCCGGTGAGCAGGGGCAGCAGATCGACGCCGTCGATCGGCCGGTCGTCGACCGCGGCGGGCACGCCCGCGAGGCCGGCGAAGGTGGGGAGGAAATCCATCATGGTCGTGATCGCATCCACCGAGCGGCGGGCGGGGATCCTGCCCGGCCAGCGGACGAGCGTCGGCACGCGGATGCCGCCCTCGTAGACCTGGGCTTTCGAGCCGCGCAGCGGGGCGTTGTTCGAGCCGAACCCGGTGTGACCGCCGTTGTCCGAGGTGAAGACGACGAGCGTGTTCCCCTCGAGCTCCAGCTCCCGCAGCGTGTCGAGGATGCGGCCGACGCCGGCGTCCAGTTCTTCGACCCAGTCGCCGAGCAGGCCGTTGGGCGAGCGGCCGGCGAATCCGGATGCCGGATACAGCGGGAAGTGGACCGCGACGTGCGGGAGGTAGAGGAAGAACGGCCCCTCCCGGCGCTCGCGGATGAAGTCGACGGCGCGGTCGACGAGCCGCCCGGTGATCGCGGCCTGTTCCGCCGCACGCACGCGGCCGACGACGGTCTCGTTCTCGAGGAGCGGGAGCGGGGGCTGGACGATCCGGATTCCGGCCTCGTCCGCGCCCTGGTTCCTCGCCCGACGGGCGCGCTCGGCCATCTCGGCGTCGGTGGGGATCGGAGCGCCGAGGCTGCTCTTGGCGCCGTCGGCCGCCGGGCCCATGTCGTTCGAGTAGGGGATGCCGTAGAACTCGTCGAAACCCTGGCGGGTGGGGAGGAACTCCGGCTGGTCGCCGAGGTGCCATTTGCCGAAACAGGCGGTGGCGTAGCCCGCTTCCTTCAAGGCCTCGGCGAGGGTGCGCTCGTCGGGATGCAGCCCGACGGCGGCGGCGGGGAAGAGCACGTGCGGGATCGGCAGCACGCGCTTGGGATAACAGCCGGTGAGGAGCGCGGCGCGCGAGGGCGTGCAGACGGGCGCGGCGTAGTGGCTGGTCAGCCGCAGGCCCTCGCGCGCCATCCGGTCGAGGTGCGGCGTGCGGTTGGTTCCGCCGAAGGGGCCGATGTCGGCGTAGCCGAGGTCGTCGATGTTGATCAGGACGATGTTCGGGCGCGGCGGGACCGCGGCGACGGGCTCCTCGCCAAACTCCGTGATCGTGAGCTCGCGAAACGCGATCTCGGCCTTGCAGCCGCCGTGGATCTGGAGGGCGATGTGCCCGTCCCGGCCGATCCCCGGCTCGGACTCGACGTACTCGAGGACCTGCGTGCCGTTGAGCCGGAGTCGCACCCGCGGGCCCTCGGCGAGGATCTCGTAGCGGTTCCACTCCCCCGGCTTCTCGAGGCTGGCGACCAGACCCGGCGGCGGCTCGGCGAGGAATCGTCTGCGGCGCGATTCATCGTAGAGCTTGCCCGAGTGGCCGGCCCCGATGTCGGCCTGGTAGCCGAGCATCTCGTTCGGCGGATCGCTGATGCGCACGCTGCGGATCTGCACGCCGCCGTTCACGAAGCCCTCGGAGCCGACGAGCCGGTAGTCGAGCCGGAGGGCGAAATCGCGGTAGCGCCCGGTCGTGGCGAGGAACTCGTTGCGCGGATTGCCGTCGAGCGAGCCGCCCACGATCACGCCGTCGCGCACGCGCCACACGTCGGGATTCCCCTCCCAGCCGGCGAGCGTCGCGCCGTCGAAGAGGGAGACTTCCGTCGGCTGCGCGGCGGCACAGGGACAGGCGAGGAGGACGGCGAGGAGGGGGGCCGGGGTGAAACGCATGCGACAAGCCAGCACGAGCGGCGCGCGCAAGTCGATCCGGCGCGCGGCCGATTTCGGGCGGTCGTTGCCGCTAGCCGAGCCCGAAGGCGGCGCGCATCGCGGAGTGGATGTCGACGAGGTGGAGCGCACCCCGCGGCGCGCCCGGGCCCGCGGCGAAGAGCGGCACGTCGTCGGCCGTGTGCTCGTGGGTGGTCCAGCCGAGGTAGGTGAAGTCGCGGCTGAAGACGCGGCCGAGGCCGTCGCAATCCTCGTCGCGGTGCGGATCGGTCGCGGCGGCGAGGATCTCGTCGCACTGGGCTCCGTCGAGCGCGACGCCCCAGTGCGCCTGCACGACGCGGCGCAGCGTGGCGGGCGTGGGTTCGGCCCCGATGCCATGCGTTTCCCACAACGCGACCGCGCTCGCCCGCGGCGCGCGCAGCGGGGCCACGAGGCTTTCGGGAGGAAGCCCCGTGCGCCGGTCGATCTGGGAGCGGCGGTTGCCGAGGTTGAGCCCTCCGCAACCGTGGTCGGAGAGGACGAGCACGAGCGTGTCGGAGCGCGTGTCGGCGAAGGCGCGCACGAGCGCGACGGCGGCGTCGAACTCCAGCAGCTCGTGGACGAGCATGACGGGGTCGTTCTGATGCCCGGCCCAGTCGGCCTGCGTGCCTTCGATCATGAGGAAGAAACCCGCCTCGTGCCGCGCGAGCGTGCGCAAGGCGTGGTCCGTCATCGCGGCGAGGCCCGGTTGATCCGGAGCGAGCCGCGGACGGTCGATCACGGGATGGAGCGCCCCGGGAGCGAAGAGCCCGAAGACCTTGCCGGGGGAAGTGGCGGCGAGCTCCGCGGAGGTCGAGGGAAGCGCGTAACCCTCCGCGCGCAGGTGATCCCCGAGCGTGGTGGAGCCGGCGTCGTCCAACGGCCCGGCCAGCAGCTCGCGCCCCCCCGAGAGCATCACCGTGAGGTCGGCCCGCACCATCTGGCGGGCGAGGTCGAGGGAGCGGGCGCGGTCCGCGCCGTGGGCGGCGAAGACGGCGGCCGTCGCGGTGGTGAGGCCGCCGGTGACGACCAGCCCGGTGGCGCGGCCGGCGTCGCGGGCGTCCTCGAGGATCGTGCGCCGGGGCCGCCCGTCGGCGTCGACGCTCACCGCGCGGTTGCGCGTGCGGTGGCCGGTGGCGAGGGCGCTGCCGGCGGCGGCGCTGTCGGTGATGAAGGCGTCGGCCGAGGCGGTGGCGACCCGGCCGCAGGCCCACGGCTCGAAGCAGAGGGGCGCGCCCTTGAAGGCGCGGGCGAGCGCGTAGTGGCCGGCGCCGACGCCGTCGGCGATGCAGAGGACGACGTTGCGCGCGCGATCCCGCGGGAGCGGGCGGGCGGGCGCCCGCGGTACGAGGGCGGCGGAGGCGGTCAGCGCCGCGCCGGCCCGGAGGAAGCCGCGCCGCGAGAGCGCACCGGTCGGAGGGACCCCGGTATTCATTGTTCGGAGACGCGTCGCTTCAAAGCCGCCAGCCGAGGCCGAGCGTGCCGATCCACGAGTTCTGGATGAGGTTCTTCTGGATGCCGCGCCGGGGGCCCATGGTGCTGTCGTAGGTGTGGGTCGAGGTGAGGTTGGAGACCTCGAGGAACAACCGAAGCCGCGGCGAGAAGCGGTAGCTCGCGCTCGCGTCCCACTGTTGGTTCGGGAGGAGGTACTTGTCGTAGGTGGCGGACTCGCCGTCGATGCGCTCGAGGTAGCCCCCGCGGAAGACGTAGGCGAGGCGGATGGAGAAGCCGTACTTCTCGTAGGAAAGGGCGAGGTTGCCGACGTAGTCGGGCTGGTCGTAGAGCGGGAACGTCTCGTCGGGATCGACGCGGAAGCCGAAGGCGGTGCTGTCGGGGCGGAGCGAGGATTCGCCGTCGAGGAACGTCACGTTGGCGAAGATCCCGAAGCCGTCGAAGGGCGAGGGGAGCATCCGCAACTGCTGCTGGTAGGCGAGCTCGAGGCCGCGGATCACGGCCTTTTCGCCGTTCTCGGGTCGCGTGATCGGAAGGCCGGTGTCGGGGTCGATGGTGCGCGCGGTGGCGAGGCCGCGGTAGATGAAGTCCTTGATCTCCTTGCGAAAGACGCCGGCCGAGACGAGGCCGAGCGAACCGAGGTAACGCTCGACGCCGAGGTCGAGGTTGACGGCCGAGAGCGGCCGGAGGTCGGGGTTGCCGGAGGAGATCGAACCGGAGGATTCGGTGCGGCGACCCGAGAGGTCGGAGAAGTTGGGCCGGGCGAGGGCGCGCGTGATCGCGCCGCGCACGACGAGCCGGTCGGAGAGGCGGTAGTTGACGTGCAGCGACGGGAGGAGGTCGGTGTAGTCGTTGCCGACGGTGCGGGCGGAGGCGCCGCGACCGAAGCGCGAGACCAGGTCGGTGTGCTCGACCCGGAGGCCGCCGAGGAGGTCGAGCCGCCCGAAGTCGACCGCGGCGAGCAGGTAGCCGGCGGTGACGTCTTCGGAGAACTCCTCGTAGGCGCCCGCTCCCGAGCCCGGGATGAAGACGGAGGGATCGGCCGCGAGGAAGGCGCGCGTCGCCGCCGGGTCGTAGAGGCGGCCCCAGAGGTATTCGCCGTCGAGGTGCCGGACCGGGTCGCCGGTCACGACGGCGGAACGGGGGAAGAAGGCCGCCTGCGCGGCGGTGCGGCGCACCGAGACGTTGTCGGCCTGGGTGGTCTGATCCTTCGTGCGGCCGGTGAACTTCACCCCGGCCTGCACGTGGGCGGGATGGCCGCCGAGCTCGCGGTCGAGGCGACCGTCGAGCCGGAGCGTGAGGATGGTCTCGTCGCCCTCGTCGCGCCAGCTGTCGTAACGGTTGAAGGTGTAGCGCGAGTCGTCGTAGAGGTCCTGCGCGGTCCGTTGCACCCAGGTGGGGAACTTCGGCCGCGAAAGGTCGAAGACGACGGGGCCGCGCGCGTCGATCTCGACGAAGGGGATCGTGGCCGTGGAGGAGTTGGGGGAGCCGTCGCGCTGGAGGAGGTTGGGCAGGCCGTGGCGGAGCTCGAGGTAGTCGGGCCGTTCGAAGCCGGCGCGGGAGAGCGCGACGAGGGCGTCGAGCCGGAGTCCGGGCGAGGGGCGGAGCATCGCGCCGGCGGAGAGCGTGGCGTAGTCCTCCTCGAAGCGCTCGAGGAAGAGGCGCTGGCGGGCGAGGAGGTTCTGGCCGTTCTCGCCGCGGTTGTCGCCATAGACCTCGAACTCCTGACGCTCGCGGTCCTCGGCGAGGCTCGCGTAGTTGCCGCGGATGAACCAGTGCCGCTCCGCGGCCGGGCGGTGGTCGAGGGAGAAGGAGAAGGCGCGCCGCTCGCGGTCGATGTCGTAGCGGTTGAACTCGAGCCCCATGAAGCCCGGGGGACCGCGCCGCGTATTTCCCGAACGGATACCCGCGGGGCCGCCGACGAGGCCGACGGTCGTGTCGCCGTCGCCCACCTGCTCGCCCCCGGTGCCGCGGTCGAGGAGGGTGGCGGCGAGGAGGAAGCCCCACGCCAGGTCGCGCCCGAAGCGGTCGCCGTAGGCGAGGGTGGCCCCGAGGTTGTCGGCCCCGACCGCGTCGGAGCGCCCGAAGGTCACCGTGCCGCGCAGGATGCGACCGTCCTCGTCGAAGGCGGTGGGCGTCGCGAGGTCGATCGTGCCGCCGATGCCGTCGCCGTCCTGATCGGGCGTGAGGGCCTTGGTGACGGTCACGCGCTCGGCGACGTTGGCGGTGAAGACGTCGAGCGGGACGGCGCGCACGCCGGTCTCGGTCGTGGGCAGGCGCACGCCGTCGACGGTGACGGCGTTGAGGTTGCTCTCGAGCCCGCGGATGATGACGAACTGCCCCTCGCCGGTCTCGTTCTTGCGGGTGATGGAGATGCCCGGAAGGCGTTGCAGCGCCTCGGCGATGTTGGCGTCGGGGAACCGGCCGATCGCGTCGGAGGAGATCACGTTCACGAGGTTGGGTGCGGCGGCCTGCTGGTTGAGGGCCCGGGCCTGCCCGCCGCGGATGCCCTCGACGGTGAAGCCTTCGAGGACGACGAGTTCGCCGCCCAGTTCGAGATCGAGCGTGAGCGTCTCGCC
>DAIPIQ010000029.1:6476-27106 GCA_036770745.1 Opitutaceae bacterium | reverse complement strand
CGCCAGCGCGCTTCCGAGAAAAAGCGCCACGAAGGCCCGCAGCTCGGTGTTGCGCCGCACGATCGCAAAACGCCCGTGGGCGAAGTGCGAGACGAGGAGCAGACTGCAACCGCCCACCATCATGAAAAGGGTGGCGCTCCACTCGAGGAACGGGCTCCCGAAGGCGGCGAAGGAGGCGTTGCGCGTGCTGAAGCCTCCCGTCGAGACCGTCGCGAACATGTGGCAGAGCGCATCGTAGAGCGACATGCCTCCTCCGAGGAATACGGCCGCGCAGGCCGCCGAGAGCGCGAGGTAGACGAGCCAGAGGTCGAGCACGGCGCTGCGCACCCGCGGCTCCTCGAAGTCCGCCGTCGAACCCGAGGCCTCGTGGGCATAGAGGATCTTCGCCCCGGCCCCGAGGTGTCCCAGGATGGCCACGAAGAACACGACCACGCCCATCCCGCCCAGCCACTGACTGAGCGCCCGCCAGAAAAGGAGGCTGTGGGGCAGCACCTCGACGTCCGCATAGACCGAGGCCCCGGTCGTCGTCAGCCCGGATGCCGCCTCGAAGAAGCCGTCGAGAAACGACGCCGAGGGATCGATGACGTAGTAGGGAAGCGCTCCGACCAGGCTCGCGGCGAACCAGCCGAGCCCGATGACGGCCAGCGCCTCCTTGCGCAGAAGGCGCGTCTCGGCCCCGCTCCCGAGCGCGATCATCACGACCGCGAGCGCCGAGGCGGCGGCCGCGCAGATGAGGAAACCCCGACCGGCGGACCGTTCCTCCGCGATCGGCGAGGGAAACAAGCTGACCACGAAGCACACCACGAAGGCACCCGCGAGCGTCGCGAGGATCACCCCGAGCAGGCGCGAGACGAGTCGGAGGTTCATCGGATCATTCCCCGCCCGTCACGAGATCGAGCACCGCCACGAGCGCCTCGGGGCGGACCAGCGCGACGAGGCGGTCGCCGGCCTCGAGGGTGTCCTCCGGACCCGGGGTGCGGGCCTCGCCGCTGCGCTGAACGACGAGCGCGACGAAGCCCGGCGGCCACGCCACATCACGCAGACGCCGGCCCGTCGCCCCGGCGCCGGCGCCCACCCGCATCTCGATCCACCGGCCCGCGTCGCCCGGCAGCGCGGCGAGTTCGACGAAACGCTCCCGACCGAGGTGACGCAGCACCTCCTCGGCGGTGGCGATCCGCGGCGAGACCACGGCGTCCAATCCGAGGCGGCCCTTGAGGGTGTGGACGATCTCGTGGTAGTCGGCGCGGTTGATCGCGAGGAACGCCCGTGCGACCCCCAGATTGCGCGCCTGCAGGCAGGCCATCACGTTGTCCTCGTCATCGCGGGTGCACGCGACGAAACAATCCGCCCCGCCGACCTGCTCCTCCTCCAGCACCCGCAGCGACGTGCCCTCGCCGTGGATCACCGTCACGTGGCGGAACCGTTCCGCGATCGCCTCGCACCGCCTCGCGTCCTTCTCGATGATCCGGACCTTGAACCGACGGCTTCCGAGCAGGCGCACCAGCGAGACGCCGACCTCGCCGCCGCCCATGATCACGACCGTGCGGTCCCCTTCGTCGGAGCCGGGCGTGGTGAAGCGCCGCCTCACCTCGAGCAGGACCCCCGGCGGCCCGCACAAGGTGGCAAGGTCCCCCGGTTGGAGGACCAGATCGGCCGAGGCCACCAGGGCCGTCGGTCCCCGCTGCACCGCCGCCACCCGCATGCGCGAGGGCAGTCCGAGCCGGACCAGCGACTGCCCGGCGACCGCCGAGCCCGGATCGACGCGCACAAGCTGCACCTCGACCTGCCCCCGGGCGAAATCCTCGACGGCGACCCGGTCGCGGTTGCGGATCAACTTGGCGATCTCGACCGCGGCGAGCCGCTCCGGGTTGAGCAGGAAATCGATCCCGAAGTGCTCCTGATAGTTGAACGCCCCGGTCTCGCGAAACGTCTCGTCGTGGACGCGCGCGAAGGTCGACTTCGCCCCCAGCGCCCGCGCCAGCGAGGCGGCGACGAGGTTCGTCTCGTCCTCCCGGGTGAGCGCGAGAAAGGCGTCGCAGCCGGCGACCTTGGCCCGGGCGAGCGCCCGCGCCGACGTGCCGCTCTCGCGCAGCACCTTCACGTCGGCGCGCTCGTCGAGCGAATCCGCCACCACCGGGCTCTTCTCCAAGACGGTGATGTCGTGGTTGCGACGACTCAACGTCTCGGCGAGATACGCGCCCACGTCGCCGGCGCCGACGATGATGACTTTCATTCTGGCGGGCAGATTACCGTTCCGGAATCGCGCCCCGCAATCGACTACCTCGAGGCCTTCACGGAACGGGTGTGAACGAATGGGGCGCTTCCCCCCGGCCGATTCCGAGGGTGGACGCCGATCTCCGGGAGGCGTTTCGCGCGAGTGCCCGTCGGGATTCGTCCGGGGGTTCGAACAGAGAACCGGGGCATCTTGAAGTTAGGCGGAAGTCTGCTTGTGGATAACAAAGAGGTCGACGATGAGAGTTGAAGGTCGTCTCCTGCACCCGTGAATCTCCCGTCACTCTCAAAACGGCTGCCAACGTGCCTCCCCGGGCTCCTCGCCTTCGCCCTCTCCGGGCCGGGACTCCTCGCCCAGACCGACCCGGCGACGGAGTTGGTCAGCCTTCCCGCATTTGTTCTGAACGAAAACCGCATCGCCCTCCAGGGCCCGGCTACGAGCTTCGAGACGCCGGCCTCCGCCTTGCGGTTTGAACCGCGGGTCGACCTCCAGACCCGCAACTTCGGCGAAGCCCAGGGCGATGTCGCCATCCGGGGCGGCATCTTCGAGGGCACGGCGGTGCGGGTCGGCGGATTGACGATCTTCGATCCCCAGACGGGGCACTACGCCCTCGAGTTGCCGATCCCCGCCGCCATGCTCGGGGCCCCGCTCGTCCTGACCGGGGTCGAGCACGCCCTCGGGGGCATGAACGCCACCGCGGGCACGCTCGACTACGCGTGGCGTCCGATCGAGGCCGGCGGCCGGCTCGCCGTCGCCGCCGGCAACGGCGCCTTCCGCCGCGCCTCGCTCCACGCCGCCCACGTGCTCGCCCGCGGCGCCGACGGTCGGCCACGCATCGCGACCGACGCCGAGTTCGCCCACTCGCGGGCCGACGGGACGATCCCCGACGGCGACCACGAGTTCTCCCGCGTCGCCGGCCGGGTGGAGGTCCTCACCGGGGCCGGCCTCACGCGGATCTTTGCGGGCTACCAGTCGAAGTTCTTCGGCTGGCCCAATCTCTACACCCCTTTCGGCGTGGCCGAGACGGAAAGCCTCCAGACCACGCTCGCCCTGCTTTCCCACCGGCTCGAGCGCGAAGGGCGCGTCTTCGAGACCGCGGGCTACTTCCGGCGCAACCGCGATGACTACGAGTTCGACCGCACCCGGCCCGGGCTGTTCAACCCGTTCCAGCACGAGACCCGCGTGACCGGCGCCATGGCCCGCGCGGAGCTCCCCGTGGGTTCGTGGACGTTGGACCTGCGCGGCGAAGCGGCGGCCGACTCCATCGAATCGACCAGCCTGACGGCGGGCCGGTTCGACTCGCGCACCACCTGGCGGCTCGCGACCGCGGCCACGCGGGAGTGGGAGGGGCCCGCCGACGGATCATGGGCCCTGCGCCTCGGCGGGGCCTTCGACGATACCAACCGCGAGCCCTCCGCGTTCTCTCCGATCGTCGAGATCGCCTGGCGGCGGCTCGACACGACCCGGGGCCGCTCCCTGCGTTGGTACCTGGAGGCGAGCGAAGCCACGCGCGTCCCGGGCTACACCGCGCTCAACTCCTCGGCCGCCGGCGGGCTTTTTCGCGGCAACCCGGATCTCGGTCGGGAAAACGCCCGCAACCTCGAGACCGGCTTCCAGCTTGGGGCCGCGCGGTGGAGCCTGCACGCCGCGCTCTTCCACCGGCGCGACGATCCGCTGGTCGACTGGACCTTCACCCGTGGCTCGCCCAACGCCCGGTCCGCCCGCGAGGTCGCGATCGACACCACCGGTCTGGAGCTCGTCGCAGCGCACACTTGGGAGCGGATCCGGCTCGTCGCCGGCTACGCCTGGCTCGCGAAGCGCGCGGACTACTTCGGAGCCGAGGTCGACGCCAGTTTCTACGCGCTCAATTTCCCGGAGCACCGCGTCACCGTGGCGCTCACGGCCGGGCTGGGGGCGGGCTTCGAGCTGCGGATGGACAACGAATACCGGGTGCAGGAGCCCAACGTCCTCCGCACCGTCGGGGGCGACGATGCGCTGCTCGGCTCGATCGGCCTCTTCTGGCTGCCCCCGCGCGCGCCGGCAGTGGAGTTTTCCCTCGTGGTCGACAACCTTTGGCGAAGCGATTTCCAGGAGATCCCCGCCGTCCCCGCTCCCGGCCGCCAGATCACGGCCGGCGTCGCCTGGCGCTGGTAGTCGGTCGTCACGACGAGCAGCCTTTTTTCTCCCCGGCGCCGCCGGCGGGGCCGGCCACGCGACCGGGCCCGCGGTTGCCCGGACCGGTGCGCTTCGTCAGCGAGTCGCCGAGTTCGGCGCGGCATGTTCGGAAAACGCCTGGAGTTGCGCCCCGATCCCGGGATGCGTGGCGGCGTCGTCCCGCGTCTCGCCGCGGTCGTTCTGCAGGTCGTAGAGTTCCGGGGCGGTCACGCGCGCCCGGGTGCAGCGGCTTTGTTTTCCGCCGATGCCGCCGGATTGGCTGGCGAGTGTACGGTAGCCGTGGGGCAGGACGAGTTCCCAGCGGTCGTCGCCATGGGCCACGGCCTAGGGTTCATTCCGTGCATCCAGGCGGTTCTACCGGTTTGTGTGGCGCAAGAACCGTGTGACAAATACGTGTCAATCGGGCGCCGCGCAGGTCGATCCTCCGGGCAGCTCCTTGTTGCCCCGTCACGATGCGGATCGCCATCTTCCTCCGACACGAATTCCACAAGCCCATCCTGTTGCCGCTGGCCGAGTTGCTGCGCGAGCGTCACGAGGTCCTGGTCGGCGGAGGAAAGTGGGATCTCGTGGACTTCAACCCGCACGTGTTCGTCGCGGGCGAGAGCCTGCGGCCGTTCCGCTTCCACTACCACCTACCCTTCACCTTGTTCGTCCACACCCGGCACGGATTGGCGAGCAAGGGCGTGGCCGTGCAGTCCGCCCGCTTCAGCCACTATACCTGCGTGACCAGCCTCGCGATGGAGCGATGGTACGAAAAAAAAGGCGTGCGGCCGCGCCGGGGATTCTGGGTGACGGGTTATCCGCAGATGGACCCGCTCTTCGCACCTGATCCGCCCCGGATGCCGCGCGGGGTTCCCGAGTCGGCCAAGGTCGTGCTCTATGCGCCGACCTACAACCACGGGCTCACCTCGATCCGCATGCTCGGGGAGCGGACGATCGACCTGCTCGCGGCGGGCCGCGACGACGTGCATGTCGTCGTGAAGCCCCACCCTTTGATCGCCAAGCACCACCCCGATTGGCTCGCGTGGATCACCCGCGAGTCGGCGCGTCGTGACAACGTCCACCTCGCTCGCGATGTCGACGCCGACCTGATGCCGTTCCTCAGCCGGGCCGACCTCCTGGTGAGCGACGCCTCCAGCGCGATGCTCGAGTTTCTCGCGCTCGACCGACCGATGGTGCTCATCACGAATCCCGAGAGGGCGAAGGAGACCTTCTTCGACCCCGAAGGCTTCGAGTGGGCGTGGCGCTCCATGGGCGCCGAGGTCTTCGACGTGGCGGACGTTCCGGAGGCGATCCGCTCCAATCTCGACGACCCGGACCTGCGGCGGGCCGAACGCCGGAACTACCGCCGGATCCTCTTTGGCGACCTCGCCGACGGGGTGTGCACCCGGCGGGTGGCGGAGCGCATCGACCGGCTGAGCCACGAGGTGGCCGGGCCGTGGCGGATGGGCGCTTCACGGCGCTGGGGGCGCCTGGTGCGCCGATTTCATCGCCGACAGCCTCTTCCCGCGATTCCCGTCGCGGGCGCCGCATGAGCACGAAGACCGCCGGTCTGCTTCTTGCCGCGGGCAACGGGACCCGCCTCGGCGGCCACCCCAAGGCGCGCCTCGTGCTCCAGGGTCGGTCGCTGGCCGCGCATGGCGTGGAGCTTCTCCTCCCGCATGTCGACGAGGTGATCGTCGCCGTCGGCGCCGACGACCATGATCAACTGGCCTGCGAGATCGGGGCGGCGTTTCCTGATTTCCCGGTGCGCGTGATCGTCGGCGGCGAGACGCGCGCGCGCACCGTCCACCGGCTGCTCGGCTCCACGAGCGCGGCCTGGGTGCTGCTGCACGAGGTCGCGCGACCGCTCACCCCGGGCGAGGTCTTCGCCGAGGTGCTCGCCGAGGCGCGGCGCCATGGGGCGGCCGTCGCCTGCCAGCGGCACCTCGCCCGAGACAGCATCGGCATCGCCGAAGGCGGCGAACTCCGGGCCTGCGTGTCCCGTTCGAAACTCGTCATCCTCCAGACCCCGCACGCCTACCGCCGCTCCGCCATCCTCGCGGCGCACGAACGCGGACTCGCCAAAGCCTGGGAGGAGGAGGGCACCGCGCCGCTTGCACTGCGCTGCGGGATCCGGCTCCGCCTCGTCGAGTGCCTCGGCGAAAACCTCAAGATCACCTATCCGGAAGACTGGGAGCGGGTGCGGGACGGGGCGCCGACGCCTTGAGCGGATACCGGAAGACGCGGTCCTCGAAATTGCGGAACACCACCTCGTCGTCGGTGAGCGCCTCCACGTAGTCGGGGTTGAGCGGCACCTTCCCTCCGCCTCCGGGGGCGTCGATGACGAGTTGCGGCACGGCATAGCCCGTGGTGTGGCCGCGGAGGGCGCGGATGATCTCGACGCCCTTGCGCACGTCGGCCCGGAAATGCGCGCTGCCCGTGATGAGGTCGCACGCGTAGAGGTAGTAGGGCCGCACGCGCATCCGCAGAAGCCGGTGCACGAGCGCGCGCATCACCTCGGCGTCGTCGTTCACCCCCTTCAGCAGGACGGACTGGTTGCCGAGCGGCACTCCCGCGAAGGCGAGCCGCTCGCAGGCGTCGCGCAACTCCGCGGTGCATTCGCGCGGGTGGTTGACGTGGATGCTCATCCACACCGGGCCGTGCTTCTTCAGGATCGCGCAGAGCTCCGGGGTGACGCGCTGGGGGAGGAAGACCGGGATGCGGGAGCCGATGCGGATGAACTCCACGTGCCGGATCGCCCGCAGCCGGCTGAGCAGGTGGTCGAGCTTGCGGTCGCCGAGCAGGAGCGGATCGCCCCCGGAGATGAGCACGTCGCGCACCTCGGGGTGGCTTTCGATGTAGCGCAACCCCTGCTCGAACTCCGGATGGAAGTTGTAGTCCTGCGCGTTGCTCACGAGCCGGCTGCGGGTGCAATAGCGGCAGTAGGCGGCGCAGCGGTCGGTCACGAGGAACAACACCCGGTCGGGGTAGCGGTGCACGATGCCCGGCACCGGCGAGTGCTCGTCCTCGCCGAGCGAATCGAGCCGCTCCTCGGGGGCGACGAACATCTCGTCCTCGCGCGGGATCACCTGCTTGCGGATCGGGCAGTCGGGATCGTCGCGGTCGACGAGGTTGAAGAAGTACGGGGTGATCGCGAGGGCGAGTTTCCTGGAGGCGAAGGCACAGCCGCGCCGCTCCTCCGGCGTGAGGTCCATGAAGGCGAGGAGCTGATCCATGGTCGTGAGCCGGTTCTTCAACTGCCAGCCCCAGTCGCGCCACGACTCCTGCGGCACATGCTGCCAGAGCCCCTGCCCCTCGAACCAGACGTCGCGTTCTTCCCGATAAGCCATGCGATGAAGGGCGAGCGGTACTTCCTCGTGCCGGTGAAGTCAAACGGGCCGCCGAAACAACCGCCTCCCGCCCGCGTCGCCCCGGCCCGGCGCGGGCGTCCGGATTGCCCTTGCCTGACCGCCAAAAGGACCTTCGCTCGCGCCTCGATGAGCTCACGCAAGACCGGAGTCCTCGCGCTCGAAGACGGCAGTGTTTTTCGCGGCCTCGCCTTCGGCGGCGAACGCACCGTGACCGGCGAGGCGGTCTTCAACACGAGCATGACCGGCTACCAGGAGATCGTCACCGACCCCTCCTACTTCGGCCAGATCGTGACGATGACGGCCGTGCAGATCGGCAACTACGGCGTCGCCCCCGACGACGAGGAATCGAGCGGCCCGAAGGCCGCCGGCTTCGTCGTGCGCGACCTCAGCCCGGTCACGAGCAACTGGCGGGCGAGCGGTTCCCTCGAGGACTACCTGCGGGAGCACCGCATCCCCGGGCTCCACGAGGTCGACACCCGCGCGATCACGAAGAAGCTCCGGGTCTTCGGAGCGATGAAGGCCTGCCTGAGCACGGAGGAGCTGGGCGACGCCGAGGCGGTGCGGCGCGCCCGCGAATGGGAGGGCCTGGTCGGCTTCGACTACGTGAAGGAGGTGACGTGCGCGAAGCCGTTCGTCTGGAAGGCCGACGATCCGACCAACACGCCCTACCTCCCGATCGGCACGACCCTTGGCGCGCGACCGCGCCCCGCGCGCACCTACAAGGTGGCGGCGTTCGACTTCGGCGCGAAGTACTCGATCTACCGCAAGCTGGTGCGGCACGGTTTCGACGTGCACGTCCTCCCCGCCGACGCCCCCGCCGAGGCGGTCGAGGAACTCGGGCCCGACGGCGTCTTCCTCTCCAACGGCCCGGGCGATCCCTCGGCGCTGCCCTACGTCCACAAGACGATCGCGCGGCTGATGCCGAAGTATCCGACCTTCGGGATCTGCCTCGGGCACCAGATGATCACGCACGCGCTCGGGGCCACGACCTACAAGCTCAAGTTCGGCCACCGCGGCGGCAACCAGCCGGTGAAGAACGTCGAGACCGGCCGCGTCTCGATCACGTCGCAGAACCACGGTTTCGCGAGCGATCCGCAACAGCTCGAGGAACGCGGCGCGCTCGTGACCGAGCTCAACCTCAACGACGGCACGGTCGAGGGCCTCCGCCACAAGGAACTCCCGGTGTTCTCGGTGCAGTACCACCCCGAGGCGGCGCCCGGCCCCAACGACGCCGATCCGCTCTTCGTCGACTTCTACAACCTCGTCGACGCCCGGGCCCGCGGAAAGCTCTGACGCCGCCCGCGCGGCCGGGAATCAGACGAGCGCGGACTGCGTCGCGAGGTAGCGCTCGAACTCGTGCGCATCCTCCGGGGTGTCGATCCCGATGGTCGGCTGCTCGGTGACGCCGACGGCGATCTTGAATCCGCTCTCCAGCACGCGCAGTTGCTCGAGTTTCTCGATCGCCTCGAGCCGACCGGGAGGCAGACGCCCGAACTCCGAGAGGAATCCGGCGCGGTAGGCGTAGAGCCCGAGGTGGCGGTGCACGTGCCCGCGGGCCAGCCACTCCGCCGTGACCGCGCCCCCGGCATCCCGCTCGTACGGGATCGGCGCGCGGGAGAAGTAGAGCGCCTCGCCGGCCCGCGAGACCACGACCTTCACCTGGTTGGGATTGAGGAAGTCCTCCGGCCGGGAGAACGGCACCCCGAGCGTCGCCATCGGGCAGCCGAGCGTGACGAGCCGCTCCAGCATCCGGATCTGCTCGGCGGTCACGAGCGGCTCGTCGGCCTGGACGTTGATCACGATGTCCGCGCCGACGCTCGCGTTGGCCTCCGCGATCCGATCGGTGCCGCTCGGATGCTCGGGCCGGGTCAGCAGCGCCCGGTAGCCCCGCGAGGTCAGCGCCCAGAGCAACTCGTCGTCGTCGACCGCAAAGACGAGCGGCATCTCCGGGGCCTGCGCGGCGATCCGGTCGGCCACCCAGATGACGAGCGGCTTGCCCCGGATCGGGTGCAGGAGCTTGCGCGGGAAACGCGAGGAGGCGAGACGGGCGGGGACGATGATCGCGGTGTTCAGCATGCCGTATTTTGATTTGCCACGGGACTGTCCGACTCCCGTAAACTTGCCGGTCGGTCCCCGCCCATCAAATACATCCTTCGCCCGCCCGCCCCCTGTTTCATGGAAACCAGCACCCCATCGCCCGCCGGTGATGCCCTCGAGAAGATCCTGGTCGTCCAGAACAAGATGGGCATCCACGCGCGCCCGGCGGCGATGATCGTGCGGCTGACGAGCAAGTTCTCCGGCGAAGTGCTCTTCGAAAAGGACGACGAACAGGTGAACGGCAAGTCGATCATGGGACTGATGATGCTCGCCGCCGGCCGCGGATCGCAGATCCGCGCGACGGTCCACGGGGCCGGGGCCGAACAGCTCTTCAAGGACCTCGAGGCCCTCTTCGCCCGCAAGTTCGACGAGGGCTGAACCGCCCTCGCCCTCACCCGTCGAGCCGGAAGAACTCCCGGGCCGCCCGCGTGCTCGTTTCGGCGAACTCCGCCGGCGTGACCCCGAAGACCCGGGCGAGCACCGCCGCGGTCTCGACCACGAAGGCCGGCTCGTTGCGCCGGCCCCGGTGCGGTTCGGGAGCGAGGTAGGGAGCGTCCGTCTCGACCATCGTGCGCCCGATCCCCTGGGCGAGCGCCGCGCGGCGGATGTTCTCCGCGTTCTTGTAGGTCGCGATCCCGGTGAAGGACGCGCGCCCGCCACGGCGAACGATCTCCGCGACGACCTCGGGCCCGTCCGTGAAACAGTGGAACACGACGCGCCCCCAATCGAAGCCCGCCTCGTCGATCAGCGCGATGCACTCCCCCGCCGCGCCCCGCGAATGCACGACGACCGGAAGGCCGGCCTCGCGGGCCAGCGCAAGGTGCGCGCGAAAGCCCTCCCGCTGCCACCCGAAGAGCTCCTCGGCCCGAGCGGGATCCTTCGGGAGGTGAAACCGATCCAACCCGGTCTCGCCCACCGCCACGGCCCCGTTCGCGCCGCGGAGGTGCGCCTCGAGTTCCGCCACGGCGGAACGCCAGGCCGCGTCCACCGAACACGGATGCAGCCCCGCGGTGTGGTGCACGAAACCGCGGTGCTCCACCGCGAGCCGGGCGTAGGGCGACCAGTCGTCGGGCGCCGTGCCCACGGTGATCATCGCCTCCACCCCGGCCGAGCGGGCGCGGTCCAACACGCCCGGCAACTCGCCCGCGCGGGCGAAGACCTCGAGGTGGGTGTGCGAGTCGATCAGGCCCATGCGGTGACGATCGTGTGCCGCCGCCCGCGGCCGGCGCGAGACGGGAATAGAAGCGCCTTCCCATCGGTCCGGCGATCGCGTGAAGTCGCGCCATGAGTGAATCCGTCGAGAACGTCGTGATCGTAGGCACGGGTTGCGCCGGCCTGACCGCAGCCATCTACACCGCCCGCGCCGGCCTGAACCCGGTCGTGCTCGAGGGGACGCAGCCCGGCGGCCAGCTCACCACGACGAGCGAGGTCGAGAACTTCCCGGGCTTCCCCCACGGCGTCGACGGCTTCGAACTCATGGACAACCTGCGCAAGCAGGCGACGCGTTTCGGCACCCGCTTCCAGCACGCCACGGTCGCGTCGGTCGATCTCTCGGGCCCGGTCCGCGTGCTCCGCACCGGCGACGGCGAGATCCGCACCCGGGCCCTGATCGTCGCCACCGGGGCCTCCCCCCGACTCACCGGCGTGCCGGGCGAGAGCGAGCTCTACGGCGGCAAGGGCGTGACGACCTGCGCCACCTGCGACGGCGCCTTCTACCGCGACATGGACGTCGCCGTGATCGGCGGCGGAGACAGCGCCTGCGAGGAGGCGCTCTTCCTCACCCGCTTCGCCAGCCGCGTACACCTCGTGCACCGTCGCGGCGAGCTGCGCGCCTCGAAGATCATGGCCGACCGCGCCACCTCGCATCCGAAGATCACGATGGCCTGGCACAGCGCGCCCGTCGCGATCGAGGGCGTCGCCGAGGGGGCCGTGAGCGGCCTGCGGCTCCAGGACACGCGCTCCGGCGAGGAACGCACGCTGCCGGTCAAGGGCGTCTTCGTCGCCATCGGCCACGTGCCCAACACCGCGCCCTTCGCCGGCGCGATCGCGACCGACGCGAACGGCTACTTCGTGCCCGCCCCGGGTTCGCAGGTGCGGACGGGCACTCCGGGCGTCTACGTCGCCGGCGACTGCGCCGACCACGTCTACCGGCAGGCGATCACCGCCGCCGGCATGGGTTGCCAGGCCGCGATCGAGGCCGAGCGCTGGCTCGCCGAGCACAACGCCTGAGCCGCCCCGCGCCGCCGCGGGAGAGGCGGGCTTGTTTCGAGGGCTGAATCAACAGTGGTCGCAGCGTTCTGCCGTCGTTCGGGGTTCATCCCAAGTTCCGGACTTTGGCGGAACCGAACCCCTCACCCATTTTCGATCGCACCCCAGATCGACCAACTGACGCCGTTCCGGGTCGAGGTCGCGCACGGTCCTCTCCACTCCGTGCACGGAATCCAAGCGAACGACGGGAGTTGGAGAAGTGATCGACGAGTGGATTCGAAAGTAGCGGGAGCTTCCAGCTCCCGTCCCTTGTTTGGATTCATTCCAAATTGGCGCTTGCGGATTGGAATGATTCCATTTTGGATTCGTCGTCATGACCGCCGCCCGACACCTGCACAAACCCCGTGAGGACGAACTCTGCGAGAAGCTCGGCGCGCACGGGCTCAAGGCGACGCGGCAGCGGGAGTTGATCTACGAGGTGCTCCTCGCCCGGCGCGACCACCCGACGGCCGACGAGCTCTTCGCCCGCGCCAAGGGCGTGCTCCCCTCCATCTCCCTGGCCACGGTCTACAACTGCCTGGAGACGCTGATGCAGTGCGACCTCGTCAAACCGGTCAATTTCGAGCGCGAGCCCACCCGCTTCTGTCCGAATCTCCGCCAGCACGCCCACTTCCACGACTCGCGCACCGGCCGCGTCTTCGACGTCGATCTCGACGAGAAGACCCTCGCGACCCTCCGCAAGGCCCTCCCCGCGGGCCTCGACGCGTGCAGCATCGACGTCACCTTCCGCGGCACCGCCGTCGCCTCGCGCAAGCGCAAGCCGGCCAAATCCGCGCGCTGATTCCCGCGCCGCCGCCCGAACCTTCCGACACCTTTCCATGAGCCAGCTCGAGATCAAGAACCTCAACGTAACCGTCGGCGACCGCCCGATCCTCAAGGACTTCTCCCTCACCGTCCCGAAGGGCGAGGTCCACGCCATCATGGGGCCCAACGGCACCGGCAAGAGCACGCTCGCCAAGGCCCTCGCCGGCCATCCCGACTACGTCGTCACCGGCGGCGAGGTGCTGCTGGACGGCGTCAACCTGCTCGGGCTCGAGGCCGACGAGCGCGCCCGCGCCGGCATGTTCATGGCCTTCCAGTACCCGAGCGAGATCCCGGGCGTCTCGATCGCCAACTTCATCCGCGCCGCCCTCCAGTCGCGCCTGGCCGAGGGCGAAGAACTCGACGCCACCGGCTACTACAAGAAACTCTACCGCCAGATGGACCTGCTGGGGATCGACCGCAAGTTCACCTCGCGCTCGGTCAACGAGGGTTTTTCCGGCGGCGAAAAGAAACGCTGCGAGATCCTCCAGATGGCCATGCTCGCGCCCGCCTACGCCGTGCTCGACGAGACCGACTCGGGGCTCGACATCGACGCGCTCCGGATCGTCGCCGACGGCGTCAACTCCCTCCGCGGCCCGGGCCTCGGCATCCTCCTCATCACCCACTACCAGAGACTGCTCGACCACATCGTGCCCGACCAGGTGCACGTGATGTACGACGGACGCATCGTGAAGAGCGGCCCCCGCGAACTCGCGCTCGAGCTCGAGTCCAGGGGCTACGACTGGGTCAAGGAACTCGTCCCCGCCTGAGCCCTCCGCCGCAACCCTCCAATCGGAATCCGCCATGTCCACCGAAACCAGCGCCATCGACATCGATCGCGAGAAGGGAAATTTCAGCTACGACGTGAAGTACGAGTTCGACGCCGGCGTCGGACTCAACGAGGGCGTCGTCGACTACATCGCCGACGTGAAGGGCGAGGACGACTGGATCCGCGCCTTCCGCAAACGGGCGCTGAAGGTCTTCGGCGAGAAGCCCATGCCCACCCACTGGGCGACGCGCGACCTCGAGACGATCGTCTTCGACAAGATCCGCTACTACCTCGCGCAGGACAGGAAGCCGAAGCGCTCGTGGGACGACGTGCCCGACGACATCAAGCGGACGTTCGAGCGGCTCGGCATTCCCGAGCAGGAGCGCAAGTTCCTCGCCGGCGTCGAGGCCCAGTTCGACAGCGAGGCCGCCTACTCCAACATCAAGGAGGCGGTCGGCAAACAGGGCGTGATCTTCGTGGGCTCGACCGAGGGCCTGCTCAAGCACCCGGAGATCTTCCGCAAGTGGTTCGGCAAGGTCATCCCGACCGGCGACAACAAGTTCTCCGCCCTCAACAGCGCGGTCTTCTCCGGCGGTTCGTTCATCTACGTCCCGCCCGGGGTCAAGGTCACCCACCCGCTCCAGGCCTACTTCCGGATCAACGCCGAGAACTTCGGCCAGTTCGAGCGCACCCTCATCATCGCCGACGAGGGCGCGGAAGTGACCTACATGGAGGGTTGCACCGCCCCGAAGTTCAACACCGCCACGCTCCACAGCGCGGTGGTCGAGCTCGTCGCGCTCAAGGGCGCCAAGATCGAATACATCACCGTCCAGAACTGGTCCGCGAACGTCTTCAATCTCGTGACGAAGCGCGCGATCGCCGAGGAGGGCGCGACGGTGAAGTGGATCGACTGCAACATCGGCTCGCGCCTCACGATGAAGTACCCGGGCGTGATCCTCCGCGGCCGCAAGGCCCGCGGCGAGGTGCTCTCGATCGCCCTCGCCAACGACGGCCAGCACCAGGACACCGGCGCGAAGATGATCCACCTCGCCGACGAGACGACCTCCAACATCATCTCGAAATCGATCTCCGTGGGCGAGGGCCGCGCGACCTACCGCGGCATGGTCAGCATCCCCAGGCACCTCACCGGTTGCAAAAACAACACCGAGTGCGACGCCCTCTTGATCAACTCGAACTCCCGCACCGACACCTACCCCGCCATCACCGTGCGCGGGAACCAGAACTCGGTGCAGCACGAGGCCTCCGTCTCCAAGGTGAACGAGGACCAGATCTTCTACCTGATGTCCCGCGGGCTCACCGAGGGCGAGGCGATGAGCCTCTCGGTCAACGGCTTCGTCAACGAGCTCACCCGCCAGTTCCCGATGGAGTACTCGGTCGAGCTCAAGCGCCTGATCGACCTCGAGATGGAGGGTTCGGTCGGTTGACCGCCCCCGCCTCGGAAATCATGCCCGTGTCCCCGACCCTTTCTCCGATGTCTTCGTCCACCAAAGATTCCTCCGAAGCGGCCGCCGCCGGCGCCTCCTCGCAGGGCGGCAACGCGGCGCTCGCGGGCGCCTTCGCCGCCCACCTTGCGACCCAGGGCGAGACGCCCCCGTGGTGGCGCAAGATGAAGGAGCGCGCGTTCGCCGACTTCTCCGCCCTGCCGATGCCGACGCGCCGCAGCGAGCAGTGGCGCTTCTCCAACCTGCGCGGCCTCGACCTCGAGGGCTTCGCGTTCGGCCGCGCGACCGCCGCCGTCGACCCCGCATCCTTCCTCGCACGCTCCGACCTCGTGACGCGGCGCGCCGGGCGGATGGTCTTCGCCGACAACCAGACGGTCGCCTTCGAGCCCGTCTCCCCCGAGCTGGAACGCGCCGGCGTGATCTGGTCGCCCCTCGGCGAGGCCCTCACCCGCCATCGCGACCTCCTCGAGGAATACTTCATGGCGCAGGAGCCGCACCTCGGTTCCGAGAAGTTCGCCGCGCTGCACTCCGCCTTCGTCGAGGGCGGCTCGCTGCTCTACGTGCCCGCCGGCGTGGAGATCGCCCTGCCGTTCACCGCGTTTCACTGGGCCGCCACTCCCGGCGTAGCCGTCCTCCCGCACACCCTCGTGATCGCCGGCGACAACGCACGGGTCACCCTGGTCGACGTGTTCGGGGCCGCCGATCCCGCGCAGCCCGGTTTCGCCTGCGGCTTCAACCACCTCTTCGCCGGCAACGGCGCCCGCATCCACTACTGCGCCCTCCAGGATTGGAGCGCCGGGATGACCGGCTTCCAGATCAACAGCCTCGTGACCGGCCGCGACGCGACGATCCAGTCCCTCGCGGTGAACATCGGCTGCGGCCGCTTCCGCTCGGAGAGCCAGAGCCTCCTCGAGGGCGAAGGCGGGCGCGTGGAGATGTTCTCCCTCAGCGTGACCGACCGGGACCACGAGGTCGACCAGCGCACGCTCCAGTCGCACCGCGCTCCAAGGGCGACCTCGAACCTGCTCTTCAAGAACGCGCTCCTCGACGACTCCCGCACGATCTTCTCCGGCATGATCCGGGTCGCGCCCGACGCGCAGAAGACCGACGCCTACCAGTCGAACCGCAACCTCCTCCTCAGCACGAGCGCCGAAGCGAACTCGCTCCCCGGCCTCGAGATCGAGGCCAACGACGTGCGCTGCACCCACGGGGCCACGACCGCGCAGATCGACGAGGACGAACTGTTCTACCTGCTCGCCCGCGGCATCAAGAAACGCCAGGCGCGCGAACTCCTCGTCTTCGGCTTCTTCGAGGAGATCATCGGGCGCCTCGAAAACGAGGAGCTGGCCGACGGCGTCCGCGGCCTGATCCAGACGAAGTTTCGCGAAGAACCCTCCGTGCGGGCCTGACCGGATCCGGCGACCACGGGTGTGCCGCGTGTCGTGGGCCGGGGTTCATCCCCGGCTTCTGCGGTATCTCCCGGTCGGAAGCCGCGGATGAACCCCGTATCGACTGCAGGTCGCCACCACTTTTGATTCCACCCGCCCGACCAGCCGGGGCGATCCAGCGCTTGCCACCGACGGGCGGGCCGCTCCAGCGTGCGGGCCTCTCCGCCCCGCATGCTCCAGCGCGTCCTCGGCCCGCTCATCAACCTCTACCCCGTCTGGATCCTCGCCGGCAGCGCGCTGGCGATGCTCCACCCGCCGGCCTTCGCCTGGTTCTCCGGCGAATGGATCACCTACGCCCTCGCCGCGGTGATGCTCGGGATGGGCCTCACGCTCCACCCTGCGGATTTCCGGCGCGTGCTGGAGAAGCCCTCGTGGGTCGTCCTCGGGGCCGCGCTCCAGTTCACCGTGATGCCGCTCCTCGGTTGGGCCCTCGCGATGGCCTTCTCCCTGCCGACGCCCCTCGCCGTCGGCCTGATCCTCCTGGGTTGTTGTCCGGGCGGGACGGCCTCCAACGTGGTCGCCTACCTCGCGCGGGTCGACGTCGCCTTGAGCGTCACGATGACCGCCGTGTCCACGATGCTCGCGGTGGTGATGACCCCGCTCCTCTCGACGTGGCTGATCGGCGACCGCGTCGAGGTGAACGCCTACGACCTCTTCGTCGGCACGGTCAAGGTCGTGCTCGTCCCGATCGTGCTCGGCGTGATCCTCAACCGCCATTGCGCGCGCCTGACCCGCGCGGTGCTCCCGGCGGCGCCGCTCGTCGCGATCGTCGGGATCCTCCTGATCGTCGGCAGCATCATCGGCCGGAGCCGCGACGTCATCCTCGAGTCGGGCCTTCCCCTTCTCGGCGCCGTCACCTGCCTGCACGCGGGCGGGCACCTGCTCGGTTACGTCCTCGCGATCACGCTCACCCGCAACGGCGTTGTCGCGCGCACGACCTCGATCGAGGTCGGGATGCAGAACGGCGGCCTCGGGGCCTACCTCGCGCGGGCGAACTTCGCGGACCCCGCGACCGCCGTGCCCGCCGCGCTCGGGAGCAGCGTGCTCAACATCGTCGCGAGCGTGCTCGTCGCCATCTTCCGCCGCTGGCCGGCGGCCGGCCCCGGGAAACCGCGCTGAATCCGGCCGTACTTTCCCGCGCCCGCACGTTGCCATCGGCGACGGCCCGCACGTAGATTGCACGTGTCATGAGCGATTCCCGCGAACGCACCCTCTCCCGCGACACACCCGCGGTCCAGATCCCCGGCGGCGAGCCCCTCACCCTGCCCGGGGGCTCGAAGATCTACCTCACCCAGACGCTGGGCGGCAGCTTCACCGTGATGACCGACACCGGACTCGCGCGCATCGCCGGCGAACACGCCGACGCGCTCGGCGAGGCGGTCGCCGCCGCGCCGACCACCGCCGCCGCACCCGCCGCCGGCGGGCCGCCGGGCCAGGATCAGCTCTGGGACCAGTTGCGCAACGTCTACGATCCCGAGATCCCCGTGAACATCGTCGACCTCGGGCTCGTCTACTCGCTCGAGGTCAAGCCCGGTGCGGAATCCGGCGGCTACGCGGTCACGATGCAGATGACGCTCACCGCCCCCGGATGCGGGATGGGCCCGGCGATCGCCGACGACGCCAAGTCCAAGCTGCTCCTCGTCCCCGGCGTCGACACGGCCGAGGTCCAGCTCGTCTGGGAGCCCGCCTGGAATCAGGGGATGATCAGCGAGGAAGGCCGGATGAAACTCGGCCTCGTCTGAGCCCCGACCGCACGTCTGGGGGGAGTAGTCAAAAGTGGTGGCGACCTCCCTTCGTGGGCCGGGGTTCACCCCCGGCTTCTTCGGCGCATCTTGATCGAAAGCCGGGGATGAACCCCGGCCCACGAGATCGGCTGGTCAGGTGGCTGCGGTCGATGCATCGGAACCGGCCGGCGGTCTTCAGAGTAGCCGAAGCAGGCCTCCGCTTCCGATCGCAGCCGCCCGCTCCGCCCGGCCGCATTCGGCTCTTGCGCGGCATCCGGATGCGCGTCCTCTTTCCCGACTCATGAACCCCTCGAGCAACGTCATGATGGCCGAAGGCGACAACGACTCTCCACCCGCCAAGGGTGGCGTGCAGGCGCTCATGCAGCGCACCTTCCTCGATCAGCGGAAGGTGTTCCTCTGGGGCGAGGTCAACGAGGAGTCGGCCAAGGACCTCGTGGAAAAGTTCCTCTACCTCGAGGGTGTCGCGCCGGGGAAACCCATCACGTTCTACATCGATTCACCCGGCGGTTCCATCACCTCGGGGATGGCGATCTACGACACGATCAAGCTCCTCACCTCGCCCATCACGGTCGTCGTCACCGGCATGGCCGCCAGCATGGGCTCGATCCTCCTTTGTTCGGCCCCGAAGGGCAGCCGGCTCATCTACCCGCACGCCCGCGTCCTCATCCACCAGCCCCTCATCAGCGGTCGCATGGTCGCTCCCGCCGTCGACATCAACATCCAGGCGGTCGAGATGGAGCGGCTCCGCGACGAGCTCAATCGCATCCTCGCCGATTCCAGCGGCCAGCCCCTCGAGCGCATCATCAAGGACACCGACCGCGACTTCTACATGACCGCGAAGGAGGCCATCGACTACGGCCTCGCCGATCGGATCGTCACGAAACTCTGACGCGCCGCGTGTGATCCAGAGTGGTGGCAACGGGCCATCGTGGGCCGGGGTTCAGCCCCGGCTTCGGTCCTTGGCGGAACCAAACCCTGCCCCCTCCTTCAATCGCACCCGTGCTCGACCGACGGATGGCGTTCAAGGCTGAGGTCGGGCGAGGTTCTCTGCACTCCGTGCATTCCGCACATTCCGCGGTTCACTCCGGAAACGAACCGCGGAATGCGCGGATTGCACGGAATCAGAGAGGCAGACGGGAACTGGTGAGGTGATCGCCGGTTGGGAACAAAAGTGGCGGCAGCATCCTGCTGCCGTTGCCGTGCGCCGGGGTTGCCATCGCGACGCTTCGGGACCACCGTCCGCCATCATGCGTTCACGGTCCGGCCTCCTCCTCGTGGGCGCACTGACGCTCGCCCGCCTCGCCCACGCGCTCGAGTGGAAGGAGACGAAGTTCGAACACGTCGCCGGCCCGCTCGACGAGGCGGCCGAGGCGGTGTTTCGTTTCACCAACACCGGCCCGTCCCCGGTCACGATTTCGGGCATCAAATCCTCCTGCGGCTGCACCGTGCCCGAGCTGGAGAAACGCACCTACGCGCCCGGCGAGGGGGGCGAACTCCGGGCGCGCTTCAAGTTCGATGGCCGCGTCGGCGTGCAGCACAAGACGGTGACGCTTCAGACCGACGAGCCCGGAGCCCCGTCGACGGTGCTCTCGCTCAAGGTCACGATCCCCCAGCTCTTCGAGACGGACCGCCACTTCGTCGTCTGGCGGCGCGGCGAGGCGCCCGAGGCGAAGGCCATCGCCGTGAAGGTCCTCGATCCCGAGCTCGTGAAGCTGGTCGCCGTGGAATCGCGCAACCCGCTCGTCGGCGCACGGCTCGAGCGGACCGACGCCCCGGGCGTCTACCGGGTCGTGATCACGCCTCCGCCGACCGACTCCGCGCTGCAGTCCACGATCGTCGTCCGTTCCGATTTCCCCGCGGGCAATCCGCGGGTCATCCCCCTCTACGCGCTGATCCGGTGAGGGCCCTGCGCGAGGCGGTCATCCTGGCCCTCGCCGCCCTCGCGCCGGCGGCATTGACCATCGCCCTTCATCCCGCGCTCGCCGACCGCGACCGCGCGGGCCTCGAGCCGGATGCGGTCCGCGTCGCCGAGGCGCGCGCCTGGGGCGAACCCGTGCTGTGGATCGATGCGCGCGCGCAATCCGAGTTCGCCGCCGGGGCGATCGCCGGCGCGATCCACCTCGAGCCCGCCCGCTTCGACACCGGCCTGGGCGA
Organism: Opitutaceae bacterium; assembly: GCA_036770745.1. Taxonomy (GTDB): domain Bacteria; phylum Verrucomicrobiota; class Verrucomicrobiia; order Opitutales; family Opitutaceae; genus DAIPIQ01. The sequence goes on along the minus strand of DAIPIQ010000029.1, from coordinate 6,600 downwards.
CATCCTCGCGGCCTGGGCGCCCGGGACCCGCATCATCGTCTACTGTGGTTCGCTCGACTGCGGGACGAGTCGCGAGCTCGCGACGCGCCTGCGCGCCGCGGGCCTCGAGGACGTCCACCATCTT
>DAIPIQ010000029.1:3902-6466 GCA_036770745.1 Opitutaceae bacterium | reverse complement strand
GGCGGCGGTGCCGGGACGCGTGGCGCGCCGCGGACGGGCGGTGATCGCCGCATCGCGCCTCGTCGCGCACCTCGCGGCGGGCGGCGCCTTCCTCTACGCCGGCTGGGGCAAGGCGCGCGCCCCCGGGGAGTTCATCCGCGACGTCTGGAATTACCGCATCCTGCCCGAGCCCCTCGCCTACTGGATCGCGGCCTACCTGCCCTACCTCGAGATCCTCGCGGGCGCCGCATTGATCACCGGTTTTCAACGCACCGGCGCACGCCTCGTCCTCGGCCTGCTCCTCGCGGTGTTCTGCGTGCTGCTCACATCCGCCTGGGCCCGCGGCCTCGACATCCGTTGCGGATGCTTCGGCGGAACGTCCACCGATCCCGCGAACTATCCGCTCCTGCTCGCGCGCAACGCCCTGCTCCTCGCCGCCCTCGCGTGGAGCGCGGTGTCGGAGCGGCTTAGGGCCCCGTTGGCGTGAGTCGCGCCGCCTCGGCGGACCACGCCTCCGCGAGGCCCGGCTCCCCGGCCTCGATCGCCGCGGCCCGGGCCGCCGGCAACGCGAGCCGCCGCCACGTGTCGTCGAAGCCCGGGGAATCCATCAACGCCCGGTGGACCGCGACGGCCTCGGCCGCGCCTCCGTGCTCGACGAGGAGACCCGCCGCCGCCAGCGCAAGGGCGAATTCCTGCGCGTCCCAACGCGCCGCGGCGACCAGCGGAGCCAGCGCCCGGCGCACCTCCGAAGCCTCGCCGCGCGCCGACCGCTCGCGGGCGAGGCGCAGCGCCGTCGCCGGCTCCGGCCGCGCCTGCACGACCGACTCGAGCCACGCGAGCGCCTCCTCCGGATCCCCGTCGCGCCGCCGGAGGTTGAACTCCCGGAGCGCCGCGTACCCCGCGGGATCCTCCGTGGACGCCGCGTGCTTGAAAGGCCGATACAACGGGTCGCCGATCAGGACCGCCTGCCAGCCCAGCGCCGGAAGCGCGTGGTGGGCCGCGGCCCCGAGCGTCGCCCCGTCGGCCAGCGCCCTCATGAAGAGGTCGGGCCGGTGGCTCAGCTCCAGATAGGGCTCGAAGACGTTGCCCAGGGTCGCGGTGAAGCCGAGCCCGACGAGCGGGCCACACCAGCCCGAGGTCTCCGAGCGGAGGGTGGATGCGGAAAAACTGTGGATGTGCACCGCGATCGCCCCCGCGGGCACGGACAGACCCGGGAGCCGGAAGGGACCGGTGAGGTCGCCCGCGTACCAACCGAAGTAGAAGGCGGGTGCGTCGAAGCGGTCGGTCACGGCCATGACGCCAGCCCCGGCGTGCCCGTCGAGGTCGAACCCGAGCCCCTCCAGGACTCCGCCGGCCGCCCGCAACCACGCGTCCCCCGAGGCGTGCGGACCGCCGGTGTCGACGTAGGCGCGCCCGGCGAGCCCGCGCGTCTCGGCGAGCACGGCCGTATCCACCATCCGGCGACAGGCCTCCGCGGAGGGGCCGTCGAGGCGGGCGACGCGGACGATGTCCCGCGCCCCCTCCCGGATCACGCCGCCGGCCTCGAAGAACGGATTGGGTGCGGGACCGGTGACCTCGGGCCCCTGCGTGGCGAGGAAGGCGAGCTCCGCGTCGACCGAGGCCTGGTTGGTGCGGAAGGTCGCGGGGAGCCGAGCGAGCGCCGCGGCGGAGGACCGCGCGGGATCGTGCCGGATGCGCAGCGGGACGCCGCGACAGACCACGAGGTAGGCGATCCGATGCCCGCGCGCCGCGATCCGCGTCCGGCCCGCGGCGTCCTCCAACACGCCCGGCGCGGCGTCGATCCATCCCTCCTCGATCAGCCGGCGCTGGAGCGGATTGTGCAGCTCGCGCACGTAGGCGTCCCAGTCGATCGTCTCCCCGGTCGACATTGGAAGCGCGAGGATGTTGCCCGGAGGGATCCCGCGACGTTCCGCGTAGTGGCGGGCGAGCTCGAGCGAGTCCGGCTGGTCCGCGTTGGCGACGATCACGACCCGCGGCGCCTCGTCCTCCGGCTCGCGAGCGGACACAAGGAGGCCGGCGCACAACGATCCGAGGAGGACCCGCGTCGTCACGCGCCCCAGGCCGCGCGGGCGATCCGGTAACCGGCGGCCGCCGCGAGCAGGCAGAGCGCGACCCCGCCCACGACGTTGCCCGAGGCCCGCAGGAGCGCGCCTTCCTGAACCAGGCGCAGCGTTTGCAGACTGAACGCGGAGAAGGTCGTGAACCCGCCCAACAACCCCACGACGAGGAACAGTCGCAGGTCGCCCGCGCCCGCCGCCCGGCCGGCGTCGACGAGTGCCGCGACGACGCCGACGAGCGCGGACCCGAGCACGTTGACGGCGAGCGTGCCCCACGGGAAGGCCTCGCCCAGCCGCGCCGCCACCGCACCCGTCAACCAGTGGCGGGCCACGCCACCGAGGGCCGATCCGAGGGCGACGAGGAGAAGCGAGCGCATGGCGTGGCGCGACCGGTCCGCCGCTAGCGCGCGGTCGCGGCCCGCACGGCCTCCAGTCGCGCGAGGGTCTGGTTGTAGACGTCGACGCTCGCGGCGATGTCTGCGACGCTGGATGCGCTTGCTCGATCCG
>DAIPIQ010000029.1:0-3892 GCA_036770745.1 Opitutaceae bacterium | reverse complement strand
GAGCCTGGCCTCGGCCGGGTTGGACAGATACCCGCCCTCGATGAGCACGCCCGGGCAGGCGAGGTCGCGCAGGACCGCGAAGCGCGCGCGCTTCAATCCGCGGTCGGCGAGCCCGAGGTCGGCGAGTAACTGACGATGCACGGTGTAGCCGAGGTAGGCGTTCCAACCGTCGAAGCGGTTTCCCGGCGCGTCCACGTCGTCGTCGGGACGGCGCTCGTCGCTTCCCGTGGACCGCTGGAAGCGCGGGGTGAGCACGTAGGTCTCGATCCCCGACACGTCGGGGGAGGCCGTCGCGTTGAAGTGGATGCTCAGGAACACGTCCGCCCCGGCCGCGGCGGCGCGGACCGCGCGCTCGGGCAGCGGGACGAACGTGTCGTCGGTGCGCGTGAGCACGACGGTGTGGCCGGCGGCGGCGAGGAGCGCACGCACCCGGCCGGCCACATCGAGCGCGAAATCCTTTTCGAGGAGCTTCAAGGCGTCGTTGCGGGCCCCGGTGTCGCGCCCGCCGTGGCCGGCGTCGAGCGCGATCACCCGGAGCGGGGGGCGCGGGTCGAGCGTCTGCGGCGCGAGGATCGGGAGTAGCAGCCGGTCGCGGTCGATCGCGGAGATCGCCAGGGAATCCCCGGCGGCGACGGCGCCCTCGCCCATGAAGACGCGCCTGCCGTTGACGAGCACCTCGCGCCGATCGGCTTCGAAGACGAGCGCGGAGCCCGGGCTGCGCAGGGCGAGCCGGCGACCGGGCTCCAGCCAGCCCGGTTCCAGCCCGAGCGTTCTGGCGAGCGAATGCACCGTCACGGTCTGCGGCTTGTCCCCGACCCGCACGACGGCGGGTTTCGACGCCGTCCCGGTCGCCGCGAGGACCGGGAGCCCGGTCCCGAAGGCGACTACGAGCGCGAGGAGCCGCCGGAGAAGGCGCACGGGGTTCACCCGTCCTGCTTCGGCTTCTTCGGCTCGGACGGCCCCGCCTCGGAGGGCGTCTCCTCGACGTTGTATTTGAGCTTCCGCTTGTTCGCGGGAAGGGGCGACATCATCACGATGATGTTGCGGCCGATCAGCCGGGCCTCGTTGTCCGCATGGCCGACGTGCGCGAGGTCCGCGACCGCGCGCTTCATCGTCTCGTATCCGACTTCCTGATGCGCCATCTCGCGGCCGCGGAAGGTGAGGGTCAGCTTCACCTTGTTGCCGTGGTCGAGGAACTCCTCGGCGTGCCGGAGCTTGGTCATGAAGTCGTGCACGTCCACCCGCGGGCGGAACTTGACCTCCTTGACCTTGGTCGAGCTGCCCTTGCTGTCCTTCGACTTCTTCTGCTGCTCGTAGACGTACTTGCCGAAATCCATCACCCGGCAGACCGGCGGGGTGGCGTCGGGGGCGACCTCGACGAGATCGAGGCCGGCTTCCTGGGCGATGGCGAGGGCCTGCGAGGTCGACATCACGCCGGCCTGGCGGCCGTCGGGGAGGATCACGCGGATCTCGGGGGAGCGGATCCGCTGGTTGCGGCGGATGTTCGCGTACGGGTCGTTGTTGCGACGGTAGAAGGGGTTGTACGGACGACCCGAGGACGGAGGCTTTGCCATTCAGATGGTGTTGGTTTGCAGAGACAAGACGGCGGACTCTTGTCCCGGGCCCTCGGGGCTTTCAACCCCAATTTCCGAGGTGGAACCGGCGCCCCGGGCGGAGGCGCGGGAGCGTTTCAAACGCTGAAACTCTCGCCGCACGAACAACTGGCCTTGGCGTTCGGATTGGAGAACTTGAAGCCGCCGGCCACGAGGTTGCCGGAGTAGTCGAGCCGCGTGCCCTTGAGGAAGAGGGCGCTCTTGCTGTCGACGAGCACGGCCACGTCGCCCGCCCGCACGAGGATGTCGCCCCGCCGCGCCTCGTCGGTGAAGCGGAGCTTGTAGGAGAGCCCGTTGCAGCCTCCGCCGGAGATCGCGACGCGGAGGTATTCGCCGGCCCGTTCCCGCTCGCGCAGCGCGCGCAGCTTGGCCGCGGCGGCATCGGTGAGCTGGAGGAGCCGCTCGTTGCCCTCGCGCACGCCTTCGGGGAGTGTGGTGACGATCTCGCTCATGCGAAGGGTCGAACTATCGACCCGACGACGCGTTTGGCAAGCCGACCCGGGCCGTCGCGTACTGCCTTCCCTTTCCCCCGGGCGCTCCTTTACTCGGCGACTTTCGCGGGATGAACGTCCTCTTCGTCAACTACGGCGACTTCACCACCAACTCCCTGAACCACATCGGCGGCTTCGCCAACGCGCTCTGCGCCCGCGGCCACGCCTGTGCGGTGGCCGTGCCCAAGGGGCCCGAAACGCTCGCGGTGGTGCGTGCGCCGCTCTTCATCCCGCTCACCTACGACGGAACGCTGGAGCGCCCCCGGTGCTTCCCCGACGGCCGCGGGCCCGACGTCATCCACGCCTGGACGCCGCGCGAATGCGTGCGCCGCTTCACGGTCGAGCTCCAGGCGCGCCTCGAACACCCGGCGCGCGTGGTCGTGCACCTCGAGGACAACGAAACCCACCTGCTCGAGACCTACACGCACCGCACGGAGCGGGAGCTGCGCGAACTTCCACCCGAGGAGCTGGCCGCGCTCTGGACCGACGCCCTCGCCCACCCCGTGCGCGCCTTCAACCTCCTCCGACTCGCCGACGCCGTCACGGTGATCGAAGACCGGCTCGCGGATTTCGTGCCCGAGGACACGCCACACCGGCTCCTGCGCCCGGGCGTCGATCCCGTCTACGCGGAGCGGGCGGATCCCGCGGCCCGGGCCCGGCTTCGCGCCGAACTCGGGATCGAGGCGGGAGAGCGGGTCATCGTCTTCACCGGGAGCACGACCTTCGCCAACGAGCCGGAGATGCGCGATCTCTACCTCGCGGTGGCCCTGCTCAACCAGCGCGGTCTCCCGACGAGGCTCGTCCGCACCGGCTTCACCTCGCCGCAGTTCGCCGCGGGACTGACCGACGAGATCCGGCGGCACGTGAGCGACCTCGGCTTCATCGAGAAGGCGCGGCTCCCCGCCCTGCTCCAGCTCGCCGACGCACTCGTCCAGCCGGGCCGGGCCGGCGCGTTCAACGACCACCGACTCCCCTCCAAGCTGCCCGAATTCCTCGCGAGCGGGAGGCCCGTCATCCTGCCCGCGACGAACATCGGCCGCCTCCTGCGCGACGGCGTCGACGCGCTCCTCCTGCGCGAGGGAAGCCCCGGGGAGATCGCCGCGGCGTGCGCCCGCCTCTTCGCCGACCCCGCCCTCGCCGCCTCGCTCGGCGCGGCCGGCGCGGAGTTCGCCGCGCGGCACTTCGACCTCGCGACCAACTCCGACGCGCTCGCCGCGCTCTACGCGCAGGTGCTCGCCGGGGCGCCGCGCACCCCGTGGGCGCGTATCCGCGACGCCGGTACGAGCGACGTCGGCCTGCTCGCCGAGCGGGCGCCCGCCCCGCACGGCGGGGCGGGCGCCGGCCTCGTCGAACAGATCCGGCTCCTCGAGCGCGAGCACGCGGCGCTCACCCGCGACGCCGCGCGCGGAGCGCGGGTCGAACGGGAGGCTGAGCTCACCGCCCGGCACGCCGCGAACCTCGACGGCCTGCTCGCGCAGACGCGACGCGAGCTCGAGCTCGCCCGCGCCCATTCGGCGAACCTCGAACACCAGCTCGCCGCCGGCGCGCGCACGTGGGAGCAGACCGTCCACGACCTCGCCCGCGCCCGCGCCGGGGCGGAGGCCCTCCGCCAGCAACTCGCGACCGTGCGCGACGAGCGCGCCCGCGCCGAGGCCGCCGCCCGCCCGCGTCTCGCCCTCCTCAACCGCGCCCTCGAAGACAAAATCCACCTCGGCCGCGACCTCCACGACGGCGTCATCCAAGCCCTCTACGCCGCCGGCCACACCCTCGAATCCACCCGCGACGCCC
>DAIPIQ010000200.1:0-6498 GCA_036770745.1 Opitutaceae bacterium | reverse complement strand
GGCCACGCGGAGCGGCGGCGTCCCCGCCGCCGATTGGACGTCGCACCGGCGGCGGGACGCCGCCGCTCCGACGAATCGCGTCATGTTTCCTGGGAGGTGACGGGGCTGTCCGCCACCCACCGGTCATCGCCCCGCCCGCCTTTTCCACGATCAACCCGACCGTGATCCGCGCCTCCATCCTCGGCTGCTTCCTCACCGCGCTGGCCCCGGGACTCCGCGCGGTCGCGCAGGAGATCGACTTCTCCGCCGGGAAGCGGCTCGCCGAGGTCTCGTGCTCCGGTTGCCACGAGGTCCCTTCGCCCGACCTGCTCACGCGGGAGAGCTGGGAGTTCTGCCTCACCTACATGGGTTTCTTCCTCGGCATCTCGGACACCTCCGCCCTGGACGACGAACCCGTCGAAGTCCGGGAGATGATCCGCGCGAGGGAGGACTTCGTGCGCACCGCCGGTCTGTTCCCCGCCACGCCGGCGCTTGCACCGGACGAGTGGCGCGCGGTGCGGCGGTACTACACCTCGCAGGCCCGGGAAACGCCCCTCCCGCAGGTCGGGAAGCCGCCGATCCCCGACGACCCCTCGCGGTTCGTCGTCATGCCCACGCACTACCGCCAGCCGGGGGCGTTGACCTCGCTCGTCAGGATCGACGAGGCGCGCGGACAACTCCTCGTCCACGACGCCCTCGCCGAACGCCTCACGATCCTCGATCGCGACGGCGCACTCCTCGATCGGCACGAGGCGCCGGGCGTCGCGCTGGTCGATGCGGAGTTTCGAGGCGACGAGATCCTCCTCCTGAACATCGGGGACCTGTTCGCCTCGCGAATCGGCCGGGGTTTCGGAGAGCTCCAGCGCGCGCGCATCCGCGGCGGCCTCTACTTCGGCCTCGAAGTCCTGCTCGAGGGACTGCACCGACCCTGCGACTTCACCCTCGCCGATCTCGACAACGACGGAACCGACGAGGTCCTGATCAGCAACTTCGGCGACTACACCGGGAACCTTTCCCTCTACCGGCGCGACGGGGCCTCCGGCCGCCTCCTTCCCGATCCGGTCGTGATCGACGCCGGCCCGGGCATCGTGAAAACCGCGGTCCACGACTTCGACGGCGACGGTCGTCTCGACCTCGTGGTCCTCGCCGGTGGCGCCTGGGAAAGCCTCTCGATCCACCTCAACCAAGGCGGCGGCCGCTTCGCCCGGACGGTCCTCGCCTCACGACCACCCACCTTCGGCTACACCGGCCTCGCGCTGGGCGACTTCGACGGCGACGGCCGGATGGACATCCTCACCGTGAACGGCGACAACGGCGACTCGGATCCCTACAACACCCTGAAGCGCGACCACGGGATCCGCATCCACATCAACCGCGGCGACCTTCGATTCGAGGAGGCGTTCTTCCATCCGATGCACGGCGCGTTCGGAGCCGTGGTGGAAGATTTCGACCTCGACGGCGACCTCGACATCGCGGCCATCGCCTTCCATCCGGACTTCGGGAGCGCCCGGCCCGAGAACTTCGTCTTTCTCGAACAAACCGCGCCGCTCGTCTTCCTCCCGACGACCCATCCCGCGACCCGCGACGGGCGGTGGCTGACGATCACCGCCGGCGACCTCGATGGAGACGGGGACAAGGACATCGTCCTCGGCGCCGGCTACTCGCCCGTCGGGATGCGCGTGAAACACGCCGCGCTCCTCCGATCGATGCTGGAGACGGGGCCGCCGCTCCTGGTCCTCGAGAACCAACGGATCGAGTGAGCCGTCGCCCGGGCGCCGCTCACAACCGGCCATCCCCCACCGGCCGGCGGCGCCCGCGGTACTCCGAGGGCGTCATGCCCACGCAGCGCGCGAAGGCGCGGGAAAACACCGTTGCGCTGCGATAACCCACGCGCGGGGCGATCGCCTCGAGTTTCTCGTCACCCACCTCCAAGAGCTCCTGCGCGCGCTGGATGCGCAGGTAGGTGACGTGCTCCATCGGCGTGCGCCCGAGCTCGCGCCGGCAGACGCGCCGCAGGTGCTCGGGACTGAACGCGCAGGCCGTCGCGAGGGTCGTGAGTTTCCAATCCCGCCCCGGATCCGCCGCCACCGACTCCCAGAGCGCGCCGACCCGCGAACCGCTTCCCCACGGGCGCGCCGCCCGCACGGCCAACCCGTGGGCGAGGCTCACCCAGTGGTGGAGCTGCGCGCCCTCCCGCGGCCCCTCCCATTCCGCGCGCAGGCCCGCGAGCACGCGGCCCAGTTGTTCCGCGCCCTGGGCGAGGCGCAGCGGCGAACCGGCCCCGACGAGCGGGTTCGTCCCCGGGGCCTCTTCGTAGCGGATCCACGCGATCGTCCACCGCGAACCGGGCACGGCGTGGAAGGCGTTGAGCACCCGCGGCGGCGCGAGACACAGCGCGCCCGGCCCGACGCGTTCCCACGAACCCTCCAGGAGGATCCGCCCCTCGCCCGCGAGCGAGGCGAGGATGAAACTCCCCGAGGGCGCGAGCCGCACCCGCCGGAAGGGCGCGCGCGCCTCGTGCACGCCGAGCCAGGCGATCCGGTGCGCCCCGAGCTCCGCACACTGCCGGCGGTCGAGCGACCAGAGCCGCGTGTGCGCACCGTCGACGGTGGTCTCCTTCCAACGGGTCGGCATGGCGCGTCAGGCGAGGTGGGAAAACATCGGGTGAATGTGTGCGGCCCGCTCTTTTCTCGAAGCGGCGAAGCGTGCACGCTCAGGTCTTCCCCGACCCGCACCCCGCGTCAAGTCGGGCCACCCCCCACACGCTCATGCCCAATCCCTGGACCGGAAAAGGAAATCCCTACACCCGCGAGGAGGTGCGCGAGCGCCTCCACGCCACGCTCGCGACAGGCGACGCGATCCTCGCCGCCGGCGCCGGCACGGGGATCAGCGCGAAATTCCTCGAGCGCGGCGGCGCCGACCTGATCATCATCTACAACAGCGGCCGCTTCCGGATGATGGGCCACGGCTCCACCGCCGGGATGATGGCCTACGGCGACGCCAACGCGATCGCGATGGAGATCGGCGAGCACGAGGTGCTCCCCGTCGTCGAGGAGACGCCCGTGATCTGCGGCGTCCACGCCACCGATCCGCGCCGCCGGATGTGGCACTGGCTCGGCCGGGTGAAGGAGATGGGCTTCTCCGGCGTGAACAACTTCCCCACCCACACGATCGTCGACGGCCACTTCCGCGGCGTGCTGGAGGAGACGGGGATGAGCGTGCGCAAGGAATACGAGATGGTCGCCCTCGCCCGCCGGATGGACCTCTTCTCGATCGTCTACGTCGGCACGCCCGAGGAGGCCGCGGAGATGGCGCGCGCCGGGGCCGACGCGATCATCGCCCACGTCGGCACGACGGTGGGCGGCAGCATCGGCGTGACGAACGCGGTGGTCGGCTGGGACCACACGCTCGAGGTCACCCGCGGGATCATCGCCGCCGCCTCGGCCGTGCGGAAGGACATCTTTTTCCTCTGCCACGGCGGCCCCATCAACACGCCCGACGACGCCGCCCGCGTCATCGCCGGCGCCGGCTGCGATGGCTTCGTCGGCGCGAGCAGCCTCGAGCGGATGGCCGTCGAACAGTCGCTCACCGACCTGACCCGCCGCTTCAAAAGCCTTCGGAGAAACCCCGCCCCGTGACGCCGCGCCGCTTCATCCAGCAGGCCGACGTCCGCGGCGAGCCCACCCCCTGGACGATCAGCGAATGGATCTGCCGCCCCGATCTCGTCGCGGCCGAGCGGCTGCTCCTGGTCCGCGCGACGATGGAGCCCGGGCAGTGCCATCAGTTCCACCACCACCCGCATCGCGAGGAGATCCTCTACATCCTCGAGGGCCGCGCCGAGCAGTGGGTCGGCGAGGAGCGACGCCTCCTCGGTCCGGGCGAGGCCGCGCACATCCCCGCCGGGATGGTACACGCCACCTACAACCCGCACGCCGCGCCGCTCGTGTTCCTCGCGATCCTCGGGCCGGCGAAACTGCCCGAGGCGATCGCCGCCGACCCCGACCCGGTCGACGTCTCGCACGAGGCCCCGTGGCGCGACCTCCGCGCCGGCCTCCCTCCCTGCTTCACCCGCCCATTCCCGAACGGTTGACCCGCCGCCCCATGCACCGCCTCCTTCGCCCGCTCGTCCTCCTGGCCACCCTCGGTTGCACCGCCCTCGCCGCCGCCGAACCTCCCTTGCGCGTCTTCCTCCGCTCCGGCCCAAAGACCCACGGTCCCGGCCTCCATGACCACCCGCGCTTCCTCGCCGAGTGGATCCCGCTGCTCCAGGCACGCGGCGCGGTCGCGACCGGCGGCGACGCCTTTCCGACCGCGGAAGAGCTCGCGGCGACCGACGTGCTCGTGCTCCACGCCCCCGAGGCCGGCAACATCTTCGGCGCCGAGCGCGAGCGCCTCCACGCCTTCCTCGCCCGCGGCGGCGGCCTCGTCGTCATCCACGCCGCCGCCGTCTCCCGCGACCCCGATTGGTACAAGTCGATCATCGGCGGCTCCTGGCGATTCGGCACGACGGGCTTCCTCGAGGCCCCGATGCACCTCTACTTCGTCGACCGGACCCACCCCGTCACGGTCGGCGCGTCCAACTGGTGGATGGACGACGAGATCTACTACGACATGGACCTCTCGCCCGACATCCGCGTGCTCGCCACCGCCTACACCCCGAAGGCGATCGACACCGGCCGCCGCGGCAACCCCGAGGCCAAGGCCCGCGCCGCCGCCGCCGTCGCCACCGGCAAGGCGGTCAACATCTACGACCACCAGCCCCAGCTCTGGACCTATGAGCGCACGATCGAGGGCGGGTCCCGGCCCTACCGCGCGTTCGTCTCGATCCCGGGCCACCGCTACGAAAACTTCAACCGCCCCAACCTCCGCGCCATCCTCCTCCGCGGCATCGCCTGGGCCGGCGGTCGCGCCGACGCCGACGTGCTCTGCCGGGCCGACGAGCTCGGCGACGCGCTCCGCTACCCCGAGGGCGGTCCCACCGCACCGGCGAAGGCCGCCGCGAAGCTCGAGGTCCATCCCGAGTTCGAGGTCTCCCTCGTCGCCTCCGAGCCGCTCATCCGCAAGGTCATGAACATCGACTGGGACGAACACGGCCGCCTCTGGGTGAGCGAGACCCCCGAATACCCCAACGGCCGCCGCGAATCCGACCTCGAGTCGTGGCGGGACTCCGGATCCCTCCACCCGGGCGTGACCGATCGCGACGCCGAGGACGCCGTCTCCGTCCTCACCGACACCGACGGTGATGGGATCATGGATACGAAGCGCGTCTTCGCCGACGGCCTCGAGCTCGTCTCCGGCTTCGTCCTCCACCGCGGCGGCGTGATCGCCGCGACCTCCCCCGACATCTGGTTCCTCGAGGACGCCGACGGCGACGGCGTCGCCGACCGCCGCACGAAACTCTACACCGGCCTCGGCACGTTCGACACCCACGCGGTGATCAACAACCTCCGCTGGGGCCTCGACGGCTGGGTCTACGCCACCCACGGCTACAGCCGCGGCGAAGTCACCTCGCCCGACGGCTCGCGGAAGTTCGGCCCCGACGGCTCGGGCGTGGTCCGCTTCAAGCCCGACGGCTCCGCCTTCGAGCAGTACAGCAGCCGCGGCGGCAACACCTGGGGCCTCGACATCACGTGGGACGGGCAGGTCTTCTGGACCCAGCCGACGAGCGGCACGGTCTTCTTCCACACCGTCCTGCCCGAGGGCGTGCTCGCGCGCGGCCGGCTCCCCGGCACGAACTCGTGGAAGGGCATGATCATCGACCAGCGCACGTTCCCGCTCATCGAATGGCCCGAGCAGGCCTACGTGCAGATCGACCAGGTGGGCCGCTTCACCGCCGCCGCCGGCTGCGCGATCTACGACGGCGGCGCCTGGCCCGGGCGGTGGAACCGCAGCTACTTCACCACCGAGCCCACCCTCAACATCGTCCACCACCAGTTCGTCCGCCCCGACGGCGTGAGCTTCGCGGTCGCCAAGGAGGCCGGGCGCGAGGAGACGGAGTTCATCCGCAGCACCGACCTCTGGTTCCGCCCCATCGAGGTCCGCGTCGGCCCCGACGGCGACCTCCACGTGGTCGACTTCTACAACCAGGCCGTGATCCACAACGACACCCGCGGTCCGGTCCACGGCAAGGCCAACGCCGCCGTCCGGCCCGACCGCGACCACTCCTTCGCCCGCCTCTGGCGGGTGCGGCACCGGCAGGCGAAGGCGCTCCCCGTTCCGGCCCTCGATCGCGCCGACCTCCCGGGCCTCCTCCGCACGATCGCCACCAGCCCCAACTCCCACGTGCGCCAGACCGCCCTGCGGCTCGCCCGCGAGGACCACGCCGCCGATCCCCGCGTGGCCGCGGCCACGCCCCGCATGGGGAGCGCCGCCCTCGCCCTCCACGAGCGCGCCCGCCGCGCCGCGACCGACGTGGACCGCGTGTCGTTGCTCGACGGATACATCACCGCCTCCGACGACTGGTCCCGCTCCGCCCTCGTCGCCGCCGCCGCCGCGCGGCCCGCGGAGTGGCTCGCCCTC
>DAIPIQ010000028.1:22068-27307 GCA_036770745.1 Opitutaceae bacterium | reverse complement strand
CGGCCTCGTTGATCAGGCGCTCGCGCTCCTGCTCGGCCTGGTTCACCTCGTTGAAGGCGGGCTTCACCAGCTCCGGCGGTGTCACGTCCTGCAGCTCGATGGTTCCGATCTGGACCCCCATGTCGAACGAGTCGAGGATCTCCTGCAGCTCGATCTTGGCCTGCGTAGAGACCTCGACGCGCTTCTCGGTGAGCACGTCGCTGCCGAGGTTGTTCCCGACGATCCGGCGCATCACGGCCTCGCAGAGATCGCGCGCCTGCCGGACCAACGAGAGCCCGTGACGATCCCGCACGATCGGGCCGCAGCGCCAGAGGAGCGGCGGCATCGCGGCCGTCGCGAGAAACGGCCAGAGGACGGCCTTGATCGCGAGCCAGGCCCCGCCGATCACGCCACGCGCCCGTCGGCGAAGCAGCTCCGCGGCCGCCCGGTGGAGTCGGTGCACCTCGCCCTCGCCGTGCAGCGAGGGCGACCACGGATAGACCACCGGGGCGTTGAGCCGGTCGAGGCGGCGCGCAAGGGATCCGCGCGCCCGGCGGGCGACCGTGCCGAGTTCACCGTCGTCGCGCGCCCTCCACCAGCGGGAGGCGGCCGCGGCCTCCGACCGACCCAGGCGCTCGCGCGCCCGCGCCGCGCCCGTATCGACGAGCCGGGGACCGCCCGCACGGGGCCAGCCCCGGCGCAGGGAAGCGGGAGTTTCGACAGGCATGACGACAGGGTGTGCTTCGGCCATCGCTGAGCATTCTTAACCAAGGCGCCGGGGACCGACATCGGGTGAACACCCCGGTTTGCCTCCTGTTCCCGCCCGGCTTCGCGCTCGCCCCCGGCGCGCCGCCCCGCCCATCGTCCGAGCCATGTCCGACGATGCCTTCGCCCCGTTCCTCCGGCCCGGCCGCGTCGAACTCGCGACCTCGCCCGGCGTGCCGCTGCTGCGCCTGCGCGGACGCGAGGGGACGGTCGAGTTCTCGCCCCACGGCGCTCATGTCACCGCGTGGCGGCCCGAAGGTCAGGCGCCGGTGTTGTTCCTCAGCGCCCGGAGCCACTTCGCCGAAGGACGCCCGATCCGGGGCGGCGTACCCCTGGTCTTCCCGTGGTTCGGGCCCCGGTCCGCCGATCCCGCGGCCCCGGCCCACGGCTTCGCGCGCCTCCGCCCCTGGCGGCTCGAAGACGCGACGGTCGACGCCGACGGCGTGGCCCGCGCCGCCCTCACCCTCGCCGACGACGCCGCCACGCGCGCGCTCTGGCCGTACGCGTTTCGCACGAGGTTCGAACTCGAGGCTTCGCGGCGGCTCAGCCTCCGCCTCAGCGTCCACAACCCCTCCGACGAAGCCTTCTCCTTCGAGGCGGCCCTGCACACCTACTTCGCGGTGACCGACGCCCGGGCGTGTCTCGTCCACGGGCTCGAGCACACGGAGTACCTCGACAAGACCGACGGCGGCCGCCGCAAGCGGCAGGGTGGCGGACCGATCCGCTTCACGGGCGAAACCGACCGCACCTACCTGCACACGGCGGCCGACTGCGTGCTCGAGGATCCGGGCGGCGGTCGGCGCATCCGTATCCAGAAAACGGGTGCAGGGGCCACCGTCGTCTGGAATCCCTGGATCGACAAGGCCCGGGCGATGCCCGACTTCGGCGACGACGAGTGGCCCGGCATGGTCTGCGTGGAGACGGCGGCGGCCGCGGACGACCGTGTCGACCTCGCCCCGGGCGCGAGCCACACCCTCTCGGCCTCCTACGAGGTCGAGCGCGGCTGACTCCCCCTCAGGCCTCGTCGCCGCGACGGGCGAGCGCCCACGCCGAGCGGAGCGCGCAGACGAAGCACCACGAGCCGGCGAGGAGGTTGACCAGCACGAGCGCCACCTGCGTCGCGCCGCTCATCGCGGAGAGCCCGGGCTCGAAGACCCAGCGGTGCAGGCCGAGTGCGACGTGCCCCAGCAGCAGGTAGCCGAGGAAGGCCTTGATCGCGTCGATCGTCCGAGGGGCAGGCATGATTCCGGTGCGACAGGATACGGCGTCGCGGGGATCGCGCAACGCCGCGTCTCGCCCGCAACTCACCACGGGTGTAGTCGAAAGAGGTGGCAGCCCGCAGTCGTGGGCCGGGGTTCATCCCCGGCTTTTTCGGCTCTTTCTGTCGGAAGCCGGGGATGAACCCCGGCCCACGACCACGGCAGGTAAGATCACCATGGTCGATGCGTCCGAACCGGCCGCGCTGAAGCCCGTCGGCTTTCAGCGGAACCGAGGCATGCCACCACTTTTGATTACACCTGCTCACCACGCCGCGTTCGGCCCCTTCGGGACCGGGATCGCCCCCGCTTCCGAATCGTCGTCTTCGAGGAACGAGCAGCGCCGCGGGTCGGGGCGGTGTCGCTCGAGCAACACGCCCCGCTCGTCGAGGAACTGGCGCCGCCACTCGCGATAGGCCGAGAGGATGCCGTCGTACTCGGCGCGCGTCCGCATCCCGTGGATCGCGCGGCGGAACCACACCGAGGGGCCGAAGGCGCGGGCATACCACGGGGCGATCTTCCGGAAGAAGACGCAGGCCTTCGCATCGCCGAAGAACTCCACCATCCGATCGAGGTGGCGCGTCATCACGGCGACCCGCTCCTCGAACGACGGCTCCACCGGCGCCTCCCCGCTCTCGAGCAGGCGCGCGGTCTGCGTGAAGATCCACGGGTTGTAGAACGCTCCTCGCCCGACGCTCACGCCGGCGCATCCCGTCTCCTCGAACATGTGGCGCGCGGCCTCGGGCGTGGTCACGTCGCCGTTGCCGATGACCGGCACTTCGCGCACCGCCTCGACCACCGCGCGGATCCCCGCGAGATCGACCCGGCCGGAAAAACCCTGCTCGCGCGTCCGCCCATGGACGAAGATCGCCGCGGCCCCCGCGGCCTCCAGCGCCCGGGCGAGCGCGGGCGCGGTGAGGCTGCGCGCATCCCAGCCGAGCCGCATCTTCGCGGTGACGGGGATGCGCACGGCCGAGGTCATCGCCGCGACGATCGCCGCGGCCCGGTCGTGGCTGGTCATGAGCAGGGAACCGCTGCCGGTGCGCACGACCTTCTCGACCGGGCAGCCCATGTTGATGTCGATCGAGGCGATGCCGCGGGCCTCCAGGAGTTGCGCGGCGTCCCGCATCTCGGCCGGGTCCGCCCCGAACAACTGCACGGCGAGCGGCGCATCGGCCGGGCAGGTCGCGATGAGCTTGAGCGCGACCGGATTGCCCCGAAGCAGCGAGGTGACGTTGACGAGGTCGGTCGTGCAGAGGTCGAGCCCGCCGAGTTCGCGCACCGTCAGGCGGAACGGCAGGTGGGTGTAGCCGGCGAGCGGCGAGAGGAAGAGGTTCGTGCGCAGCCCGAGGGGGCCGAAGCGCAACGGCCGGAGCCTCGCCCGCGCCGCGGCGGCGGGCCATGGAGGGGCGGCGGAGTTCACTCGCGGAAATTGCCGAAATCGACCGCCACCGCGAGCTCGAGTCCGCGCACGTGCGCGATGGCGGCCTGGAGGTCGTCGCGCTTCTTGCCCGAGACGCGCACCTTGCCCGCCTCGATCGCGGCCTGCACCTTCAGCCCCGACCCGCGGATCGCGGTCGTGATCTCGCGCGCGACTTCCGGCGGAATGCCCTCCTTGAGCGTCAACACCTGCCGGGCGCGGCCGGCCGAGGAGATCTCGATCCGCCCCTCGTCGACGTTCTTCGGGTTGACGCCGCGCCGGGCGAGCTTGTCGCGCAGGATCTCGAGGACGGCGCGGAGTTTGAAGTCCGACTCGGCCGAGAGGGTGATCGTATTCTTGTCCTCGACCATCTCCCAGACCACGCCCTTGAAGTCGAAGCGCGTGAGCAGCTCCTTGCGCACCTGATTGGTGGCGTTCTTGACCTCGTTGCGGTCGACCTCGCAGGTGATGTCGAAGGATGGCATGGCGGCGGATCCGTCACCTTGGCGAACAACCGCGGTGAGGCGACCACGAACCCTTGGTCGGGTCTCTCGGATCTCGAATCGCACGAAAGCCCGGCGCGGCGCGCGCAGATTGCACGAGGCCCGCGCGACCGCGGACGCGCGGATCCCGACGCCCGGATCGCGATCCGCCTTCCAGCCAACGCCCTGCGCGATCCCGACGCGCGCTGGTACGGATCCGGCGAAACCGCAGCCGCACACCGCAACCCACAACCACCCGCCACCATGAGCAAACCACTCTCCATCGCCCTCCTCGTCGGAGGCGTCATCCTCCTCGTCTTCGGGCTCGGCGCCTCGGACTCGCTCGGCTCGGAAGTCTCCGAAGCGGTCACCGGAGCCCCGACCGACAAGACCATCTGGCTCGTCGCCGGCGGCGCCATCCTCGCGATCCTCGGAGGCGTGAATCTGCTCCGCACCCGCGGTTGAGGTCGCGGAAGGGTGAAGGCCCGGGCGAAACGGGCAGGCGTGTTCGATGACGGTTGAAAAACCGGCGGCGCCGGTTTCCGTGCCGGCGAACCCGGATCAACCGACCGGTCCTCCATGCCCATCGACCAACTCTTCGCCCGCGTTTCCGATCCGACCTCGCGCGCCGCGCTGCTCGACGGTCTCTTGAAGTCCCCTTCCGCGAAAGGCGCCCTCGGCGGCGCGGCCTCGGGGGCCTTGGTGGCGCTGTTGATGAACAAGAAGGCGCGCAAGGCCATCGGCTCGACCGCGGTCAAGGCCGGTGGCGCGGCCGCGCTCGCCGGTCTCGGCTACTACGCGTACCGGAAATGGCAGGAGAATCAGGCCCGAGGCGTTGTCCCCGCGCCGCCTCCCGCGCCGCCTTCCCTGGAAGCCGCCGCCCACGAGGTCCGCACTTCCGACGCCCTCGCGGAGAAGATGATCCTGAGCATGATCGCCGCCACCGGAGCCGATGGCGGGATCGACGAACGGGAGATGGGGATCCTGCTGCGCGCGGTCGAGGAGGCGGACATTCCTCCAGCCGCCAAGGCCCGGTTGACCGGGGCCCTCAACCAGCCTCCCACGGTCGAGTCGGTCGCCGCGCTGGCGTCGGGGCCGGAAGAGGCGAGCGAGCTCTACGGCGCCGCCCTCGCCGCGATCGAGCCGGACACCCCGGCCGAGCACCTCTTCCTGCGCCGCTTCGCCAACGCGTTGAAACTCGGGCCGGACCTCGTCGCCTCGATCCACGCGACCACCGCGTCGCGGGCGACGGCCTGACGCTCCGCGGACCGGCCTTGGAGGTAGCGGCGGCATCCCTGCCGCCGCTGCTTTTAAGACCGACGAAAAGAAGCCACGCC
>DAIPIQ010000028.1:21514-22058 GCA_036770745.1 Opitutaceae bacterium | reverse complement strand
AGCGGCGGCATCCCTCTGCCGCCGGGTGGACGTCGGGCACGGCGGCAGGGATGCCGCCGCTCCAACAAGGCCAACCGAAAGAAGCCACGCCTGCCCCACGTGCACAAAAGGCGTTGCCCGCGCCGGGGTTCTCGCGACGATCCTCCGCGCTCGAATCCGAGAACGGCGCGAGCGCCGAAGGCGTCCCCTCCCCCACCATGCAAATCCTTCAAATCATCCTCGCCATCATCCTGCCCCCGGTCGGCGTCGCCCTCAAGGCGGGCGTCGGAAAGGACTTTGTCATCAACCTCATCCTGACGCTCCTCTTCTTCGTCCCCGGGGTGATCCACGCGCTGTGGGTCGTCCTCCGCAAGTGACCCCCGCGCGGGCGGCCCGGCGCGACTGACCGGGAGCGACGAGACCCCATGCTCCGGACGCTCCAGCGCAACGTCCCGCCGTGGTGGAAGCCCGCCATGATCGGCCTGGCCACGGCGTGCGCGCTCGGAGGATGCGCCACCGGAAGCTCGGTCGAAGTCGCACAGAGCGCGCTCGACCGGGCCGGCCG
>DAIPIQ010000028.1:0-21504 GCA_036770745.1 Opitutaceae bacterium | reverse complement strand
TGAAGCCGGTGCCTTCACCGGCGCCATCAAGGCCCGGGCCGGCCGCTTCGAAGCGGCGACGGCTTTCTTCGACCCGGTCCTCGCCCGGCTGCGCGGCGCGCCGGCCCCGCGCGGCCCGGCCGCGCAGGCGCGCCAGCACTACGTCGCCGTCGTCTTTCACCTCGCAGGCCTGACCGCGTCGGACGAGAACGCGCTCAAGCGCGAGGGCCGGCTCGGCGACGCCTTCGCGTTGGAAACCCTCGCGCAGTGGCGGTTGGGCCGCCTCGCGGAGGCCCGCGCCTCGGCGCTCCGGGCGCGCGCCTCCGGGCAGGAGGCCTTGCGCGCGGAGACGCGCTGCCTCCTGCGGGCCTTCGAAGGCATCGCCAAACTCGAAGCGGGTCTCGATGCCGTGAAGGAGCGCAAACCCTACGCGGAGGTTTTCTCCGTGCTCGCCGGCGAGAGCGGGGCGTGGCGCCTGCTCGGCGGAGCTAGGACCGAGGTGACGCGCGAGCACCCACTCCAGCTCCCCCTTCTCGAGACGCGCCTGGGCACGTTTCAGGCCTTGAAAGCCGCTCGGGAGAACGATCCCCGGGCGGCCGCCGAGCCGGAGAGGGCGGCCGCGTGGGACCGGCTGGGCGCGGAGGCGGCGATCGAGTTCCGCGAGCTCGCGGCCTTCCCCGCCCCCGACCCGGCGCAGCATCGCGAAACCGTCCGCTTCTGGCGCGAACGCTGCGGCTTCGAGTAAACCGGCCTCCCGAACCCGGCGCCCGGGTCCGGCCCGGCTTGCGCAGGTGGAAACGCCTGCCGTAGCCTCGACCTCCTCCCCTCGGATGAAGCTCTGCGACATCGCCCAGTTCTATTCGCCGCTCAGCGGCGGCGTGAAGCGCTACCTGCTCGACAAGCAGCGCTTCCTCGCCGCGCGCCCCGGGTGGAGCCACGTGCTCGTGATCCCCTCGCACCGCAACGCCGTCACCCGCACCGGCGCCGCGACGGTGCACGAGATCCGGTCGCCGCGGCTCCTCGGCTCGCGGAGCTACCGCCTGCTTGTCGCCAAACGCCGGATACTGGAGGTCGTCGAGGCCGAGGAGCCCGACCTGATCGAGGTCGGCGATCCCTACCGCACCGCGTGGATCGGCCTCGAGGCGGGCCGGCGGCTCGGAATCCCGGTGGTCGCCTTCTACCACTCGGATTTCCCCCGGGCGATCGGCCGCACGGTGGAGCGTTTCGCCGGTCCGTGGATGCAGCGGCTGATCTCCGGCCCGGTGCGGCGCTACCTCGTCGGCCTCTACAACCGGATGGCCGCCACGATCGTCTCCAGCGGCCGGCTCTGCGTCGTGCTCGAGTCGTGCGGGATCGAGGGGATCGTCAACATCCCGCTCGGGACCGACGTGCGGACCTTCTCTCCGCGCGACTCGCGGGCGGCGGTCCGGGCGGGTTTGAACCTCGCCGACGACACGCGGCTTCTGCTCTTCGTGGGACGGCTGGCGCGGGAAAAGAACCTCCGGCAGCTCATCGCCGCGCTCGACCACCTCCCGGCGGACGCGCCGCCGCACCGGCTCGTGCTCATCGGCGACGGCGAGCTCGGCGACTTCGCGCGGGCCGAGGCCGCGCGCCGACCCGCGCTCACCGTCCTGCCCTACTTCGATTCGCCCGAGCGGCTCGCCGAGATGTATTCGGCGGCCGATCTTTTCGTCCACCCCGGCAGGTACGAGACCTTCGGCATCGTCGCCCTCGAGGCCCAGGCCTGCGGCACGCCCGTGCTGACGGTGCGCGAGGGCGGGGTCGAGGACACGACCGAGGGAGATCAGCCGCGGTGGAGCGCGGTCGATGGTTCCGCCCCGGCGCTGGCGGCGGCGATCGACCGGTTTCTCCGCACCGGCGACACGGCGGAGAACCGCCTCGCGCGACGGCGGCGGATCGAGCGCCGCTTCTCCACCGAAGCCACCTTCACCCGGCTGACCGCCCTCTACGAACACCTGCTCGCGGGCGGCACGCCCGCGACCTTCCCGAAGGAACCGCTCCCCGTCCATGAAGTGCCGCGTCCGACCGTATCGCACCGCTGATCGCGAGGCGGTCCGGAGGATCTGCGCGGATACGGGCTTCATGGGCGACCCGATCGATCCGCTCTTTTCCGACCGGGAGGCCTTCGCGGATTTCTTCACCCGCTACTACACCGACCACGAGCCGGAGTCGGCGCTCGTGGCCGAGGACGCCGGGACGGGCGAGGTGGTGGGTTACGTGCTCGGTTGCGTGCGCTACCGCTACAACGCGTGGAAGCAGGTCGAGTTGATCGCGACGCGGATCGTCCCGAAGGTCGTCCTGCGCTTCCTCGCCGGCCGCTACGACGCGCCGAGCCGGGCGTTTCTCCGGTGGGTGGTTTTTCGATCGATCCGGGAGACGCCGCCGGCCCCGGAGCGCTCGGGGCATTTCCACGTCAACTTCCTCCCGCGCTACCGCACCGGGGAGGGGGCGCGCACGCTGCTCTTCACGTTCTTCGAACTGGCGAAGGGGTGGCCGGTCAGGCGCTTTTACGGGCAGATCCAGACGCGCGACGACCGGCGCACGACATTCTGGACGCGTTACGGATTTCGTGAACTCTCGCGCCGACGCATCAGCAAGTTCGACGCCCACCACCCCGATCCGATCTATGTCACGACGCTCTTCAGGGACTTCGGCGAAGGTTGAGCCCCCCCGGAAGCGTCTCGTGGTCTCCTTCCACGACCTCCACCCCCAGACCCGCGGGCTCTGCGCACGGTTCATCGAGGACGTGCGCGCGCTCGGGGTCGGTCGGATCTCGATCCTCGTCGTCCCGCGCTGGCACGGGGCGCGGCCGATCAGCCGCGACCGCGCCTGCTGCGACTGGCTGCGCGGGCTGGCCGCGGAAGGCCACGATCTCTGCCTGCACGGCTTCTTCCACCGGGCCGATGCGGTCAGTGGCGGGCCGCTGCGGCAGGCCGTGGGCCGGCTCTACACCCGCCGCGAGGGGGAGTTTTTTCAGATCGATCATGCGACCGCGCTCGATCGGCTGCGCCGCGGCCTCACCATCCTCGCGGAACAGGCGCGGCTGCCGGTCGCCGGGTTCACGCCGCCGGCCTGGTTGATGAGCGGGCCGGGCCGCGAGGCGGTGCGGCAGTGCGGATTCCACTACACGACCACCTTCTCCCGGATCGAGCTGCTCCGTCATGGCCGGACCATCGCCGCACCAACCATCACCTACTCGAGCCGGCGGGCCTGGCGCCGCGCGGCCTCGCTCGGCTGGGCGCGCGTCTGGGAGGCCGCCCGCCGGGAGACGGAAGTCCTCCGCATCGCCGCGCACCCGGGGGATTTCGCACATCCGCGGATCGCGGCCTCGCTCCACGCCCGGATCCGCTCGGCGGTGGAGGCGGGCCGCGAGGCGGTGACCTACCGCGAGCTCGCGGAGTCCGGCGTGCAACCGATCGAGACGCCGCCGGTCTCGGTGGCATGAAGCCGCTCTCGAGCCTCAACCGCCGGCGCATGCGCCGCTATGTGGTGCAGGGCGTGGCGCTGGGCGCGGTCGCCTCGGTGCTGGTGGTCTTCTTCACCTCCGGGGCGGAGACGCTCGATCACCTGCGCGCTTTTTCCCCGCGGTGGCTGCCGCTGCTCTTCGGGATGGTCGCGCTCGCATGGTGCTGCAACGGCGCCCGCGTCTGGCTGATGTGCCGCGCCGCCGGCCACCCGTTGCGCTACGCCCGGGCGTTGACCGTCTCGCTCTCCAGCGAGTTCGGCATCGCCGCGACGCCGGCGGGCGTGGGCGGCACGGTCATCCGGCTCGCGCTGCTTCGGCAGGCCGGCGTGCCGCTGACCACGGCCGGCTCGCTCCTCGCGGCCGATGCGGCGGTGGACCTCGTCTTCTTCGCGCTGCTCGCGCCCTTCGCGGGGTTCATCCTCCTGCGCGGTGGTCTGCTCGATCGCCTGCTCGACAGTCCGACCGAGATGGACGCCCTCGTCGTCGTCCTCGTCCTTCTCGCCACGGCGGCGCTCCTGATCGTGCTGCTGCGCAGCCGCTCGTTTCACCGGGCGGTGCATCGGGCCCTGGCCGCGACGCGTTTCGGCCGCACCCGCCGGCTCCCGGGCCGGCACCGCCACCTGCGCATCACCGTGGGCCGGAGTGTGCGCCGGGTGTTCGCCTCGCTCGCCTTCCTCTGGCGGCACCGCAAAGGTGCGCTCCTCGCGAACCTCGCGCTCGCCTCCACCCAGTGGTGCTGCCGCTACCTCCTGCTGCCGATGCTGCTCTTCGCCTTCGGCGTCTCGGTGAACCCGCTGCCGCTCTTCCTCGTGCAGGGCCTGCTCTTCGGCGTCTCGCTGCTCGTCGTCGCCCCGGGCGGCGGAGGCAGCGTGGAGCTGCTCTCCGCGATCATCCTCCCCAACCTCGCCCCCACCGCCGTCGTGGGCGTGGTGGTCGTGCTCTGGCGGTTCTTCACCTACCACCTCTACCTGCTCGGCGGCGGGCTGGTGTTCTTCTACGCCTGCCAGCGGCCGCGCGATTCCTCGACGAAAGGCGGCGCGGCCTTCGCCGATTTCGAGGCCGGCGGCCCGCCCCCGAAGCCCTCGGCGGAGAATGCGGGAAACCCGGCCCGCCCGCCGGAGTCCCAGCGGGGATGACGCCGGCGCGCGCCCAGCCTTCCCCATTGCCTTTTGGAAAAAAATGCGGTGCGGTCGCCCGCCGGAAACCGCCTTCAAGATGACTTCCCTCCGCCACGCCGCCCTCGCAGCCCTGCTCGCCCTGCCCTCCACCGCCCTCGAGGCGGCGAAGAGCTTCCGCGAACAGGTCACCCAGAAGCTCACGTCCTGCGAATACGCCTTCGAAGTGGTGATGGACAAGCCCGCCACCGCCGTCCCGGCCAACGTCTTGCGCGAGGCCAAGGGCATCGTGATCGTCCACCAATACCGCGCCGGCTTCATCTTCGGCGGGCAGGGCGGCTCGGCCGTCCTGATCGTGCGCAGCCCGCAGACCGGCCAGTGGGGTGCGCCGGTCCTGCTCGACCCGGGCGGGGTGAACTTCGGGCTCCAGGCCGGGGTGAAGGAGATCAACTCGATCTTCCTGCTCATGTCGGACGACGCCGTGCAGCGGGCCTACTCCGGCCGTTTCGAGATCGGGGCCGACGCGACCGCCGTGGCGGGGCCGCGCGCGGCCGAGGCCGAACGCTTCGACCTCTTCGCCGCCGCGCCAGTGCTGGTCTACTCGTCATTCGGCGGCGTCTACGCCGGGGCCACGGTGAAGACCGGCTGGCTGGCGCCGTTCGACCGCGCCAACCGCGAGCTCTACCGCACCGCCCACGCGACGCCCGAGATCGCGATGAGCGACTGGTTCCAGACGCCGCCCGAGGCCCAGGGGATCCTCAACCGCGTCCGCGCGGCCGAGGCCCGGAAATAAGGCGGGGCCAGATTCTCCGACGGGGCGTCTCCCGATACGCCGTTTTTTGTGATCAGCGCCGGTGGCCGCGGCGGAGGATGTCGAAGATCACCCAGACGCCGAGCAGGGCCGAGAGCAGGTAGCCGAGGATCCCGATCGCCGGGAATCCGAAAAGCTGCGGCCCCACCCCGGTCGTGAGCACGAGCGAGGAGCCGATGATCAGCGAGCCGATGATGACGCCGAGGGTGATCTTGTTGCTCGCGTAGTTGATCGCGTCATCGAGGTCCTCGAGGCCGCGGTGCTGGAAATTGATCGTCGCCCCGCCCTCCTCGAAAAGCCGGAGCACGCGGTGGAGCTCGCCGGGCAGGTCCTGGAGCCGGCCGAAGCCGGAGGTGAACGATTGCCGGAGCGAGTGCCAGACGGCGCGCGGATCGCGTCGCTCCCGCAGAAGGGCGTCGACCGCGGGTTTGAACGAGGCGCGCAGGTTGAACTCCGGATCGAGCTCCATCCCCGCCTCTTCGATCGAGAGGACCGCCTTGGCCACGAGCGCGTAGTCGCGGCCGATGTCGATGCCGTTCTCCCCGAAGATGTGGAGCAGCCGCAGGAGGGCGCGGCCGATCCGGCCCTGCCCGGTGTGCGGATCGAAGCTCTCCCGAAGTGCGTAGAGGATCTCGCGCTCCATCTGCCGCGCGTCCTTGCGCATGCGCGAAACCCGCCCCAGCTCGGAGGCCACCCGCACGACCTGCGCCGCGTCGCCCTGCAGGAACGCGCCGAACAGATCCACGAGCGCGTAGCGCATCCGGCGGGTCAACTGCCCGACCAGCCCCCAGTCGAGGAAGCAGATGCGTCCGTCCCGCGCGACCACGAGGTTCCCCCCGTGAGGATCCGCGTGGAAGAAACCGGCCACGAGGATCTGCCGGAAGATGGAACGCGCCCCGACCGCCGCGAGGTGGCGCGCCGCTTCCGAGCCGGGCACGAGCTCGCGGAGCTTGCTCCCCTCGACGCGCTCCATCACCAGCACGCGGCGCGTGCTGAGCGACTCCACCGGCCGCGGCGCGAAGACCTCCGCGACCGCGGGATTGCCGTGGAGGAAGAAGACGGCGTTGCGCGCCTCGATCCGGAAATCGAGCTCGCGGGCGATGCCCTCCCGCAACTCTTCGACGATCGACGGGAGGCTGAACGGCCGCAGGTCGTCCAGCCGCTGGTGCGCCTGCCGCACGAACCACTGGAGGATCTCGAAGTCGGCCTCGATCTTCCGCCGGATGTCGGGCCGCTGCACCTTCACCGCCACCGCCTGGCCCGTGTCGCGCAGCCGGGCGAAATACACCTGGGCCAGCGAGGCGCTCGCCACGGGCGTGCGGTCGAACTCCACGAAGACCGCCTCGAGGTCCGCCTCCAGCGCCTCGCGCAAGACCGGATCGACCTCCTCGAAAGGCTGGACCGACACCCGGTCCTGCAGCTTGCGCAGCTCGAGGATGAGCGGTTCCGGCAGGACGTCGGGCCGCATGCTCATCATCTGCCCGAACTTGACGAACGTCGGCCCGAGCTCCTCCAAAACGAGGCGGAGCCGCTCCCACGGCCCGAGGCGCTCGCCCGGCGCGGGAACGATCTTCTGCAACCATCCCGACGGCGGCTCGAGCTTCTGCAACAGGTCCGCGTACCCGTTGCGGATCAAGACCGCCGCGATCTCCTTCGCGCGAACGGCGTTGGAGATCAGATCAAACGGCTTCACCTCGAATGGTCTTTGTTCAGACGGGTGACGAGGTTGGCGATCTCGACCTCGAGGGCGAGCAGCCGCTTCTCCAACGCATCGATGCGCTCCTTCTGTCCCACGCCGGACTTGTCGACGAGTTCCTTGAACGCCTTCTGCAGGTCCCGCGAGGCGACCTCGAACTCCTCCTTGCCCCGCGCGGCCACGGTCCGGGCCAGGTCCTTCGCCTCCGCCGCCGAGACCTTGCCCTTGTCCACCAGACCGGAGAGTGCGTCCTCGACCTTTTCGGCGCTCAGCACCGCCGCCCCGACTCCCGCCAGCATCGCTTTTTTGATGGTGTCGATCATGATGCCCGGGAGTTTATCCACCGCCCCGATTCGCGGCAAACGCTTTCCCGCCGCTCGTCCGCCTCCGGCCCCCCCATGCGCTCCACCACCCTTTCCCTGCTCGTGCTCGCGCTCGTTGTCACGCGCGGCGTCGCGAACGGCGACGTCGTGAACGACATCCGCTTCGCCGCAGTCGACGGCGTCGAGTTGCGGCTCGATCTGTATCGCCCCGTGGAGCGGGCGAAGGGCGTGATCGTCTGGGTGCACGGCGGCGCCTGGCGCTCGGGTTCGCGCAAGAACGTCGGCATCGCGGGCCTGACCGCGCGGGGCTGGGCGGTCGCGAGCGCCGACTACCGGCTCACGCCCGTCGCCCGGTTCCCCGCACAGGTGCACGATCTCAAGGCCGCGATCCGCTTCCTCCGCGCCCGCGCCGACGAGCTCGGGCTGCCGGCCTCGCCGATCGTGATCGCCGGGACGTCGGCCGGTGGCCACCTCGCGGCGCTCGTCGGCGTAACGAACGACGTGGAAGCGCTCGAAGGCGCGGTCGGCGCCGGGCGCGAGGCGTCCTCTTCGGTCCAGGCGATCCTCGTCCACTTCGGCGCAAGCAACCTCACCACGATCCTCGCCCAATCCACGCCGCACGGGCTCGGTGTCCGCGTGCCCGCGCTCGAGCTGCTTCTTGGCGGACAACCGACCGAAGCGGCGGACCTCGCGCGTCTCGCGAGTCCCGTGCTTCACGTGACCCCCGACGATCCGCCGCTTCTCTGGCTCCACGGCGATCAGGATCCGCAGATGCCGATCAACCAGGCGCACGAGATGATCGGGGCCTACGAGGCCCTGGGCCTGACCGCCGATCTGAAGGTGATGCACGGCGCCGCGCACGGCGGGCCGGAGTTCACCGACGACGCGGCGCTCGACCTCATGGACGATTTTCTTCGTCGCAACCTCGCCTCGGAGCCGTAAGCGCTCAGCCGTAACGATGCGGTTGGGTGGTGATCGGCGGCCTTGTAGGACGGCGTTTCGCGCGAACGTCCGCCGAGCGACGCGGTCCAGAGTCCCGCGGCCACCTTCCCGTTTCGCATCGTTCCGTGTCGGACGCTGCACTCGCAGCCGCCGCTCCAACCGCATGTCGACGCTCAGGAGAACTTCAATCGCTCCTGCAACTCGCGCAGGCCGCGCGTCATGGGGATGCGGGCGCCGTCGTGAAGGATCACGACATGCTCGCCGTGGAAGAGCGGCTGCACCTCGCGGATGCGGTCGAGGTTGACCACGGCGGATCGGCTCAGGCGTTGAAACCGCTTCGGCGCGAGCTTCGCCTCGATCGCGCCCAGCGTCTCCCGCAAGGTGTGCTTCTCGCCCCCGGCATGCACGATGATGTAGTTGCCGGAGGCCTCGATCCAATCGATCTCCCCGGTCTTCACGAAACGCACGCGGTCGCCCGTGCGCACGACGAGGCGCGAAAGGTACCCGCTCCCTTCCTCGCGCGCACGCTCCTCGAGCAGAGCGAGAAGACGCGCGCCCATCGCATCGACCGCGGCGTCCGCCGCGACCGCCGGCCGCGACCGGGCGCGCTCGAGCGTCTGCCGCAGCCGCGCCGGCTTCACCGGCTTGAGCAGGTAGTCGAGCGCGTGGGCCTCGAAGGCCTTCACCGCGTAGGCGTCGAAGGCCGTGACGAACACCACCGCCGGGAGCCCGTCCCCGAGCTCGCGAAGCACGTCGAACCCGTCGAGCCCCGGCATCCGGATGTCGAGGAAGACGAGGTCCGGTTTCAGGGCGCGGATCGAGGCGACGGCCTCCCCGCCGTTCGCGCACTCGCCCACGACCGACACGTCCGCCTCTTTCGCGAGAAGGGTCCGCAGGCGTTCGCGGGCGAGCGCCTCGTCGTCGACGATGAGCACCCGCAGGCTCACGACACGGAGGCCGGCGGCACGGCGGGGCGGAACGGAAGCACGATCTCCACCTCGACGCCCCCCGCGGGCGGGGCGCGCAGCTCCACGCGGGCGGCCGCCCCGTGCAGTTCCGCGAGCCGCGATTCGGTGTTGGAGAGACCGATGCCGCGGCGCCCCGCGGCGCGATCGGCGACCCCGAGGCCGACTCCGTCGTCCCGCACGATCAGGACGAGGAAGTCCCCCCGCCTTCGTGCGAGCAGGGTCACCGTGCCGGGTTCGGACCGCGGCTCGATCCCGTGGCGCACGGCGTTCTCCACGATCGTCTGGAGCATGAGGGTCGGAACCAGCGCCTCCAGCGCTTCCGGTTCGATCTCGCGCCGGATCCCGAGCCGGTCGCCCAGTCGCACCTGCTCGATCTGGAGGTAGCGGTCGAGGATCTCCAGCTCGCGCCTCAGGGGGATCTCCGGCTCACCCACCTCGAGCGAAAGGCGAAGCAGCTCCGAGAGATCGACGATGAGCTCGTCGGCCCGGTCGGGATCGCGATGCACGAGCGTCGCGATGGCGTTGAGCGTGTTGAAAAGAAAATGGGGCTGGAGCTGGAGGCGCAGCGCCTGGAGCTTCGCCTGCGAAAGACTCGCCGAAAGCTCGAGGGCCCGCCGGTCGCGCTCCTGCACGCGCCGGTAGAGCAGGAAGGCCTGCGTGCCGGCCACGAGGACGAAATAGACGGGGAGGTTGAAGCGCGCCCGGTTCCACAGGACGACTCCCCAGAAGTCCCGCCGCGGTCCGAGTCCCGGGCGCATCCCCGGGCCGCCGGGCGCTCCGCGGAACGGTCCCGCCCCAGGACCCTCGCGCTGGGCGAAGCCGGGACCGATCGGTCGCGGTATCAGGTTGTTGGACACCCAACCGCTCAGCACCACCGCCACCGCACAGGCGACGAGATGGACGGGGATCGCCGACCCGAGGCCGCCCGCCTCGAAGGGAAAGCGCCGGGTCAGCCAGATCACCGCGGGCGAAAGCAGGGCCCACGGCAGCCAGTCGTGGAAGGAGGCGAGGAGCGCGCGCGACCAGTCGAAGGACGCGGTGAAGACGAGTTGCGCCGCGAACGCGAGGATCAGCAGCGCCCACCCGCCGGCGAAGGCGCCGACAAGGACGATGAGGCGAAGCTGGGGGGAGGGCGACGCGGCGTTCACGATCGGGATTCGGGACGGGCCGACTCTGGGCGGGTGCGGCGGGTGCTCAACGGCGAAAAGCGAAGCGCCCGCCGGCAGGGCCGGCGGGCGCGAGAGGACACCCGTTTCAGTTCTTCGCGGCGTCGGCCGGATCGCCGGCCGGCGGGCCGCGGCGACCACGGGGACCGCCGGCGGGGGGCGTGAGCTTGCCGGAGACGATGTCGGCGCGCACCTGGGCGCGTTCGTCTTCGTCGAGCGTGCCGTCGCCATCGAGGTCGTAGGTGGCGAGCAGCTCCGGGGGCGGACCCTTGCGACCGCCGGGGCCGCGCCCGCCACCGAGGCGCGGGGCCGCGCCCGACTTGATGTCGGTCTTGAGGACTTCGCGCTCGGTCGCATCGAGCACGCCGTCCTTGTTCTCATCGTAGATGGCCATCATCTGCGCATGGTGCGCCTTGCGGGCCTCGGCGTCGGGCCGGGCGGGCTTGGCGGCGTTCTGGGCGGAGGCGGTCACGCCGAGGCAGGCGGCGGCCGCGAGCAGGAGCATGTTTCGTGTGTTCATGTTTCGAGTGTTTTCGTGGTGTTTGTTGCTGGGTTTACGAAGCCCACGATGCCCGCCTGGCGCGCATCCGCAGCGCGGATGGGACGAAGAGGGGTGTTGCTGGAGCGAAGCCCGCCCACCGCGGAACGGACGGCGTCGCATCTTCCGAAAACGAAAGCGCCCGCGAGCCTCCACTCGCGGGCGCGGAACCTGCCCCAAACAAAGTCTGCTCTCAGCCGCCGGAGGCGACGACCTGGACCGTCCGCCCCGGGGGCAGGATGTCCCCGGCGTCGATGTCGCGATCGAGGACCATGCGTTCCCACTGGTCGAGGCGTCCGTCGCCGTTGGCGTCGTACATCGCGAGGATCTCGCGCCGATGGGCCCGGGCCTGCTCGCGACTGCGCGTGACGGACGGGGCCTTGAGGAAACCCGACTCGAGGTCGCGCTGGAGGATGAGGCGCTCCCACTTGTCGAGCTGCCCGTCGGCGTTGCTGTCGTAGAGCATGACCACTTCGGACCAATAGCCCTTGAGGTCGTCACTCACGGCCTTCGGGGACGCGGCGACATCCGCCTCCTCGGCGCGACCGCCCGCGGTCAACACGCATGCGGCGATGAGGAGCAGGAGTGATTTCGACGGTTGGATGTTCATGACTGGATTCCTGTTGTTGGCTGTTGAAGAAGCGGAGGGCGGAAGCGCCTCACCCGCACGCGCCACGACTACCACGCGCCGGATCAACCACGGTCGGGATGTGACGAAACCGCTCGTTGCAGGAGCGGCCGGGGCCGGGATGGCGTGACGAAGACGCGACGTTCATGCGCGGAGCATCGGCGGCGAAACCCCCGGTACTTTCACGCAAACCGAAAAATGGGGACTCTCGGACCGGTCCCCCGGCGGGAATCCACCAGGCGGGCATGACGAGGATCCCTCAAAGACGCGCCACCACCCCTCCACCGCGTCCGACGCAAAGGCTTGAGCGTCGGGCGGGCTTCGCCGAAATTCGCAGCCCCTCCGCCATGGCCTACTCGCTCCAAAGCGAAGACAAGGGCGACCACGTCCACTTCACGGTGACCGGGACGAACTCCTTCGAGAACGCCATGGCGTTCCTCACCGAATGCGCCTCGCACTCGATCCGCACCGGCCGGCGGCGCCTGCTGATCGAGGACCGGCTGGTCGGACCGAGTCTGGAGCTCGAACAGGTCGAGGCGCTGATCACGCTGCTCGGGATGGTGGCGCGGAGCGCCGTCGACGCCATCGCCTACGTCGTGCCCGATCCGCGCCGGGATCGCGCCATCCTCCGTTTCGCGGAGAATCTCGCGGCCCTGCGCCGGATCAACGTCCGCGCGTTCCGCGACCCGAAGGAGGCCGCGTGGTGGATTCGGGAGCAGGGCCGCGGTCGCGGTCCGGAGCCGTCATGACCGCTCCGGAAACCGCAGGAGCAGGTCGGCCCATTCGCCGAGCACACGCGACTCGATCGACGCGCCGCGGCCCGGGTCGCTGAAGACCTCGCGGACCCGCCCGACCTCCGAGGCGAGGATCCCGCTCAGCACGAGCCAGCCACCCGGCGCGACGGCCGACACGAGCTCGCGGACGAATCGCCCCAGCACGTCGGCCTGGATGTTGGCCAGGAGCAGGTCGGCCTGCCGGCCCGCGAAGCCCGACTCCAGGTCGCCGGTTCGGAAGGTGATCCGCGACGCGACGTCGTTGCGCTCCGCGTTCGCCCGAGCGATCGCGACGGCCTCCGGATCGTTGTCGAAACCCGAGACGTCGGAGAAACCCAGCACGGCCGCGGAGATCGCGAGGATGCCGGAGCCGCAACCGGCGTCGACGACCCGCGCCGTCGCGTACTTGTGGTCCGGATACGCGACAAGCCGCTCGACGCACAGCCGCGTGGTCTCGTGGTTCCCGGTGCCGAACGCCATCCCGGGATCGAGCCAGACGACCCGGTCGCCCTCGGGGAGGACGCGGGACCCGCGCTCCCACTCCGGGGCCCAGTGGAGCCGGCCGAAACGCCACGCCTTGAAGTGCGCCTTGTAGCTCTCGCGCCAGTCCGTGTCGGGGAGTTCGCGTATCTCCACCTCGCCGGGCGCGGCGAGCTCGGGGGCGAGCAAGGCCCACGCCTCGCCCGCCTCGTCGCGACCTTCGAAGATCCCGACCACCCAGGCGCGCCGCGCCGGCACGTCCTCCAACACGCTCCAACGCCCGTCGCCGCGCTCGAGGAGCAGGTCGTCCACGAGATCGACCTCTCCGGCCGGGATCTCCGCCTTCACCTCGATGAGCGGCATGCGACGGGTCAGCTCGCGAGCCCGGCCTCCTCGTCGAGACCGAGGCGCAGGTTCATGCACTGGATCGCGGCGCCGGAGGCCCCCTTGCCGAGATTGTCGAGGCGCACGACCACCGCGGCCTGCGCGGCATGGCCGAAGACGAAAACGTCGGCGCGATTGGTCCCGTTGCAGGCCTGCACGTCGAGAAACCCCTCGTCGAGCTCCGCCGGATCACCGAGAGGTCGCACCCGTACGAAGCGTTCGCCGGCGTAGGCGGCGGCGAGCGCCGCGTGCAGGTCGCCGGGCCTCGGTCGCCCCGGCAACGAGTCGAGCGCCAGCGGGATTGTCACGGCAAGGCCCTGAGGGAAGGCCGCGACGACGGGATTGAAGACCGGAGGGTGCGCGAGCCCGGAATGGAGCCGCATCTCGGGCAGGTGTTTGTGGTCGAGCCCGAGGGCATAGGGTCGCGGACTCCGCAACGCCGGCGCGGGATCACTCTCGTAGCGCGCGATCATCCGCTTGCCGCCACCCGTGTAGCCCGTGAGCGAGAAGCAACTGAGCCGCGCTTCGACCGGCACGATCCCGGCACGGACCAACGGGCGGATCCCCAGGAGAAACGCCGCCGCATGGCAGCCGGTGACCGCGATGCGGTTGGAGGTCCGCAGTCGCTCGCGCAGTCCGGGCTCGAGCTCCGGCAGCCCGTAGGTCCAGGCTGGATCGGTCCGGTGGGCCGTGCTCGCGTCGATCACGACGGTGCGCGGATTGGTCACGAGCGCGACGGACTCGCGCGCCGCGCTGTCCGGCAGGCAGAGGATGGCGGCGTCGGCGGCATTGAGGATCGACGCCCGCGCAGCCGGGTCCTTGCGAAGGGCCGGATCGATCGCGAGCACCTCGAGCTCCCGCCGGCCCGCGAGCCGTTCGTGGATCTGAAGCCCGGTCGTCCCCTCGGAACCGTCGACGAAAACCTTGAAGCTCATGCGAGCCGCGACGGTCGCGCCCCGCCCCCCGTCCCGCAAGCGAACAATCCCTACCGATCCGCCCCGCTCAACCGCGCGATCACCGCCGGGAGCAGGGCGTGCTCGGCCGCGTGTACCTTCGCCGCGAGCGACTCGAGCGTGTCGTCGGGCTCGACCCGCACCGCCGCCTGATCGAGGATCGGACCTCCGTCCACCTCCGCCGTCACCCGGTGCACGGTGCAGCCGGTGAGCTTCACGCCCCGGCGAAACGCCTGGCCGATCCCGTCCAGGCCGGGAAACGCCGGCAGCAGGCTGGGATGGAGATTGATGACGCGCCCCTCGAAGGCCGCGAGGAAGCCGGGCTTGAGCACGCGCATGAAGCCGGCGAGCACGACCAGGTCGGGGCGGCAGGCGCCGATCGCCTCGATGTAGCGCGCCTCGCCCGGTCCCTCGAGCTTGGTCTTGAACGGAGCCGGATCGAGGAACGTCGCGGGCACGCCATGCCGCTCGCCAAGCGCGAGGATGCCCGCATCCGCGCGATCGGCGAAGATCCGCACGACCTGCGCGCGACCGAGCCTTCCCGCCTCCTGCGCCTGGAGGATCGCCGCCGCATTGGAACCGCGCCCCGAACCGAGGATGACCACCCGCATCCGCGAAGCATGGGACGAACGCTCACGCCGACGCACGAAAAACCTTCGCGACCTGAGCGGTTCTGCTCGAGCGACGCGGGGCGCTCCGCCTTTCACCGGGCGTTTACCCGGGCGCGCTGAACCACCGCCCCACGCCGTCGTCTCAACACCGGCCGGGCGTCGATCCGCCGGCGCCGCGCATGATCCGAACGATGGCCTCGACCACCCGTCCCGCCCGCCGCCTCGCGGCCGCGCTCGCCTGCCTCGCGTCCGGCCTGACGCTCGGCTCCGCCCCGGGCGAACTCGTCAACATCTCCGTGCGCACGCTCGCCGGCTCGGGCGACGCCACGCTGGTCGCGGGCTTCGTCGTCTCCGGCTCAGGCACGCGGCCCCTCATGGTTCGCGCGGTCGGGCCGACGCTCGCGAGCGCGCCGTTCCACCTCCCGGGCACGCTCCCCGATCCACGCGTCCAGGTGTTCCGCGACAACGCCGTGGTCTTCGAGAACAACGACTGGGCCGACAACGCCGCGCTCGCCGCCGCCGCCGGCCGCGTCGGAGCGTTTCCCCTCGTCGCGGGTTCGCGCGACGCCGCGCTGCTCGCACCCCTCACCGCCGGCGTCTACACCGCCGTCGCGCAGGGCGCCGCGGGAACGACGGGCGAGGTTCTGCTCGAAGTCTACGACACCCTCGAGCCCGGCGTCCCGGCCCCGGCCATCAACAACCTCTCGCTGCGCGCCGCCCTCCCGGCCGGCGGCACGATGATCACCGGCTTCGTGATCCGCGGCGACGCGCCGAAGCGCGTGCTGATCCGCGCGGTCGGCCCGACGCTCGCCCGCTTCGGCGTGCGCGGCACGCTTGGCGATCCGCGGATCCGGCTCTTCAGCGGCCCGACCGACGTCGCGCTCAACGACGACTGGACCGCCGCGCCCAACGCCGCCGCGCTCGCCGACGCCGCCCGGCTCGCCGGCGCGTTCCCCCTCTCCTACGACGCGCGCGACGCGGCCGTGCTCACCGCCCTTCGTCCCGGGGCCTACACGCTGCACGTCGATTCGGCGCAAGCCACCGACGCCGGCACGGTGCTGGTCGAGATGTACGGAGCGGATCCGGAACCGACCACGCCGGCCCCCGCCCCGCCACCGCCCGCGCCCGGGCTGCCGCAGGTCATGGTCTTCGCCGCGGACGACTCGGCCTCGGAGACCGGCGACACCGGATCGATCGTCGTGCTGCGCAGCGGGGCCCTCTCCGCGCCGCTGAGCGTGCGTATCGGTTGGTCGGGTACGGCGACCCCCGGCGTGGACCACGCGCCGCTCCCGACGGTCGTCGTCATCCCGGCCGGGGCCGCGCAGGCCGCGGTCACGATCACGCCTCTCGCCGACGACCTGCTCGAGCCGCCGGAGTCGGTGATCGCCACCGTGCTCCCCGACCCGGCCTACGCGCTGACCGCGTTGCATCAGGCCGGTGTCCTCATCGCCGACGCGCCCCATGCGGGCGCCACCGGCTGGCGGGCGGAGTTCTTCAACAACAACCGCCTCTCGGGCCCGCCGGTCCTCGTCCGGACCGACGCCGCGATCGACTTCGAGTGGCAGGGCGCCCGCCCGGATCCCGCGGTCAACCCCGACAACTTCTCCGTGCGCTGGACCGGCGTCCTCACGCCCCCCGCGACGAAGGACTACACCCTCATCGTCAACGGCGACGACGAGCTCCGGATCTGGATCAACGACGAACTCGTCGTCGACCGGCCGCGCCCGGACTGGCGCGACTCCTCCGTCACGATCCCGCTCGTCGGCGGCATCCCCCACCGCGTGCGGGTCGAGCTCATCGAATTCTGGGGCTGGGCGCGCGCCAAACTCTGGTGGTCCGCGAGCGGGATGTCGGCCCGGCCGTTGGGCGCGGTGGCGGCCCCGACCGCGATCGGCCCGGCGGCCACGGGTCTGAGCCGATCGGTCGCCCTCGTGGGCGAGCCGTTCCTCGCCTTCATCGAGGCGACGGGCGGCGCGACGCGTTTCACGGCCGACGGCCTCCCGCGCGGACTCGTGCTCAACCCGGTCTCGGGCGCGATCACCGGCGTCGCCGTCGAACCTGGCGAACACACCGTCTGGCTCGGCGCAAGCGACGGCACGAACGGCGGCTCGCACCGCGCGACCCTGCGCGTCCTCGCCCCCGGAGGCGAGGCGACCCGCGAACGTTTCGCCCCGCCCGCGACGGGTCTCGTCGTGCCCTTCGGCGCCGCGCCCCTCGCCGCCGGCGCCGTCGCCTCCCTCGAGGTCGCCGCGACGGAGGGGCCGCAGCTCCACCGCCTGCGCGGCCATCTCACCGCACCCGAGACGGGGAACTACCGCTTCTGGCTCGCCGCGAGCGGACCCGCCGAGTTCCGGCTCGCCGACGGCGACCAGCCGGGCGACGCCTCCCTGCGCGCCCGCGTCGTCGCCGGGACCGCCCGTCGCGAATGGTCGCGGGAGCCCGGGCAGCGCTCCTCGACGATCCGCCTGCGCGAGGGCGAACGCCACTACTTCGAGATCCTCCACCGCTCGCCGGAGGCCGGCGGCCATGTCACCGTGGGTTGGATACGCCCGGGACAGACGGGCGATGCGCCCTTCGAGGTGGTGCCGGGTTTCGTGCTTTCTCCCCACGCCACCGAGACCACCGACGCGGACGGCCGCACCATCTTCCTCGCGGCGCTGCGCCCACCCGTCGGCATCAACACCGGGGCGCACGGGACGGCCTCGCTCAGCCTCGCCGCCGACTCCGGCTCCGCGCGCCTCGCCCTGCGCCTGAGCGGGCTCGGCTCGGAACCGACCAACATCCAGATCCACCTCGGCGGGCCCGGGGCCGGGTCCGGAATGCCGGTCCGCGCGCTTCCCCGCGGATCTTTCGACTCGTTCACCTGGAACCTCGAACCGGTCGCGGGCCTGGGCGCGGCCGACCTCGTCCGGGCGCTGCGCACGGGCGAGCTCTTCGTCCTCGTGCAGACCGCCCTCCATCCCGCGGGAGAACTCCGCGGTCACTTCAGGGCGGCGATCGGTTCGGCGGAGTTTCAACCGCCGCCACCCGCGCCCCTCTTGAACCCGGGTCCGATGACGGCGACCGACGCGGCCCGGCTGCTCGAGCAGGGCTCGTTCGGGCCGACTCTCGTCGGGATCGAGCGGCTCCGCGCGATCGGGGCGGAGGCGTGGATCGGCGAACAGGTCGCGGCCCCGCAGACGCGGTTGCTGCCGTTCATCGAGGGAGTGCGCGCCCAGCGCCGGGCGACCGATCCCGAAGCGGGGGTGTGGACGGACGTGCTGACCGAGGCGTGGTGGCGCGCGGCCGTCGGAGGCGTCGATCAACTCCGCCAGCGCGTCGCGCTCGCGCTCGGCGAGATCCTCGTCGTCTCGGAGGACAGCGCCCTCGGCGGAAACATCGACGCCCTCGCCGTCTACCACGACCTCCTCGCGGCGCACGCCTTCGGCAACTACCGCGACCTCCTGCGCGCCGTGACGCTCAATCCCGCGATGGGCGTCTACCTGAGCATGGCCCGCAACCGCCGGCCCGATCCGGCCGAAGGCGTCTTTCCCGACGAGAACTTCGCCCGCGAGGTGATGCAGCTCTTCTCCATCGGTCTCCACCGGCTCCACCCCGACGGCACCCTCGTCCTCGATGCGCGCGGCCTTCCCATCCCGACCTACGACCAGGCGGAGATCGTCGGCCTCGCCCACGTGTTCACCGGCTGGAGCTTCGCGTCGGATGATCCCGGATACAACTTCCTCTGGGGCGAGCCGGACTTCCGCCGGCCGATGCGCGCCTATCCGCAGTACCACGATACGGGGGAGAAGCGCATCCTCGACGGCGAGGTGCTTCCCGCCACCCGCACGGCCGAGCAGGAGCTGGACGTCGTGATCGACCGGCTCTTCGCGCATCCCAACACCGGTCCGTTCCTCTCCCGTCTGCTCATCCAGCGGCTCGTGACCTCCAACCCGAGCCCGGCCTACGTGCATCGGGTGGCGGCGGTCTTCGCCGACAACGGGGCCGGGGTGCGGGGAGACCTCGGTGCGATCGTCCGCGCGATCCTCCTGGACTGGGAGGCGCGCAGCCCCGAGGCCGCCACGCTCCCGACCTTCGGGAAACTGCGCGAGCCGATCATCCGGATCGCCCACCTCTGGCGCGCTTTCGGCACCGGCGGCCGGAGCGGCTGGTACGACATCGCCTGGATCCGCGACCGGATCGGCCAGGAGCCGTTGCAGTCGCCGACGGTGTTCAACTTCTTCCAGCCCGACTACGCCCCGCCGGGGTCGGTCGTCGCCGCCGGCCTCGTGGCCCCGGAATTCCAGATCACCTCGGATGCGACGATCTCGCACCTCGTCAACCTTCTCGACTACCTCGCCCACCGCGTGCCGGAGTGGACGGAGGACGCGGTCCTCGAAGTCGGCCCGGAGGCGGCGCTGGTCGCGACTCCCGACGCCCTGCTCGACCGGCTCGACCTCCTCCTGCTCTCCGGCCGGATGTCTCCTGAAATGCGGACTCTCGTGCGACGGCTCGTGACCGATGCACCGTCGTGGCAGTCGGCGGAGCAGCGCGTGCGCTCCGCCGTCTTCACCATCGTCACCTCCCCCGACTACGCCGTGCAGAAATAGCCCCCTCCGATCATGGACGCCTCCACCCGCAACCTCACCCGACGATCCTTCCTGCGGCGCGGGGCCTGCGCGGCCCTCGGCACGACCGGGTTGCTCTCGACCCTCGCACAGCTCCGCGTGATGGCGGCCGGCGTCTCGCAACAGGGCGACTTCGCGGCCTCCGCGGGCGACTACAAGGCGCTGGTCTGCGTCTTCCTCTACGGCGGCAACGACGCCAACAACCTCCTCATCCCCCACGAACCGCAGGCCTACGCGAACTACGCGCAGGCGCGCTCGATCCTCGCGGTCCCCCGGGATTCGCTCCTGCCGATCGCGCCGGTCGGCGGCCCCGCGCTCGCCCTCCATCCCGCGGCGGCGGCCCTGCGCCCGCTCTTCGAACAACGGCGGCTCGCCGTGCTCGCCAACGTCGGCACGCTCATCGCCCCCGTCACCCGCGGCGACTACCTCTCGGGGACCTCGGCCCTGCCGCCGCAGTTGTTCTCGCACAGCGACCAGAGCGTCCAGTGGCAGA
This sequence comes from Opitutaceae bacterium, assembly GCA_036770745.1. GTDB lineage: Bacteria > Verrucomicrobiota > Verrucomicrobiia > Opitutales > Opitutaceae > DAIPIQ01. Next base: position 1,550 of record DAIPIQ010000028.1, on the reverse strand, counting down.
CGGCGCTCCCCGACGACCCGCGGAAGATCGGCTGGGGCGGTCGCGTCGCCGACCTGCTCGCCGCGCTCAACGAGAACGACCGGATCTCGATGGCGATCAGCCTGGCCGGGATCAACACCTGGCAGAACGGCGACGCCACGATCCAGTATCAGATGAGCGACGAGGGCGCGGTCGGGATCGACTTCCTCCGGCACGAGTGGACCGGTCGGCTGCGCAAGGACGCCTTCACCGGCCTGCTCGACCTGGAGCGGCGCAACCTCTTCGAACAGACGCTCGCGGGCGGCGCCCGGCGGGCGATCACGAACGAGGCCCTCGTCAACGCCGCCCTCGCCGCGACACCGCCCCCGGGTGTCCAGTTCGCGGATACGGAGCTGGGGCGGCAGTTCCGGATGATCGCCCGCCTGATCAAGGCCGGCCCTTCGCTCGGCTTCCGCCGGCAGATCTTCTTCGCCAGCCTCGGCGGCTGGGATACGCACGACGCCCAGCTCCTGGCGCACTCCACCCTGCTCGCCCAGCTCGCCGACGGCCTCGCCGCCTTTCATCAGGCCACGGTCGAGTACGGCATGGCCGACCAGGTGACGACCTTCACCGCCTCGGACTTCGGCCGCACCTTCACGACCAACGGCAAGGGTTCGGACCACGGCTGGGGCAACCACCACCTCGTCCTCGGCGGCGCGGTGCGGGGCGGCCGCGTCTACGGCCGCTTCCCCGAGCTCGTCGTCGACGGACCCGACGACACGGGCTACGGACGCTGGATCCCGACCACGTCGGTCGACCAGTATTCGGCGACGCTCGCCCGCTGGTTCGGCGTGCCGCCGTCGGAACTCCCGGCCCTGTTTCCCAACCTCGGGAACTTCGCCACGAGCGACCTCGGCTTCTTCGCGTGAACCGCCGCCGGACAAGACTCCTCGGGCTCGCCGCCGCGCTCGCCGTCGCGACGTTCTGGTGTTCGCTCGACGCGCCCGGGCCCGCGCCGACCGCCGTAGCCCCTGCCGCGGCGGCTCGACCGGAACGCCCGCGGCCGGAACTCGTGACGAGCCCGGATCCCGGGCGCAGTCCCCTCGCCGACCGGCTCAACGCCGCCGACGCCTCGATCGGCGACGACCTCCGCATCGTGCGCGCCGTGCTCGACAACCACCTCGTGGCCTTCGGCGCGCCGCCCTTCGGGAGCAACCGCGAGATCACCGCGCAGCTCGCCGGACGCAACGTCCGCCGCCACGCCCCGCTGCCGCCCGACCACCCGTCGATCGACCACCGCGGCGAGCTCGTCGACCGCTGGGGCACGCCGTTCTTCTTCCACGCCCTCGGAGACCGGCGGATGGAGATCCGCTCGGCCGGCCCGGATCACGAGCTGTTCACCGCCGACGACGCGGTCTCGGCCCCTGCGCCCGGCCGCGGGCCCGGGGATCCGCGGGGGTATTCGAGGACCAACTACGGGGAGGTCCCGAATCCTCCCTACTGAAAGAAGCGTTTCGCCTTCTCGAAGAAGTTCTTTCCGACCGGCTCGTCGGCGTCGCCGCAGACCACGGCGAACTCTTCGAGCTTCTTAC
>DAIPIQ010000027.1:0-27516 GCA_036770745.1 Opitutaceae bacterium | reverse complement strand
GATGATGAGCGAGATCTGCCGGTATGCGACGGCGTGCTTAGAGAGGTCGTCGTAGACGATGAGCGCGTCCATGCCGTTTTCCATGAACCACTCGCCCATCGCCGCGCCGGAGTACGGGGCGAGGTACTGGTTGGCGGGGTTGTCGGCCGCGGGGGCGGCGACGACGATCGTGAACTCCAGGGCGCCGGCCGCCTCGAGCGCGGCCATCGTGCGGACGATGTTCGAGTTCTTCTGCCCGACGGCGACGTAGATCGAGTAGACGGGGCGGAAGGCCGGATCGCCGCCGGCGAGGCCGACGCGGTTGATCTTGGCCTGGTTGATGATCGTATCGATCGCGATCGTCGTCTTGCCGGTGGAGCGGTCGCCGATGATCAGCTCGCGCTGTCCGCGGCCGATCGGGATCATCGAATCGATCGCCATGATGCCGGTGAAGAGCGGCTGGGAGACGGATTTGCGGACGATGATGCCGGGGGCGATCTTCTCGACGGGGTAGGTCTCGCGGGCGTCGATCGGGCCCTTGCCGTCGACGGGGCGGCCGAGGGCGTCGACGGCGCGCCCGAGCAGGGCCTTGCCGACGGGCACGGAGAGGAGGCGGCCGGTCGTCTTGACGGGATCGCCCTCCTTGAGGTTGGAGACGTCGCCCAGGACCACGCAGCCGACGTCGTCCTCGGTGAGGTTGAGCGCGATGCCGATCACGCCGCCGGGAAACTCGACCATCTCGTTGTACATCACCTCCGAGAGGCCGTCGCAAAGGGCGACGCCGTCGGCGACCGTGCGGATCGAGCCGACGTTCTGCCGGGTGGTGCCGGCCTGCAGGCGGGCGATCTGTTGTTCGATTTGCTCCAATACCGTGCTCATGGGTCGCGGTGGGAAAAAGGGTTGGTTGGGTGGTTCGGGGTCAGCGGCCGGCGCCGAGGGAAGCGAGTTGGTCGGCGGCGGAGTTTTCGAAGATGTCGCAGCCGACCCGCACGCGCAGGCCGGCGATCAGCTCGGGGCGGGGCGCCGGGTGGGGTGTGATGGGGCGGCCGTAACGCTTCGACATGGCGGCGGCGATCTGCTCGAACACCTCGGGCGCGACGTCACCGGCGAACTCGATCACGGCGCGGTTGCGCGCGATCTCGGCGGCGACGAGGCGGCGGTAGCTCCGCAGGACGGCGCTCGCATCGGGCGGGCGGTGTTTCTCGACCCACGCGAGGACGGCGGTCACGTGCTCGGGAGAGAGGCGGCCGTCGGCGAGGCTGAGCTGGAAGAGGCGGCGGGCGAGGGCCTGGGTCTTGCGTCGATTGGCCATGCCGGGGCGCGGGTCAGACGTTGGTCAACTCGCGGGCGGCCGATTCGGCGTAGCGCTTGCGTTCGTCGGACGTGAGCTCGCGGCTGAGCACGCGCGAGGCGGTGAGCGCGACGAGTCGGGCGATCTCCTCGCGGACGTCGGCGACCATCTTGCGGCGCTCGAGGTCGATCGCCTGTTCGGCGCGGGCGAGCATTCCCTGGGTCTTCTCGGTCGTCGCGCGGGTCTCGCGTTCGATCAGCTCCTTGGCGGCGGTGCGGGCCTCGTCGACGAGACGCTGGGCCTCGAGCGAGGCCTTGCGGAGCGTCTCGGCGTGCTGCGCCTCGGCGTCGGCGAGCTTCGCCTTCATCTCCTCGGCGAAACGGAGGCCGTCGGCGATCTTCGACTGGCGCTCGTCCATCGTCGCCAGCACGGGCTTGAAGAAGAAGCGGTAGAGGACGAAGGCCAGAATCGAGAAGCTGATGATCTGCATCAGCAGATAGCTTCCCTCGATGCCGAACTGCGACTGCAACTGCCGCAGCTTGCCGTCGGCTTCCGTGGTGGCGAGGAGGAGATTCATGGCGGAGCGGGAGCGGATCCCGGCGCGCCTTCAGTCGACGCGCCGGGCGGTTCCGGATCTCAGGCGAGGAAGATCACGTAGAAGGCGACCGCCTCGGCGAGGGCCATGCCGAGGATCGACTGGACGAGGATCTTGCCGGAGGCGCCCGGATTGCGGCCGACGGCCTCGACGGCCTTGGTGCCGATGAGGCCGACGCCGATGGCGGCGGCGGCGCAACCGAGCGCGACGTGGAGGCTGCCGGTGACTCCGGCGGAGGTCTGGGCGAGGATCTGGATCATGGTGTATTTGGTTTTTGGTGACCGTCGTGCGCACGGCTTCGGCACGCTCCCGACGGGAAGATCAATGGTGCGCGGGTGCGCCCTCCTTGTGCTCGTGGTCGTCGCCGTGGTTGCAGATCAGGCCGATGTAGACGCTGACGAGGAGCGTGAAGACCAGGGCCTGGACCAGGCCGATGAGCAGCTCGAGGAAGTAGAACGGGAAGACGAAGTAGGTGCCGTGGAGCAGGTTCTCCCCACCGAAGACGTTCCCGAACAGCCGGAACGAGAGGGAGACGGGCCGGATGAGGATCGAGATCACCTCGATGCAACCGACCGCGAGGAAGATCAGGGTGAGGAAGTGGTAGATCGCGGCAGGCACCTCGCGCCGGTCGGCCTTGTTTCCGAAGAGATCGTGGAAGAGCAGGCCCGGCCCCGCGTAGCGCAGCACGAGGTAGAGCCAGACGGCCATCGAGACGAGGGCGAGCGCGAGCGTGCCGTTCATGTCCGCGCTGAACGGTCGGATCCACGGATCGAAGTGGCGCACGCCGTCCGCACCCTCGCTCGACCAGCCGATCGTGCCGACCCCGGGGAGCAGGCCCGACCAGTTGTTCACGACGATGAAGATGAAGAGGCAAAGCAACAAAGGCATCGCCGCGGGCGATGCCTTTTTGCCGACGATCGGTTCGAAGACGCCTTTCAACCCGTCGAGCGCGCTCTCGACGAGGGCCTGCCCCCGGTTGGGGACGAGTCGCGGATTGCCCGCAAGCAGCCGGAAGCCGATGATCAGGGCGAGCGCGACCACCCAGGTGGTGACGATCGAGTTCGTCACGGGCAGGGGGCCGAGGCGGAAGATCTCGTTGGCCGCCACGCTCGCCCCCGCGGCCTGCGCCGGATTCGTCAGGACAAGCGCGCAAAGGGATGCGGCGAGAGACGGGAGGGTTCTGTGAAGCGGTGCGGAGAGCGGAATCACGACGGAGGTTTCGGCCGACAAAAGGGACTGTGTTGCAGAATCAATTTTGCTCCGTCAACTCCTGAAGTGGGCGGTCGCATCCGGGCCTTCGACCGGGTGCGCGCCCCGCCAACAGCTTCACTTCAACCGCCGAAGAGCCCGACTTATGGAGGAATCCGACACAAGGCCCCCCACCCGCCCGGAGGTCGGTCCCGGCGCGAAGGGGTCGCGGGGCGGGAACAAGCCCGATGCGTTCGCGATCTTCGTCCACGTCCTGGTGGCCGGTGCGCTCGTCGTGCAGTTCTACGTGATGCTCACGCTCGCGGCGCTTTGACCGCGACGAGCGAATGGTGGGCGGCGGCCTTCTGCTGAAACACCGTCGCGGCTTCAAAGGGCCAGGGGCGCGCCGGCTCCAGCCGCCAATCGGGTGCGGCGAGGAGGGTGCTCCGGGTGGCGGCGAAGTAATCGTCGTGGTCGGTGCGAAGGCAGAGCTCGGCCCCGGCTTCCGAGACGGAGGCCAGTCGTTCGAGAAACCCGGCGGAAACGAGGCGGTTTTTCCGATGTCGCCGTTTGGGCCAGGGGTCGGGAAACAGGATGAAGATGCGCGCGAAGCGGAGCGTGTCCGGAACGGCCTGGAGGAACTCGCCGGCCTCGGCGTGCAGGAAGTGGAGCCGGGGAAGTCGCGCGCTCAGGCGCTTGCGTTCGGCCCGGCGGATCCGCTCCCGGCAGAAATCCAGCCCGATCGCGGCTCGATCCGGGTGGGCGAGGGCGTAGGCGGCGAGGAAATGCCCGTGGCCGCACCCCAACTCGAGCGTCGCCGGGCCGCCCCACCCCACCCCGCCCCGCACCGCCGCGAGCAGGTTCCGAAGCGTATCCACACGCTGGAGACGCGCTTGCTCGAGCAACGGCCGGCGATCGGAGGTCGGAGGCTCCGGGAGCGGACACGAGGGCATGGGAGGCGTCAGGAGGCGACCGCATCCGTTTCCGCCGGATGCGCGACGGAGGAAACCCTGCCCGGCTCCGCTTCGCGGGGAAGCGTGAAGACGATCCGCGTCCCCTCCCCCGCCTCGCTTTCCGCCCAGACCTTTCCGCCGTGGGACTGGATGATGTGCTTCACGATGCTGAGGCCGAGGCCCGTGCCGCCCTTTTCCCGGGAGCGGCCCTTCTCGACGCGGAAGAAACGTTCGAAGATCCGGGCGACATCCTCCCTCGGGATCCCCGGGCCGTTGTCCTCGACGACGAAACGGACCTCGGATTCGGCGACTTCGGCCTGGATCACGATCGAACTGCCCGGAGGGGTGTATTTTTGGGCGTTTTCCAGGAGGTTCGCCATCACTTGGTGCATGCGCAGGAGGTCCATCTGGACCACGGAGTCCTCCCCGGAAAGTCGGATGCCGAAACGATGGCCGCCCGTCTCCAGCCGCTCGCGGAAATCGGCCTCCACCGCCTGAAGGAAGGCGCGCACGGATACCTCGGATCGGTTCCACGCCCCACTTTCATGCTCGAGTCGCGAGAGCGTGAGCAGGTCCTCGACGATCGCGGCGAGGCGCTCCGCGTGGCGCAGGATCGTGCGAAGAAACCGCTCCCGATCCTGGATGGCCATGGTGGCGTGGTCGTCCACAAGCGTCTCGGCATAGCCCTTGATCACGCTGAGGGGCGTCTTGAGTTCGTGAGAGACATTGGCGACGAACTCCTGTCGGACGGACTCCAGTTGCTTCTGTTTCGAAATGTCGTGGAGCACGAAGAGAACCCAGGGTGCGCTCGCCTCCGCGACGTCCGGAAGCAGGGTCGCGGTCACTTCGCACCACTTGCTCCGCCCCATCGCCTCGATCGCGAACTCCGCCTGCGGCACCGGTTCGCCGGAGCGCGCGCGCTCGAGGGCGGAAAACAACTCGGGGCCGCGCAGGGTCGCCTCCAGGCGCCGCCCTTCCAAAGGGGCCGCGTCTTCGATCATGTTTGTCAACGCCTTGTTGGCCAGGACGATGTAGTTGTCGCGATCCACGATGAGGACGGACTCGTGGAGCTGGCCCAGGGTGGTCTTGAGATAGGCGAGCTGGCCCATCTGCTGTTGGTCGAGGCGGGCGAGCTCCGCGACCAAAGCGGAACACGCGCCGGCGAGCTCGCGCCAGGCGGGGTGGCTTTCGATGAGCCGGGGGTCGTCGGTGAGGAAGGTTCGGCGCTCGCGGATGGAGCTGGCGAGGGCGCTGATCCCGCTCCGGAGTCGCGTGTGGCGGCGGAGAAGCCACACGAGGGCGACGAGGAGGGCGGCGACGATCAGGTAGAGCACGAGTCGGGCGGACGTTCCATCATCCGATACCCCACTCCGCGGACGGTTTCAATCAGCACGGCTTCCGAAGCGAGCTTCTCCCGCAACCGCCGGACGTGGGTGTCGACCGTTCGGGTCTCGATCTCGTTCTCGTAATTCCAGACGTTGGTGAGCAGGTATTCCCGGGAGAGCACCCTGCCCTTCCGCTCCATCAGTACTTGGAGCAGCTTGAACTCGGTCGCGGTCAGTTCGATCGGCAGGCCGCAGACTTCGACGGTGTGCTTTCCGGAATCGAGGTTGATCCTGCCGACCGAGATCACCGACGTTGTGGATTGGGACGACGTCGACGCGATCCGCCGCAGGACGGAGGTGACCTTTAGAACTAGTTCCTTGATGCTGAACGGTTTGCAGATGAAGTCGTCGGCCCCGGCTTCCAGCCCGGTCACTCGTGAAGGCTCGTCGGCCCGGGCGCTGAGGAAAAAAATCGGCGTGTGTTTGAGCACCGGATCCGCCCGCAGCATCCGGCAGATCTGGGTGCCGTTGAGCTCGGGCATCATCACATCGAGGATCACAAGGTCGGGCTGAAACGTCCGCGCCACACCCATGATCTGGTTGGGGTCGTTCAGGGTCGCGACCCGCAGGCCCTTGGCCCGGAGGTGGTAGGCGACGAGGTCGGTGACGTCGCGCTCGTCATCCACCACGAGGACGCTGGACGTGAGGGCCTCCGGGGCTGGATTCGCGGACATGGGCTGGCGCGGACTAGGCTGGGAGAGCTCGGGTTGCTTCGCGGAGACCATCTGCTCCGTTCATGCGAGAGTTGCCCTTCATTGAAAGCGTGGAGACGCGTTGCAACCCAATCGTAACAGTCCGCCCGGGTCACGGTCGGATTTCCGGGGTTCTCTGCGAGGCCAGATGGACCATCAGGATGGCGACGTCGGACGGATTGACCCCGCTGATGCGGCCCGCCTGCCCGAGGGTCGCCGGTCGGATCGCAGCGAGCTTTTGGGCCGATTCCCGCTTGAGCCCGGCGACCTCCAGGTAATCGAGGGCGGAAGGCAGGCGAATCCGTTCGGCTTCGGTCATCCGCGCGACTTGCCGAGCCTCGCGCTCAAGGTAGCCGCGGTAGCGGATACGGTAAAGCACCTCCGCCTGGATCTCCTTCGAATGGCCCGTAAGCTCCTGCGGAAGATTGACTTGCGCATCCCTTCGGAGTCGCTCGCCCCACGTTCCCTCGGAGGTGGCCGTGCGTTCCAGCCAGTCGCAGCAGGCGGAGACGGCAGTTCTCTTGTCTTCGATCCGACGAAGACGTTCCGCGTCGACAAGGCCCATCGCCTTGGCGTGGTGCGCCAGCCGGAGTTCCGCGCTCCCGTGGTTGAGGAGGAGCCGGTGTTCGGCGCGGCTGGTGAACATCCGGTAGGGCTCATCGGCGCCCTTCGTCACCAAATCGTCGACCATCACCCCGATATACGATTCGTGGCGGGCAAGTATCAGCGACTCCCCTCCCCTCGCCTTCCTGGCCGCATTGGCCCCGGCGACAAGCCCCTGCCCGGCCGCTTCTTCGTAGCCGGACGTGCCGTTGATCTGGCCGGCGAAAAAGAGCCCCTCGACCCACTTCGACTCCAAGGTTGGCAGGAGCTGGGTTGGTGGGGCGAAGTCATACTCGACCGCATAAGCCGGACGCGTCAGCCGTGCGCGCTCCAGACCGCGAATGCTGCGGATCAGATGCAGTTGCACATCAAAGGGAAGACTCGTGGAGAGCCCGTTGATGTAGTACTCCTCGGTGTGGCGGCCCTCGGGCTCGAGAAAGAGCATGTGCGAGGGTTTTTCGGCAAAACGAACCACCTTGTCCTCGATGCTCGGGCAGTAGCGAGGTCCGATGCCTTGGATCTCTCCGGAATACATCGCCGAGCGGTTCAGATTCTCCCGGACGATTCGGGCGCTCTCGGCGTTGGTGTGGGTGATCCAACAGGACAACTGGTCGGTCCCGGGCGACCACCCGAGGCGTGGAGCGGCAGGATGTTCCACGTGGAACGGTTCCGCCTCGGGGCGCGTATCGTAGAAGGCGAAGAACACAGGCTCTGCGTCACCGGTCTGTTCTTCCAGCGCGGAGAAGTCGATGGTCCGACCCAGGATCCTTGGCGGGGTCCCGGTCTTGAGCCTGCGCAGTTCGATTCCGGCCGCGACGAGATCGCCGGAAAGGGTGCGCGCGTTGTGATCGCCCATGCGGCCGCCTTCGGTCTTGTTGGAGCCGATGTGCATCAGGGCACGAAGAAAGGTGCCGGTCGTGAGGACGACCGTCGATCCGAAGAAGTCGATGTCGAGCGTGGTTCGGCAGCCGACGACCCGACCATCCTCGAGGATGAGCCCCGAGACCATGGCCTGGAACACCTCCAGGTTGGGTTGGCGTTCCAAAGTGTGCTTCATCCGAAGCTGGTAGACCTTCTTGTCGCACTGCGCCCGGGGCGACTGAACGGCCGGTCCCTTGCTGGCATTGAGGAGTCGGAACTGGATCCCGGTGTGGTCGGCGTTGATCGCCATTTCGCCGCCCAAGGCGTCGATTTCGCGCACGATGTGCCCCTTTGCGACGCCGCCGATCGCAGGGTTGCAGCTCATTTGGGCGATCGTATCGACGTTGCCACTGAGGAGCAGGGTGGATGCGCCCATGCGGGAGGCGGCAAGCGCGGCCTCGACGCCGGCGTGACCGGCACCACAGACGATCACATCGAACGGATCGGGGTTGTAGCGGAACGCCATATTGGAAGGTGAAGGGTGGGGGATGGGCTCGGTTGGACGCTTGCGAAGTTAATGTAACTAATTATATACCACCTATTTGCCAATACAGAACGAGGCGAACAGGGCGTCCAGGACGCGCTCGTTGTCGATCCGCCCGACGATCTCGCCCAAGGCGTCGATCACCCCACGCAATTCGCTGCCCACCAATTCCAGAGGAGCGCAGGAAGCGAGAAGCGCACGGGCGCGGTCGAGGCTCGCCAATGCCCGGTCGAGCGCCCCGGCGTGTCGGGAATTGATCATGAGACGGGTTTCGTCGCCCTCGGGGCCGATGCGGGCATCGATCAGCGTTCGGAGTCGCTCGCGGAGTTCGTTGATTCCCGAACCGGTGAGGGCCGATGCTTCGACGTGATGGAAGCCCTCGAACGGCTCCGATCGGGAGCCGCCTTCAAGATCCGTTTTATTGTTGATTATCAAAGCGTTGGATAGGGAAAGGCGGGCGAGAAGCGTCTGGGGAAGGTGAAGTGGGGGAGCGGTCCGGTCGAGAACCAGAAGAAAGAAGTCGGCGGTCTCGGCGAGCTGGAGGGTGTGTCGGATCCCCGCTTGTTCGACGCCGCTGGCGCCGTCGTGGACGCCGGCCGTGTCGATGAGCACGACGCGGTGGGGACCGACGAGGGTTTCCGCCTCCAGAAAATCGCGGGTGGTGCCGGGCTCGCGATCGACGATGGCCCGTTCGTAGCCGAGGAGTCGGTTCAAGAGGCTGCTCTTGCCGGCGTTGGGTGCTCCGACGAGCAGGATGCGTGCGCCGCGACGCAAGAGATCGCCGTCGCGCCAGGCGGCGCCGAGGCGGGAGAGTTCGTCGTGGAGCGCATCGAGGGCCGCCTTCCGCGTGTCGCGGTCTTCCGGCGGAAGGTCTTCATCGGGGAAATCGATGTAGGCCTCGATGCCGGCACAAATCTCGACGAGGCGCGTCACGGCGGCATCGATCCTGCGGCCGAGGGCGCCGCGGAGTTGTTGCCGCGCCACTTCGAGGGCGCGGTCGCTGCGGGCACGGATCACCTCCATGATCGCTTCGGCGCGGGTGAGATCGATCCTTCCGTTGAGGAAAGCGCGTCGGGCGAACTCTCCCGGTTCCGCCAACCGGCCTCCGCGGACACGGAGGTCTTCGAGGATCCGGGTGATGATGAGCGGATTCCCGTGGCACGAGATCTCGAGGACGTGCTCGCCGGTGAACGAGCGCGGCGCTTCGAAGAAGGCGAATACGACATCGTCGATGTCGTCGTCCCGGACGCCGCGGTAGTCGCCATGCCAGAGGCGACCCGCGAGGAGAGGCCGCCCGCGGCGGAAGTGCCGCGCCCAGGTCGCGGCTTCCGGACCCGAGACGCGGATGAGCGCGAGGGCCGACTCGCCTTCGGGGGTCGCGGGAGCGACGATCGTATCTGCGCCGGACATGGTCCGGTGAGAACACGCCGGCAGCGGCAAGGCAACACGCGTCGCGCCGCCGGCCGACGGCGGTTCCGTGCACGCGTGGCAGGCCGTCGACGACGGCCCGCAGGGGTCTCAGGGCGCCGGCGTCAGTTGTCGCCGGGATCGCCGCCTTCGGATCCCGAGCCCGCGGCGAGGGCGGTGCCACCGGCCACCTGCACCTTGTCCAGCACGGCCTTGCGCACCTTTTCGGCGGCCTCGGGATGGTCCGCGAAGTATTGTTTCGCCGCCTCGCGCCCTTGCCCGATGAGGTTGCCCTCCCAGGCGATCCACGAGCCCTTCTTTTCGAGGACTTTTTGTTCGAGCCCGAGGTCGAGGAGGGAGCCGGACTTCGAGATGCCCTCGTTGTACATGATGTCGAACTCGCACTCGGTGAAGGGTGGGGCGACCTTGTTCTTCACGATCTTCGTCTTGGTCCGGTTGCCGATGACCTTGCCGGTGGGATCCTTGATCTGGCCGATTCTGCGGATGTCGATGCGGACCGAGGAGAAGAACTTCAGGGCGCGACCGCCGGGAGTGGTCTCCGGGCTTCCGAACATCACGCCGATCTTCTCCCGGATCTGATTGGTGAAGATGCAGATCGTCTTGCTCTTGGAGATCACGGCGGTGAGTCGGCGCATGGCCTGGCTCATCAGGCGTGCCTGGGAGCCGACGGTGGCGTCGCCCATCTGCCCGTCCAGCTCCTGCTTCGAGACGAGCGCGGCGACGGAATCGAGGACGATCACATCGATCGCGTTGGAGCGGATCAGCGTCTCGGTGATGTTGAGGGCGTCTTCGCCGCTGTCGGGTTGCGAGATGAGCAGATCATCGAGGTTCACACCGACGATCCGGGCGTAGCGTGGGTCGAGGGCGTGCTCGACGTCGACGAAGGCCGCGAGGCCTCCCTTGCGCTGCGCTTCGGCGATCACGCTGAGGCAAAAGGTCGTCTTTCCCGAAGACTCGGGCCCGAAGATCTCGATGATGCGCCCCAAGGGCAATCCGCCGACGCCCAACGCGAGGTCGATCGCCAGCGATCCGGTGGAAAGCGTCTGGATCTCCATGCGCGTCGCGGCCCCGAGGCGCATGATCGCTCCATCGCCGAACTGCTTGGTGATCGCGGAGAGGGCGAGGTCGAGGTTCTTCTCCCGCGCGTCGTCGACGGCGGGCTTTGAGGTCGTGGTCTTGGCCATAAAGGTGCGTGAGGGTGGGGGGGGGCGAGGGAACGTGAACGGCTGTCCAGTTCGTGGAAGGATCCGCCGCGGGGCGCAACCCGTTTCTCGAATCATCGCCGCCGGAGGCGGATCCCGCACCGGGGGCGGGGTGGAGGAGCGCTAGTGTCCGCCGACCGGGGCGGCAGGACGAAACCCGAAGGCAAAGTAGACGGCGAGGAGAATGAACGCGAAACTCACGAGCTGGTTCCACGCGAGTTTCTCCTTCAGCACCGCCACCGCGAACACGGCGAAGACCACGAGCGTGATGACCTCCTGGAGGACCTTGAGCTGGAACCCGGAATACTGCCCGTAGCCGATGCGATTGGCGGGCACCATCAGGCAGTATTCGAAGAATGCGATGCCCCAGGAGATGAGGATCACGGTGAAGAGAGCGCGGTCCTTGAGGTACTTGAGATGACCGTACCAGGCGAAGGTCATGAAGATGTTCGAAGCGGTGAGCAGGAGGATGGTTTTCATCGCGGGCGCAGGTCCTTCGGCAATGGAGCGCCGCGCACCGTCTCGCAAAAGCATTCGGGACGCACTTCCACTCGCCCGACAAAGTCCCAGCGGATGGTTGCCAGCACCGGCGAACTCGGTATTGCTTCCCCCTCTTCCAACCCGAGCCAAACCCTCAGACGATGAACATCAAAGCCTACCTCAAACCGCACTGTGGCTGGAGCAACGGCGTCCGCGCCATCCTCCGCAAGCACGGTCTCTCCTTCGAGGACATCGACATCATCAACAACCGCGAGAACTACGCGGAGATGGTGCGCAAGTCCGGCCAGCCGCTCTCGCCTTGTGTCGAGGTCGACGGCGTGATGCTGGCCGATGTGAGTGGCGAGGAGGTCGAGAACTACCTTCTGAGCAATGATCTCGTCCGGCGCTCGGATGCGCCCGTCGACGTGCCGACCAACGCGGGTTGCACCGATGAAGAGCATGCGCGGATGGAGGCGAAACCCGTCCGCTTCTTCTGACCGGTCGCCCGACGAGCGCTCACGCATCCCCGGGGCCGGTCGACGCAGCGCGTGGCCGGCCCTTTCCGCGTCCGCGCGCCGCCTCCGCCCCGTTCGGACGAAACTTGTGATTCTCCAGAAAGATTTTTCTGTTCCCCGGCGCTTGGAAAGCAAATGGTCAAGGGTTTGTCCGTGGCAGGCCCGTGCTTCCCTTGCGCGGTTCCGGCCCGGACCCGGCATGGGAACCGCTTCGCTCGACCAACTCCTCTGACTCCGCTTCCGCAATCACCGACCGCCCTCGGGCCTCGCATCATGCACAAAGACGCCTCCCTCGAATCCGTTTCCGAAAAGTCGGGCAATCCGGGCATGCCGCAAAAGCAGGGTCTCTACGATCCGTGGTTCGAGCACGACGCGTGTGGCGTCGGGTTCGTCGTCGACATGAAGGGCCGGCCGTCGCACCGGATCCTCCAGCACGCCATCCAGGTCCTCAAGAACCTCGACCACCGCGGCGCCGCGGGCAGCGAGCCCAACACCGGCGACGGCGCCGGCGTGCTGCTGCAAATGCCGCACGCCTTCAACCGCGAGGTCTGCCGCAAGGCGCGCATCTCCCTGCCGCCGCCGGGTTCCTACGGCAGCGGTTTGATCTTCCTCCCGCGCAACGCGACGAAGCGGCGCAAGCTCGAGCAGATGTTCGAGCAGATCGTCCAGTCCGAGGGCCAGACCTTCCTCGGGTGGCGCACCGTGCCCACCAACAACGCCTCGCTCGGCGAGACCGCGAAGTCCTGTGAACCGTTCGTCCGCCAGGTCTTCATCGGGCGCGATCCCGCGATCACCGACGACATGGCGTTCGAGCGGAAGCTCTATGTGATCCGCAAGCGCGGTTACAACGAGATCCGCACCTCCACGCTCGACGGCTCGGAGTTCTGGTACACCAACAGCCTCTCCTACAAGACGATCATCTACAAGGGCATGCTCCTCACCGAGCAGCTCGAGCAGTACTTCCCCGACCTGCTCAACCCGGCGATGGAGACCGCCATCGCGCTCGTCCACTCGCGCTTCAGCACGAACACCTTCCCGAGCTGGAACCGCGCCCACCCCTACCGCTGCATCGCCCACAACGGCGAGATCAACACCCTCCGCGGCAACATCAACTGGATGCACGCCCGCGAGGCCCTCTTCGTCTCCGAAGCCTTCGGCGAAGACACCGGGAAGATCCTCCCGATCATCGATCCCAACGGCTCCGACTCCGCGATGTTCGACAACACGCTGGAGCTCCTCTACCTCGCCGGCCGGCCCATCGCCCACGCCGCGATGATGATGATCCCCGAACCGTGGTCCAACCACGAGACGATGGACGACGCCCGCCGCGCCTTCTACCAGTTCCACGCCTGCCTGATGGAGCCGTGGGACGGACCCGCCGCCATCTGCTTCACCGACGGCGTCCAGATGGGCGCGGTCCTCGATCGCAACGGCCTGCGCCCCGGCCGCTACTACGTGACGAAGGACGACATGGTCGTCATGGCCTCCGAGGCCGGCGTGCTCGAGCTCCCGCCCGAGGACATCGTCCACAAGGGCCGCCTCCAGCCCGGCAGGATGCTCCTGATCGACACCGCCCAGGGCCGCATCATCCCCGACGAGGAGATCAAGCGGACGATCTGTGGTGAACAGCCCTACCGCAAGTGGCTCGACGAGCACCTCGTCCATCTCGACGACCTCCCGGCCGCCCCCGAGGTCCCGCAGCCGGATCACGAGACGCTCCTCCAGCGCCAGATCGCCTTCGGCTACACCCACGAGGACGAACGCGTGGTCCTCGCCCCGATGGCTCGCGACGGCGTCGAGGCCCTCGGATCAATGGGCAACGACACGCCCCTCGCCGTCCTCTCCAACAAGCCGCGCCTGCTCTACGACTACTTCAAGCAGCTCTTCGCCCAGGTCACCAACCCGCCGATCGACTGCATCCGCGAAGAGATCATCACCTCGGCCGAGACCCGCCTCGGCTCCGAGGGCAACCTCCTTCACCCCGGCCCGACCACCTGCCGGCGGCTCGAGTTGAAGTGGCCGGTCCTCACCAACGAGGAGTTCGCCAAGGTCCGCCGGATGGACCTGCCCGGCCTCAAGGTCGGCTCGATCCAAACCCTCTTCCGCATCTCCCGCGGCGAAAAGGGACTCGCCAAGTCGATGGAGGAGATCTGCCTGCTCGCCCGTCGCCTGATCGAGGAGGAGGAGGTCAACGTCCTCATCCTCTCGGACCGCGGCGTCAACCGCGAGTTCGCTCCGATCCCCACGCTTCTCGCCGTTTCCGGCCTGCACCACTACCTGATCCGCGAGGGCCTGCGCACCCGCGTCAGCCTCGTCGTCGAGACCGGCGAAGCCCGCGAAGTCCACCACTTCTCCCTCCTGATCGGGTACGGGGCCAGCGCGATCAATCCCTACGTCGCCTTCGAGACGATCGACGACATGATCCGCGAGGACCTCCTGCCCGGTCTCGACCACAAGACCGCCTGCAAGAACCTCGTGAAGGCCGCCTCCAAGGGCGTGATCAAGGTGATGTCGAAGATGGGCATCTCCTCGATCCAGAGCTACCGCGGCGCCCAGGTCTTCGAGGCCGTCGGGATCCGGCAGGACATCGTCGACAACTACTTCACCTGGACGCCCTCCCGCGTCGGCGGGATCGGCCTCAAGGTCATCGCCCAGGAGGTGCTCACGCGGCACCGCGCCGCCTACCCCGACCGGCCCACCGGCGAACACGTGCTGCCCGAGGGCGGGCAGTACAAATGGCGCAAGGACGGCGAGTTCCACCTCTTCAATCCCGAGAGCATCCACTTCCTCCAGAAGTCGGTCCGCACCGGCGACTTCAAGACGTTCCGCGAATACTCGAAGATCGTGGACGATCAGGCCCGCAACCTCTGCACGCTCCGCGGCCTGCTCGACTTCAAGCCCGCCGATCCGATCCCCCTCGAGGAGGTCGAGCCGGTCGAGGCCATCATGAAGCGCTTCAAGACCGGTGCGATGTCCTACGGCTCGATCTCGAAGGAGGCCCACGAGACGCTCGCCATCGCCATGAACCGCATCGGCGGCAAGTCCAACACCGGCGAGGGTGGGGAGGACCCCGAGCGCTTCCTCCCCATGGACAACGGCGACTCGAAGAACTCCGCGATCAAGCAGGTCGCCTCCGGCCGTTTCGGCGTCACGAGCCACTACCTCGTCAACGCCCGCGAGCTCCAGATCAAGATGGCCCAGGGCGCCAAGCCCGGCGAGGGCGGGCAGTTGCCCGGCACGAAGGTCTACCCGTGGGTCGCGCGCACCCGCCACACGACCGCCGGGGTCGGCCTCATCTCGCCGCCGCCCCACCACGACATCTACTCGATCGAGGACCTCGCCGAGCTCATCCACGACCTGAAGAACGCCAACCGCCACGCCCGCATCAGCGTGAAGCTCGTCGCCGAGGTCGGCGTCGGCACGATCGCCGCCGGCGTCGCCAAGGCCCACGCCGACGTCGTCCTCATCTCCGGCCACGACGGCGGCACCGGCGCCTCGCCCCAGACCTCCATCTGGCACGCCGGCCTGCCGTGGGAGCTCGGCCTCGCCGAGACCCACCAGACCCTCGTCCTCAACAACCTCCGCTCCCGCATCGCGGTCGAGACCGACGGCCAGCTCAAGACCGGTCGCGACGTGGTCATCGCCGCCCTGCTCGGGGCCGAGGAGTTCGGCTTCGCCACCGCCCCGCTCGTCGCCACCGGCTGCATCATGATGCGCGTCTGCCACCTCAACACCTGTCCGGCCGGCGTCGCCACCCAGGATCCCCGGCTGCGCGCCAAGTACTCCGGCAAGCCCGAGCACGTGGTGAACTTCATGTGCTTCATCGCCGGCGAGATGCGCGAGATCATGGCCCGGCTCGGCTTCCGCACGGTCGAGGAGATGGTCGGCCGCGCCGACCGGCTCGAGGCCCGTCAGGCGGTCGACCACTGGAAGGCCCGGGGGCTCGATTTCTCCAACATCCTCTTCCAGCCCGAGGTCGGTCCCGAGGTCGGCCGCTTCTGCCAGATCCCGCAGGACCACGGCCTCGACAAGTCGCTCGACCTCACCGTCCTCCTCGACCTCTGCCGCCCCGCGATCGAGCGCGGCGAAAAGGTGGTCGCCGAGATGCCCGTCCGCAACATCCACCGCGTCGTCGGCACGATCACCGGCAGCGAGATCAGCCGCGTCCACGGCTCCGTCGGCCTCCCCGAGGACACGATCCGCATCCACTTCCTCGGCTCCGCCGGGCAGAGCTTCGGCGCCTTCATGCCGCGGGGGATGACGTTCACCCTCGAGGGCGACGCCAACGACTACGTCGGCAAGGGCCTCTCGGGCGGTCGCATCGTCATCCACCCCTCCGCCAAGGCCACGTTCGCCGCCGAGGAGAACATCATCATCGGCAACGTCGCCCTCTACGGCGCCACCGCCGGCGAGCTCTTCGTCCGCGGCCGCGCCGGCGAGCGCTTCGCCGTCCGCAACTCCGGCGTCACCGCCGTCGTCGAGGGCGTCGGCGACCACGGTTGCGAATACATGACCGGCGGCCGCGTGGTCGTCCTCGGCCCGACCGGCCGCAACTTCGCCGCCGGCATGTCGGGCGGCGTCGCCTACGTGCTCGACGAGCGCGGCGACTTCGCCGGGCAGGCCAACACCCAGATGGTCGGCCTCGAACGACTCGAGGACGCCGCCGAGATCGCCGAACTGCGGTCGATCCTCGAGAGCCACCTCCGCCTCACCCGCAGCGAACAGGCCCGCCGCGTCCTCGAGGGGTGGGAGGGTTTCGTCCCGAAGTTCGTCAAGGTGATGCCCAGGGACTACAAGCGCATGCTCGCCTGCATCGAGCGCGCCAAGGCCCAGGGCCTCGCTGGGGACGACGCCATCATGACCGCCTTCGAGGAAAACGCCCGCGACCTCTCCCGCGTCGGCGGTAACTGATGAAAGACTGAAGAACGGAAAGTCTGAAGGGCTGAAAACGGCCTCGTCAGCCTTCACTCCGCGCCTTACCGCCTACACCTCCTGCTCCTCTTACGCCCTTAGCACCATGGGAAAACCGACCGGCTTCATCGAGTATCTGCGGGAACTGCCCGTCGATCGTTCGCCTCAGGAGCGCGTGCGCGACTGGCGGGAGTTTCACCTCCACATGGAGGAGAAGAAACTGCGCACCCAGGGCGCGCGCTGCATGGATTGCGGCGTCCCCTTCTGCCACACCGGCAAACTCATCGGCGGCATGGCCTCCGGCTGCCCGATCAACAACCTCATCCCGGAGTGGAACGACCTCGTCTACCGCGGCCTCTGGAAGGAGGCCCTCGCCCGCCTCCACAAGACGAACAACTTCCCCGAGTTCACCGGCCGCGTCTGCCCCGCGCCTTGTGAGGGCTCCTGCGTGCTCGGGATCAACGACCCGCCCGTCACGATCAAGAACATCGAATACTCGATCATCGAGAAGGGTTGGGAGGAGGGCTGGGTGCTCCCCCAGCAGCCCAGGACCCGCACCGGCAAGCGCGTCGCCGTGGTCGGCTCCGGGCCGGCCGGCCTTTCCGCCGCGGCCCAGCTCAACGCCGCCGGCCACACCGTCACGGTCTACGAGCGCGCCGACCGTCCGGGCGGCCTCCTCATGTACGGCATCCCCAACATGAAACTCGACAAGCGCGAAGTCGTGCAGCGCCGCCTCGAGCTCATGGAGCGGGAGGGCGTGAAGTTCATCTGCAACGCCACCGTCGGCGAAAACGTCGAGCCCGAGCTCCTCCTCACCGAGTTCGACGCCACCGTGATCTGCACCGGCGCCACGCACCCGCGCGACCTCCCGATCGAGGGCCGCGGCCTCCAGGGCGTCCACTTCGCGATGGAGTACCTCACCGCCAATACCAAGGCCCTCCTGAACGGCGGCCCCGACCACGCCCCGATCCACGCCCGCGGCAAGGACGTGATCGTGATCGGCGGCGGCGACACCGGGACCGACTGCGTCGGCTCCTCGATGCGCCAGGGCGCGAAGAGCGTCACCCAGATCGAGATCCTCCCGCGTCCGCCCGACGAGCGGCAGCCCGGCAACCCGTGGCCCGAATGGCCCAAGGTCTACAAGATGGACTACGGCCAGGAAGAGGCCGCGGCGAAGTTCGGCGCCGATCCGCGCGTCTACGTCACGACGGTCAAGAAGTTCCTCGGCGACGACGCCGGCCGGGTGAAGGAGCTCGTGACCGTGCAGATCGAGTGGGCGAAGAACGACAAGGGTCAGTTCATCCCCAAGGAGGTCGCGGGGACCGAGCGGACGATCCCCGCGCAGCTCGTCCTGCTCGCGATGGGATTCCTCGGGCCCGAGCAGGCGCTCCTCAAGGATCTCGCCCTCGAGACCGACGCCCGCAGCAACATCAAGGCCGAGCACGAGAAATACACGACCAGCGTGAAGGGCGTCTTCGCCGCCGGCGACTGCCGCCGCGGCCAGAGCCTCGTGGTCTGGGCGATCAACGAGGGCCGCGGCGCCGCGCGCGAGTGCGACCGCTACCTCATGGGCGCCACCGACCTGCCCTGAGCCGCAGACCTGCGGTCGGAGAGGCGGCCGCCTTCCGCCCGCGTCGTCGCGGCCGAGCCTCCCTCAGCCCGGCAGGGTGAAGGCCGGAAGTCGCAGGACCTCGCCGCCGCGCAGGGCGGACTCGTGGGCGAGGATGCCGGTGCACGTCCAGTTGGCCGACTCGACGGCGTTGGGGAACGGGTCGCGGTCCTCCAGCAGGGCCGAGAGGAACTCGTGCGCGAGGTGCGGGTGGGAGCCGCCGTGGCCTCCCCCCTGGGTGAAGGAGAGGTGGCCGTTGCCCTCCAGATCGTAGACGCCGTTGGTCGTGAAGCGACGGATCGGCTCCGGGAGCAGGTGGGCGAAGTCCGGCACGTCCACCCGCTCGGGGATTTCGGGCTCGGGCTTCTTCGCGGTGTGGAGGATCGGCCGCTCGCCCTCGATCAGCGGCCACTCGAAGGACTTCAGGCTGCCGTAGACGTCGAAGCTCTCGCGATACTGCCGCGCGGTGTCGAAGAGGCTGCGGTGGATCCGCGCCGCGACGTCGCTTTCATGGAGTTTGATGTGGGTCGTCTCGACGGCGAACGGCGAGCCGTAGCGGCCGATCATCTCCTCGCGGATGCGGCCCGAGCCGAAGCAGGAGACCGACTCGGCAAACCTTCGCTCGAGCGCGAGGCAGGGCCCGACGCAATGGGTCGCGTAGTGCATCGGCGGCAGACCCGGCCAGTAGCCGGGCCATCCGTCCATGTCCTGCTGATGGCTGGCCTGGAGAAACTGGATCCGCCCCAGTTCGCCCCGCCGGAGGAGGTCGCGCACGAAGAGGAACTCCCGCGCATAGACGACCGTTTCCATCATCATGTATGTCAGGCCGGTCTCGCGCACGAGGCGGACGATCCGCTCGCACGCCTCCACCGTCGTCGCCATCGGCACGGTGCAGGCGACGTGCTTGCCCTTGCGCAGCGCCGCGAGCGACTGCGCGGCGTGGTCGGGGATCGGCGAGTTGAGGTGCACGGCCTCGATCTCCGGGTCGTTCAGCAGCTCCTCGTAGCGGGTGAAGCGCTTGGGCACGCCGAAGTGGTCGGCGAGCGCGTTCAGCTTGTCCGGCGAACGTTGGCAGACCGCGACGAGGCGCGCCCCGGGATGCGCCTGATAGATGGGGATGAACTCGGCCCCGAAGCCGAGCCCTACGAGGGCGATGTTGATTCTCTTGGACATGAAAGCGGTGCGGGCCTACCGGAGCGACTCGAGGTAGGCGATCAGGTCGCGAAACTCCTCGACGGAGTAGACCGCGTGCAGGCCCGCCGGCATGAGCGACTCGGGGAGGGCGCGCATCACCTTCAGCTCGTCCTCGCCGACGTTCACTTCCCGCCCGTCGAGGCCCAGGATGGTCGCGCCTCCTGCGGTGCGGTAGTGCCCCTGCAGGCCGACGATCGATCTCCCGTCGTTGGTGAGGATCTCCCAGCCCTGGAACTGGGGCGCGACATCGTCCGAAGGGTGGATGATCGACCTGAGCAACTGGCCTCGGTCGGCCGTCCTTCCGATCACGGTCAGATCCGGCCCGATGGCGCCGCCCTGGCCGTCGATCCGGTGGCAGAGCACGCAGGCGCCGACGGGCGACAGGTAGGCGCGGCGGCCCGCCGCGATGTCGCCGCCGGAGGCGAGGCGCTCCCGCCACGCCTCGAGGGATCCGGGGCGGGAGGCGGGGTCCTCCCGCCCAAGGGCGAAGCGGAGATCGGAGGCCGTCGCCTCGTCCTCGGCGGTCGCGAGCCGCCGCTCCAGCGCCGGCCCCACCGCGGGTTGCCCCGCCGCGAAGCGCAGCGTGCGAACCGCCTGGATGCGCACCTCGCGCGAGGGATCGACCAGAAGTGGCAACAGGCTCTCGTCGGCGGACAAGCCGACGCCCGCGAGCGCGTCGGCCCGCGTCGCCGGCGAGAGCGAAGGATCCAGCGCGAGTTTGCGCAGGACCGGCGCGGCCACAGGGTCGCGGGCCACGGTCGATACGCGTACCGCGGCCTCCCGGAGCACGGGGTCGGCGCCCGTGGCGAGCCGGAGGAGCAGGTCGCGCGTCTCCGGCTCCGACGGATCGGAGAGCCGGAAAAGCGCCAACGCCCGCAGGGCCGGGGGCCGATCGGGGTCTGCCGCCAGCGACTTCAGGAAACCCGGCTCCGGCCGCCGCGGGATCCGCCCGCCCGGGGTGCGGGCGGCGTAGAGCTTTTCGACGTCGGAGTGGAGGATCTGCATCGTCGCCAGCCAGACCTCGAAAAGCCGGGGATCGAGGGCGGGGTGCTCCACCGCCTGCGCCGCCGCCGGCAGGAGTGTTTTCAACACCTTTTCCCCCGTCCAAAGCAGCGCGGCGAGGCGCACTTCGAGATCGGGATCCTGGAGCCGCGGGACCAGCAGCGCCGCAGGCTCGTCGACGTCGGCGCGACGGAGCGCAAGCAGCGCGCCGAGGCGCACCCGCGCGTCCGGGTTGTCGAGCTCCCGCTTCGCGTCCTCGTGGAAGGGCGCGCCCGCCAACACCGTGACGGCGGCGTTGCGGAGGAACGGATCGGGGGAGGCGAGGGCGGTCCGCAGCTCTCCGATCGCCGGGGTCGGGCTTGCGGAAAGCGAAAGCACCGACTCGAGCCGCGCCCGGTCCGCGTCCGGTTCCGGGAGCGTCCATGGCGGGCGCGGGGGCATCGTCGCGATCCCGGCCTTGGTGGAAATCCGCCAGATGCGCCCGCGGCCGTGGTTGGGATAGTCCTTCAGCATCCAATCGGTGAGGAAGACCGAGCCGTCGGGTGCGGGCGCGAGGGCGACCGGGCGGAAGTCCGACCCGCCGTGCAGGAACGGCTCCGCGCGGCCCGAGAGGGAAACCCCATCCGGCCGGAGGCGGACGAGCGAGACGTTGTGTTCGCCCCAGACGGTCACGAGCACGGTGTCGCGATAGTCCTCGGGAAGGGCCGCCCGACCCGCGTCGAGCACGCCGCTCGGCGCCTCGCCGACCCCGGCGACGTAGGGCAGGGTGCCGGGCAGCTCGCCCTCCCAGGCCTGGTAGGGATGGATCCCGCCGCCTCCGTAGAGCGAACGATACCCGTAGTCGCCGCCCATCACGACGTGCACGAGCCGGTTCGGCCCGCGGGAGTCGGGATCGTTGTCGACGAGGAGCAGCCGGCCGCGAGCGTCGAAGCGCAGGTCAAACGCGTTCCAGAATCCGGTGGCCACCCGCTCGAGCCCCGTGCCGTCGAGCCGGCAGCGGACGACGTCACCTCCGTCGCCGTAGCCTTCGAGGCGTCGCCCGTCGGCGCCCACCCAGGCATACGCTACCCCGCCGACGTTGCCGCGGCTGACGTAGAGCCAGCCGTCGACGGAGAACGTCAGGGCGAGGAGCTGGTTGTGCGGGTAGGTCTGCGCCGTATCGAGCTCGAGCACGGTCGTCCGGCCCTCGCTGCGACCGTCGCGGTCGCGATCGTGGAGCGCGAAGACCGACTTGGCGGCGCAGACGTAGAGCGTGCCGTCGGGTGCGAAGGCGAGGTTGTTGCCCTCGTCCACGTCGTCGGCGAAGACAGACACGCGTTCCGCCCGTCCGTCGGGCCGCCGACCCTCGAAGATCTTGATCCGGTCCAGCTTCGGCCCGGGGTAGTCGGCGGGCGGGAGGTGGGTGTGGGATTCGATGACGAAAAGCCGCCCCGTCGCATCCACGGCGGCGCCGATGGGGGTGACGATGTCGGGATCGGCGGCGTAGAGGGAGATTTCGAGCCGGTCGTCGACGAGGCGCGGAAACTCGCCGGGAGTTTCCGAGGCTCCGAGTGCGGAAGCGCAGGCGAGGAGACAAGCCGCCGTCCGGCGCGCGATCGGGAGACGGGCGGCGTCCATCAGAGGCGGGCGAGGGATGTGATGAGGTCGCGGCCGCGGCGAAGGTTCTCCAGGACCGGTTCCCGCGGTTCGGCCCAGGCCATCTCCAGCAGCAGGTAGCCGCGATAGCGTCGGGCGTGGAGCTGGTCGAGGATCGCCTTGAAATCCGTGACGCCTTCGCCGTACGGCACGACGTCGTGCCCGCCGCCGCGGGTGCGGTTGTCCTTCAGGTCGACGTGCAGGATGCGGGAGTGGAAACGCTCGATCACCTCGAGCGGGTCGATGCCCGAGCCCCAGAAGTGCGCGATGTCGCAACACATGCCGACGTGCGGTGAAGCGACCGCCGCGAAGATCTCCTCATAGTCGGCGATGGTCTCGAGCACGTTCTTCGCGTGGTTCTCGACGAGGATGAGCTGGTCGAGCTCCTCCGCGGCGGGGGCGAGCTCGCGCAGGGCCTCGATCACGGCCGGGAGCCCGCCCTGCATGCCGCGCGCCGCGCCGGTACACTTGATCCGGCGGCAGCCGAGCTCGCGCGCGCCATACATGAGGGCGAGCTTGTGGCCGACGTCTTTGAGCACGCCGCCCCTGCCTTCGCCGCCGAAGGAGCTGCCTTGGAGGCACACGGGGCGCAGGCCGGCGGTCGCGCAGCGGGAGCGCACCCCGGAGAGGTAGCCGGGCGTGATCGTGTCGGCGTACCAGAGGTTGAACTCGACGTTGGGGATGCCGAGCTGCGGCAGGAGTCGGAAGGCGGGTTCGTGCCCGCGGTTGGCGAAGCCGTCGGCGCAGATCGTGGCGACGGCGAGCTCGAGAAACGGCTCCTCGGCGGTCGCGGGAGCGCCGCGGTCTGGTTCGGCCGCCGTCGAGCGCGAAGGCAGCGCGAGCGGCGCCGCTGTCGCGGCGACCGTACCGAGCGAGGCGAGGAAACTGCGGCGATCGAGAGGGGATTGCGTCATGCGAGAGGAGAAAGGGGCGGGCGGCGCTCCGAGCCGACACCAGGGCGCGTCCACCGCTGCCGGCGGTTCGTCTGCTTTGCAGAGACGCCCGACCGGAGCAGGCGGGACGCCCGCACTCCCCGGAACGCAACCCCGCCTCGCCGTCTCGTGCCGGTTTTTTTCATCGCGCCTTTCCAGCAGGGATCAGAATTCGAGCGTGGTGGTCAGGGTGAACTTGCGTTCGGTCGGGTAGAGGAAGGGTTTGAAGGCGAAGCCCAGGTCGTTCACCTCGGCGGGATTCCAGCCCACCGGGCGCTTCTGCTCGAAGAGGTTGTGGACGTTGAGCTGGAAACGCCAGTCGCGCTCGAAGAGCTGGCAGCGGTAGGAGGCGAAGAGGTTGCCGTCCCAGATGCTCGGGAAGCGGCGCTGGCGCTGGCCGTTGAACCCGACGCGGGGCGACTCCGCCACCTCCGGGCTGACGTAGTTCGCCCCGAATCCGACGCCGAGACCCTGGAGTTTCCCGTCGTTGAAGCGGTAGCTCGTGACCACGCCGAACCCGCGGTCGTAGGAGCCGATCTCGGCGGCGCCGTTGAGCAGCGGGTTCGTGTCGCCGCTCGAGAATACGTCGATCGAGGCGTAGCTGAGCATCGTCTGCCAGTTCCGCGTCCAGGCGACGATGAGGTCGGCCTGCCATCCCCGCGAGGTGTTGAGACCACGCGCGACGTTGGCCCCGATGCCGGTGGGGTTGTTGGGATTGGGCGCGTTGGCGTCGAAGATCACGCGGTTCGTCTGCTCGATGTCCCAGAAGCTGATCGTGCCGGAGACCCGGTCCTCGAGCAGGTCGAATTTGACGCCGAACTCCGTGCCCTTGCCGAAGCGGGGCTCGAAGGGGTTGTTGAAGGCGTCGCGCAGGTCGCTGTTGGGCTGGAGCGATTCCGAGGAGAGGGCGAACAGGCTGATGCTGGAGAGGGCGCCCGAGAAGGGACGGAGGACCACCCCGTACTGAGGAAGCGTGGCGGACTCGTCGTAGAACGGCCTCAGAGCGGCCTCGGTGTTGCCGGTCTGCTGATCGAGCGAGGTCCTGAAGACGCCGCCCGAGAGGATCAGCCGGTTCTTCCAGAACTTGCCGATCCACGAGGCCCAGACCGACGTGAAGTCGTTCTTGGTGCGGTTGGCGTTGGCCAGCGAGGTGAACGCTCCCGTGCCCGGAGGCAGGAGGGTGAGCACGACGTCGGAGCCGCGACCGAGCCGGCTCCGATCCATGTTGATCGGCAGGTAGTCGAACCAGATGCCCGGGGCCGGGCGCGTGCTGCGGGAGTCGAAGATGCCGCCGTTGAGCGACGGGTGGTTCTGGCGGAGCAGCGCGGCGTTGCCCGTGGAGGGCACGCCCGCGGGGATGAAGGGCGCGACGATGACGTTGCCGGCGGCGTCACGGGCGCGGAGGTCGCGCTGATCGGAGGACTGGCGGAGGTTGGAGTCGTCGTAGAAGCCCTGGACGCCGACGGTCACGGACTGCACGGTGCGGCCGATCGCCGGCAGCTCGAGCTCGCGCTGGTAGACGGCGGTGGCGACGAACGTCTCCACCCATTTTTTCGAGTCCACGATCTCCCAGCGCCGGAGCTGGAAGGCGTCCTGCTGGGGCGGGGTCGGCTGGTCGAGCCAGAACGTGTTGTTGCCCTGGATCAGGGCGATGTTGGCGCTGTTGTGGAGGTTGGGGCGCTCGTAGTAGCTGCCCTGCAGGTTGATCGCGAGGTGCTCGCCGATCTTCTGGGTGAGCGTGAGGGTGTAGTTGCGCTCGCGCACGTCCCGGTAGGAATCCGGCCCCGCGAAGCTCCAGCGGGGGTTCACATCGTACCGGGAGTCCTCGTAGAGGGGGATGTCCATGCCGGGCACCAGCGTCGGGTAGTTGGGCGTGGTCTGGACGCTGGTCGCGGTGTTGCCGTAGGCGTGCCGTTGGTCGGGCTTGGCCCTGCGGGAGTGCGATTGGAGGTACTCGAACTTGATCTCGGTGTCCTTGAACGGACGCCAGCTCACCTGCGGCATCAGCGCCCAGCCGCGACCCTCGTTGTCCACGAACTCGCTGTCGTAGTGCGCCGCCATGGCGTTGAACCGGAAGGCGACCTTCTCGCCGAGCGTCCGGTTGATGTCGAAGGAGGCGCCGAAGTTGGCGTAGCTGCCGAAGTGGGCCTGCACCCTCCCGAATTCCCGGGCGAAGACGGGCTCCTTGGTGATGGCGTTGTAGATGCCCGTCGGTTCGGAGAGGCCGTAAAGCACCGCGGCGGGACCCTGCACGAGCTCCACGCGGTCGACGAAGTCGGCCGGCAGTTGATTGAACACCCGGATGCCGTTGCGCAGGTTCGAACCCACGGAGAGACCGCGCATGCGCACGCCGCCGAAGAGCGCGCTGTTCGCGTCGAGGTCGACGCCGCCGTCGTTCTGATTGCCCTGGCGCGTCGTCGTCACCGAGCCGAAGTAGCGCAACGCCTCGGTGGGCGTGCCCGCCGCGAGATCCTCGAGCAGCTCCGAGGTGACGACCTGGATGTTCATCGGGATCTCGCCGATGGGCACGTTCGTCCGGGTGCCGGAGATGGTGTTGGTGGCCTTGTAGCCGACGTCCCGGGAGGAATCGACGGTGAAGGGCGAGAGGCTGACGACCTCGCCCTCCGCATCTCCGACTTGCTGGGCCCGAATCGAGGCGACGAAGCCGGCAAGGGCGACGCCGAGCACTACCTTTCTGGTGGACTTCTTCATGACTTGGCAGGGGTTGGGGGACTGCGCCGCCGCGGGGTCGGAACCGCCGTCGTACGGCGTGCGGACACCCGGATCCTACCCGTTTCCGGGGCGCCGCCGCCATGAGAGTTGCCGCAAGAAACTTTGGATTTTTCACCGCGGCGGGCGCGCCGCGCCCCGTCGGCTCAGCGGTGCAGCCGGCGTCGGAACTCGCGCGGGGAGAGCCCCGTCTCGCGCTTGAAGAGCACGCTCAGGTATTCGGGATGCTCGAAGCCGCTGCGCAGCGCGATCTCCTCCTGGGAGAGCGTCGTGTCCGCCAACAACTGCTTCACGCGCTGGATCCGGACGGCGACGATCTCCGCGTGCGGGGTGTGGTTGAGCAGCTCGAGGAAGCGCTTCTCCAGGACCCTTCGCGAAACCGGCACGACGCGCAGCACGTCGGCGACGTTGATCGGTTCGCAGGCATGCTCGCGGATGAAACGAAGCGCCTGGACGACGTGCGGGTCCTCGACCGCGAGGGCGTCGGTCGACTGGCGGGCGTGGATGCCGAGCGGCGGCACGTGCGTCTCGAAGCGCGGGGCCGGACGGCCGCGCATGAGCGCGTCGAGGATGGCCGCGGCCTCGTAGCCGGTCTGCCTCGCGTTGGGGATGACGCTGGAGAGCGGCGGAAACGCCAGCTCGCAGAGCAGTTCATCGTTGTCCACGCCCAGGACCGCGACCTCCTCGGGCACCGCGAGCCCCGCGTTGCGACACGCGTCGAGCACCTGCTGGCCGCGGATGTCGTAGCAGGCGAAAACTCCGACGGGTTTCGGGAGGCGCCCGAGCCATCGCCCGAGCGCCGCGACGGTCCGCGCGTCGCCGCCGGCCTGACGGCTCGCCGGGAACTCCTCCGCGCTCCATCCCGCCTCCCGGATGAACGCCGCGAACCTCGCCCCCCGCTGCCGCGACCAGGCGAAACGCGCGTCTCCACAAAACGCGAAGCTCTTGAACCCGCGCTCGAGGAAATGATCCGCGGCCAGCCGCGCGATCGCCGTGTCGTCGGTCTCCACCCACGGCAGCGACGGGAGGAACCGGCCGGCGCTCACGTCGACGGCGGGCAGGCCCGCCCGCCGCACGGCCTCCGCGATGCGCGCGCTCTCGATGCGCGCGATGATGCCGTCGCCCTTCCAGCGCTCGAGCCACGACGGCGGATCCTCGCCCCGTCCCTGCTCCACCAGATAAAACGACCAGGGTGCGTGCTCGCGGATGTAGGCGACCACGCCCGACAGCAGGTTCCGCGCGTAGGCGTTGGAGGTCTCGATCAGCAACGCCACGCGCAAGCGCGGGCGCATCCGCACCGGGGGTCTCCCGGGACCGGGCGGCGCGGGATTCTGTCTGGGCATGTTCCGGCGATGGCGACTCGGCGAACCAGAGGCAAGCAGCGGACGCGCACGCCCCGGAACCGCTCCATATCCGGCCGCTCGTGACACGGACTTCGCGGACGAGCCCGCTCCCTGATTGTTACGGACAGGTGACGAATGCGTCGGTCGCGTCACGGCCGTGTCATAAGACGGTTACGCGGCGGGTTTGCGGTTGAGGCATCGCGGACGGGCGGAAAAGCACGAGGTCATGCCAAACTCCTGCTACCGCCCGCCCGTGACACGATGGTGTCCTTTCGTGGCCATCCTTGCCGCCTGCCTCACCGGGCCGTCCTTCGGTCAGACCTCCAAAAACACCACTGCTGGGATCGCCGGCCGGGTGATCTCGCTCGAATCCGGAGAGAACGTGTCCGGCGCGGCCGTCTCGGTCGAGGGTACGGCCTTCGCCGCCGTCTCGGATCTGAACGG